>NZ_JBYTDD010000001.1:0-430854 GCF_058791055.1 Pseudomonas sp. EU05-FHT14B02 | reverse complement strand
CGGTCTGTACTGCGTCAACAGTCAGAATCGAGCCTTGTCCCTCCTCCTCCCTTCAAGTCCTACCATACAAGCGAGCTTGCTCGCGATGGCGTCAGATACCGCACCCGATTATTCAGCCTCTTGTCTGAAGAGAGGCAGCCTCAGTATATGGCAGATTTTCAATCAACCCCCGCGGGCTCACCATGGCCCCATGAATACACTCTCGGCGTTCTATCAGCATCTCGGCTTGGCCCTTTCGCTGCTGGTCATCGGCACCTTTGTACTGGCCGGCATGATCAAGGGGGTGATCGGCCTCGGCCTGCCGACCGTCGCCATGGGCCTGCTCGGTCTGGCTATGGCGCCGACGCAGGCTGCGGCGCTGCTGATCATTCCGGCGACCCTGACCAACATTTGGCAACTGGCATTCGGCGGGCATCTGTCGGGGCTGGCCAAGCGGTTGTGGCCGATGTTGCTGGCGATTTTCATCGGCACCGGGGCAGGCACGCTGTGGGTCGGCCTGAGCGGTGGCCATTGGGTGGTGCGGGGGTTGGGCGCGGCATTGTTGCTGTATGCGCTCAGCGGTTTGTTCCTGCCGACTGTGCGCGTGGGGCGGCGCAGCGAACGCTGGCTCGGTCCTCTGTGCGGCGTGCTGACCGGCATCATCACGTCGGCCACCGGCGTGTTCGTGATTCCGGCGGTGCCCTATCTGCAAGCGCTAGGCTTGAGCAAGGACCAGCTGGTGCAGGCGCTGGGCCTGTCGTTCACCGTCTCGACCCTGGCCCTGGCCGGTGGTTTGCTATGGCGCGGCGCGCTCGGCGGGGGCGAATTGAGCGCATCGCTGTTGGCGCTGATCCCGGCCATGCTCGGCATGTGGCTGGGGCAATCGCTGCGCCAGCGGATCAGCGCCCTGTGGTTCAAGCGCGTGTTCTTCGTTGGCCTGGGATTGCTCGGCGGCCATTTGCTGATCAGCGGCTAGCGGACGACGGACTGATCATGTCGATGGCGCGGATCTCGAAATCCCGTTCCAGGTATTCATCGCGCTGCTCGAGGAACTGCTTCATGTGCGGCAGGTTCGAGTGCACATCGAGGTGGGCCTGGGATTGCCAGATCTCGTAGAAGATGAACAGGGTCGGGTCCTGTTTGTCGCGCAGCATGTGGTATTCGATGCAACCGGGTTCGGCTCGACTCGCTTGCACGTAGCCGCTAAAAAACGCTTCAAAGGCGTCGGATTTTTCCGGACGGGTCTTGGCGTGCAGGATGAATCCCTGGATTTCACTCATCTACATCTCTCCTCAAGTCAGAACTGGCGCCAGTCTAAGGCAACAATCGCCTGTTGATTCGTGCTTGTAGGTCAAATGAATTTTGCCAAATCGACGCTTACTCCGCGTGAGGTCGATCGGTACTCTGCCGCCATCCGATTCCCGACCTTCCCGAGACCTCCCATGAAAAAAGTCCTGTTACTCAATGGCGGCAAAAAATTTGCACACTCCGACGGCCGCTACAACGCCACCCTGCATGAAGCCGCGTTGAGCGTGCTGGATCGCGGCGGTATGGATGTCAAAACCACTTTCATCGACGAGGGCTACGACGTCGCCGAAGAAGTGGCCAAGTTCCTCTGGGCCGACGTGATCATTTACCAGATGCCCGGCTGGTGGATGGGCGCGCCGTGGACAGTGAAAAAGTACATTGATGAAGTCTTCACCGAAGGCCATGGCAGCCTCTATGCCAGCGACGGTCGCACCCGTTCGGACGCGTCGCAGAAGTACGGCAGCGGCGGCCTGATTCACGGCAAGCAGTACATGTTGTCGCTGACCTGGAACGCCCCGCAGCAGGCCTTCGACGACCCGACCGATTTCTTCGAAGCCAAAGGCGTGGACGCGGTGTACTTCCCGTTCCACAAGGCCAACGAGTTCCTGGGCATGACCGGTTTGCCGACGTTCCTGTGTGTGGACGTGATGAAGCGCCCGAACATCGAAGGCGACGTGGCGCGCTATGAGCAGCATTTGGCAGAGGTGTTTGGCCTCAAGGCGTAGTGCTCGGCTACTATCCGATGCAACGGCCAGGAAGATCGCCGCGCCGACTCGCAAAAGAGGACACACGTGAAAGCCAGATCCGATGAGTTGCAGGTTTTCGTCTGCGTGATTGAATGCGGGTCGATTTCTGCGGCGGCCGAGCAAGTCGGGCAAACGCCTTCGGCGGTCAGTCGTACGCTGTCGCGGCTGGAGGCCAAGCTCGACACCACGTTGATCAACCGCACCACGCGGCGCATGGACCTGACCGAAGAGGGCAAGTACTTCTTCGAACACGCCAAGCGGATTCTCGATCAGATGGATGAGCTCGAAGAGCGCCTGTCCTCACGCCAGCAAACACCGTCCGGGCGGCTGCGGATCAACGCGGCATCACCGTTCATGCTGCACGCCATCGTGCCCTACATCGATGAATTCCGCAGGCTTTACCCCGACATCCAGCTCGAACTCAACAGCAACGATTTGATCATCGATCTGCTGGAGCAGAGTACCGACATCGCCATTCGCATTGGCACCCTGACCGACTCGACGCTGCATGCCCGCTCCCTGGGTTGCAGCCCGCTGCACATCGTCGCCAGCCCGGCTTACCTGGAAAAATACGGCACACCGCAAGCCGTGGCTGACCTGGCCCACCATACGCTGCTGGGGTTCACCCAGAACGAAGGCCTCAACCAATGGCCTCTGCGTTATGTGCATGGTGACCGCTGGCCGATCCAGGCGTCGATCAGTGCTTCCAGCGGCGAAACCATCCGCCATCTCGCACTGGACGGCCAGGGCATCGCCAGCCTGTCGCATTACATGACCATCGAAGACATTCGTGCCGGACGCTTGAAGGTGTTGCTGGCCGAGTTCAACAGCGGTTATCGCCAGCCGATCAACGCGGTGTACTACCGCAACTCGCAACTGGCCCTGCGCATTCAGTGCTTCCTGGACTTTATCCAGGGCAAGTTGGCCGATTATGCGAGCGCTGACTTCAAGGGTTGATTCGTGATTGCTGCGCAATGACGAGAGGGTGTGAGCTCGCTTTAGACCGCGTTATCGTTCTTCGCGGGCAAGCCACGCTCCCACAGGTACTGTGTTGTTCGCCCTTTTCGTGAATGACGCAAAACCTGTGGGAGCGAGCGTGCTCGCGATGGCGTTTGCGCAGGCACAACAACTGGTCGGTCTGACTGCATTTCCGTAACATCCGCACACTCTTTTTCGTCTCTCCCTGTGTGCGGTTCCCAATGAAAGCAAAACGTCTACGCGCCGATGTCCTGGCGGGGCTTACCACTTCCTTCGCCCTGTTGCCCGAGTGCATCGCTTTCGCGCTGGTGGCCCACCTCAATCCGTTGATGGGGCTCTATGGCGCGTTCATCATCTGCACCCTGACCGCGCTGTTCGGTGGGCGGCCGGGCATGGTGTCTGGCGCGGCCGGCTCGATGGCCGTGGTGATCGTCGCGCTGGTGGTGCAACACGGTGTGCAGTATCTGCTGGCCACGGTGTTGCTGGGCGGGTTGATCATGATCGCGTTCGGGCTGCTCAAGCTCGGCAAGCTGGTGCGTATGGTGCCGTACCCGGTGATGCTCGGTTTCGTCAACGGCCTGGCGATTGTCATTGCCCTGGCGCAACTGGAGCACTTCAAGAACGGTGAGGCCTGGTTGAGCGGTACGCCGCTGTACATGATGCTCGGGCTGGTCGCGGTGACCATGGCCGTTGTCTATATGATGCCGCGCCTGACCCGTACGGTGCCACCGGCGCTGGTGGCGATTCTCGGTGTGGGCCTGGCGGTGTATCTGCTTGGCCTGCCGACTCGCACCCTGGGCGACATGGCGCACATTGCCGGTGGCTTGCCGACGCTGGCGCTGCCGGACATTGCGTGGAACCTGGACACCCTGCGCATCATCGCGCCCTACGCGATCGTGATGGCGCTGGTCGGGTTGCTGGAAACCCTGTTGACCCTGAACCTCACCGACGAATTCACCGAAAGCCGTGGTTACCCGGATCGCGAGTGCGTGGCGCTGGGGGCGGCGAATCTGGTGTCCGGTGCGTTCGGCGGCATGGGCGGGTGCGCCATGATCGGCCAGACCGTGATCAACCTCAGCTCCGGCGGTCGCGGGCGTTTGTCCGGGGTGGTGGCGGGGGTGTCGATCCTGTTGTTCATCCTGTTTCTGTCGCCGCTGATCGAGCGCATTCCGTTGGCCGCGCTGGTGGGGGTGATGTTCGTGGTGTCGCAACAGACCTTCGCCTGGGCTTCGTTGCGGGTGCTGAACAAGGTGCCGTTGAACGACGTGCTGGTGATCATCGCGGTGACGGTGATTACCGTTTTCACCGATCTGGCAATGGCGGTGCTCTGCGGGATCATCATCGCGGCGCTCAATTTCGCCTGGCAGCAGGCCCGGCAGCTGTACGCCGACAGTCATCTGGAAACCGACGGCAGCAAGCTGTACCGGGTGCATGGCACGCTGTTCTTCGCCTCGACCACACCCTTCCTCAATCAGTTCGATCCGGCCAATGACCCGGCGCAAGTGACCCTGGATTGCCAGCACCTGAGCTTTGTCGATTACTCGGCCATCGCTGCACTGGGCACCTTGCGCGAGCGCTATGCCAAGGCCGGCAAGCATCTGCGGGTGCTGCATTTGTCCGAGCGTTGCAAGAAATTGCTCAAGCGTGCCCGGATGCAGCACGACTGAAATCAAACAGGCAGGCGCGATGAAAATCCGCCTGCCTGATTTTCATTATTTGCGACAACTCATACCTCTGCGCGACACGCCTTACCTCTGCACGAAAATTACTTTCACCTCGTTTGAAAATCACCTTCCGAAATGTTTTAAGAGTTTCACAAATATTTCGACGTGACCCTCTCGAGGAGTACCGCATGACCCTGTCCTTCGGCTATTGGCTGCTGGTGTATGCCGCCATCGCCATCATTGCACTGATCGTTCTGATCGCCCGTTACCGGCTCAACCCGTTCATTGTCATCACTCTGATTTCCATTGGCCTGGCGCTGGTGGCGGGCATGCCGCCGTCAGGTGTGGTGGGGGCGTATGAGGCCGGGGTCGGCAAGACCCTGGGCCACATCGCGCTGGTAGTGGCGCTGGGCACCATGCTCGGCAAGATGATGGCCGAGTCCGGTGGCGCCGAGCAGGTGGCGCGAACCTTGATCGACCGCTTTGGCGAGAGGAATGCGCATTGGGCGATGGTGACCATCGCGTTTCTGGTGGGGTTGCCGCTGTTCTTCGAAGTCGGTTTCGTCTTGCTGGTGCCGATTGCCTTTACCGTGGCGCGGCGCGTGGGTGTCTCGATCCTGATGGTCGGCTTGCCGATGGTCGCCGGGCTTTCGGTGGTGCATGCGCTGGTGCCGCCGCACCCGGCGGCGATGCTGGCGGTACAGGTGTATCAGGCATCGGTGGGGCAGACCTTGATGTACGCGATTCTGATCGGCATTCCGACGGCGATCATCGCAGGTCCCCTGTACGCCAAATTCATCGTGCCGCGCATTCAGTTGCCGGCGGAAAACCCGCTGGAACGCCAGTTCCTGGAGCGTGAACCGCGCGACAGCCTGCCGGGTTTCGGCATCACCATGGCGACCATCCTGTTGCCGGTGGTGCTGATGCTGATCGGTGGCTGGGCCAATCTGATTTCTACGCCGGGCAGTGGTTTCAATCAGTTCCTGCTGTTCATCGGCAACTCGGTGATCGCGCTGTTGCTGGCCACATTGCTGAGTTTCTGGACCCTCGGCCTGGCCCAGGGCTTCAACCGTGAGTCGATCCTCAAGTTCACCAACGAATGCCTGGCACCGACTGCGAGCATCACCTTGCTGGTAGGCGCCGGCGGTGGTTTGAACCGGATTCTGGTGGACGCCGGCGTCACCGACCAGATCGTCGGCCTGGCCCACGAATTTCATTTGTCGCCGCTGTTGATGGGCTGGCTGTTTGCCGCGCTGATGCGTATCGCCACCGGTTCTGCCACTGTGGCCATGACCACCGCTTCAGGCGTGGTCGCGCCAGTGGCCATTGGTCTGGGTTATCCCCATCCGGAGTTGCTGGTGCTGGCGACCGGCGCCGGGTCGGTTATCTTTTCCCACGTCAACGACGGTGGTTTCTGGTTGATCAAGGAATACTTCAACATGACCGTTACCCAGACCTTCAAGACCTGGACCGTGCTCGAGACGTTGATCTCGGTCGTCGCCTTCGGCCTGACCGTTGGCCTTTCTTACCTGATTTAGCCGGAGCCGCTTGCATGGACATCCTCTACCAGATCCGCGCCCGTCAGGACTCCTTTAGCGCCGGTGAAGGGCGTATTGCTCGCCTGATGCTCGACGACGTAGGATTTGCCGCCTCCGCCAGCCTCGATGAACTGGCGCTGCGGGCAGAGGTCAGCAGCGCCACGCTGTCGCGGTTCGCCCGTACGGTCGGCTGCAAGGACCTGCGTGACTTGCGCTTGCAACTGGCCCAGGCCAGCGGCGTCGGCAGCCGGTTTCTCGACCCGGCGGGCACGCCCGAGCAGTCGGCGTTCTACGGGCAGATCGTGGGCGACATCGAGTCGACCTTGCGCCAGCACCTGGCCGCGTTCGATGAGTCGCGTTTCGCCGATGCGGTGAAACTGCTGGGCAAGGCGCGCATGATCCACGCTTTCGGCATGGGTGGCTGCTCGACCCTGTGCAGCGATGAACTGCAAGTGCGCCTGGTGCGCCTCGGCTATCCGATTGCGGTGTGCCACGATGCGGTGATGATGCGCGTCACCGCCGCCAGCCTCAGCGCTGAACACGTGGTGATTGTCTGCTCGCTGACCGGGATCACCCCAGAGCTGATTGAAACGCTGGAGCTGGCGCGCAGCTATGGCGCAGGCATTCTGGCCATCACCCGGGCAGATTCGCCCCTGGCGCAACTGGCCGATATCGTCCTGCCCCTGCAAAGCGCCGAAACCTCGTTCATCTACAAACCCACGGCAGCGCGCTACGGCATGCTGCTGGCCATCGACGTGCTCGCCACCGAGCTGGCCCTGGCCAATCCTGAAGACAATCAAGAACGTCTGCGGCGGATCAAACTCGCCCTCGACGAATACCGCGGTGGCGACGATCACTTGCCGCTGGGAGACTGACATGCAGTACGACACGCTGATTCGCAACGCCCTGATCATCGACGGCAGCAACAGCCCTGGATACCCCGCCGACGTGGCCATTCTCAACGGGCGCATCGAGCGTATCGGCGACTTGCGCGATGCCCGTGCCAGCGAGGAAATCGACGCACAGGGCCATGTACTGGCGCCGGGTTTCATCGACGTGCACACCCATGACGACACCGTGGTGATTCGTCAGCCGCAGATGCTGCCCAAGCTCAGCCAGGGCGTGACCACGGTGATCGTCGGCAACTGCGGGATCAGTGCCTCGCCAGTGAGCTTGCGCGGTGATCCGCCGGATCCGATGAACCTGCTGGGCACGGCCGCTGCGTTCGTTTATCCGACCTTCCGCGACTACCGCGTGGCCATCGAAGCGGCGAACACCACGCTGAACGTTGCCGCGCTGGTCGGTCATACGGCGTTGCGCAGTAATCATCTGGACGACCTGTTTCGCACCGCCACTGCCGATGAAATCAGCGCCATGCGCGAGCAACTGCGCGAAAGCCTTGAGGCCGGCGCCCTGGGCCTGTCCACCGGCCTTGCCTATGCCAGCGCCTTCTCGGCATCGACCGATGAGGTGATGCAACTGACCGAAGAATTGACCGCGTTCGGGGCGGTCTATACCACCCATTTGCGCAGCGAATTCGAACCGGTGCTGGAGGCCATGGACGAGGCGTACCGGATCGGTCGCCATGCGCAAAGCCCAGTGATCATCTCTCACCTCAAATGTGCCGGCGCCGGTAACTGGGGGCGCAGTCCACAGCTGCTGGCGTCCCTCGAAGAGGCAGCGAAGACCCACCCGGTGGGGTGCGACTGTTATCCCTACGCCGCGAGCTCTTCGACCCTGGACCTCAAGCAGGTGACCGATGCCCACCGCATCACCATCACCTGGTCGACCCCGCATCCGCAGATGGGCGGTCGCGACCTGATGGACATCGCCGCCGAATGGAATCTGCCGTTGCTGGAGGCCGCTCGCCAGCTGCAACCGGCCGGTGCGGTGTACTACGGAATGGATGAGGCGGATGTCCGTCGGATCCTCGCGCATCCGCTGTCGATGGTCGGCTCCGACGGCTTGCCGGAAGATCCGTTTCCGCACCCACGCTTGTGGGGCGCATTCCCTCGGGTGCTCGGACATTTCAGCCGCGACGTGGGACTGTTCCCGCTGCACACCGCCGTGCACAAAATGACCGGGCTGTCGGCGGCGCGCTTCGGCTTGAAGGCGCGCGGTGAAATACGCGAAGGCCATTGGGCGGACCTGGTGTTGTTCGACCCGGCGACCATTCGTGATGTCGCCGACTTCAACGACCCACAGCGGGCGGCAGAGGGCATTGAAGGGGTATGGATCAACGGTGTGTTGAGTTACCGTGATGGCCAGGCCAACGGGCGCAGGGAAGGACGGTTTCTGGCCCGGGAAGGGGATTTGCGCACGGGTTTTCAGTGAGTTTCGAGGACTGCGTCACGGTGATGGCACTTTGAAACTAAAGAATGGCATTTCCGCGCCGAAGGACTGTTATCAAACCCGACAACCTAACGCTGTTCAATCATGTAGGAGCGAGCCTGCTCGCGATGGAGTCAAAGGCGCCGCGTTTAGCCAGTCAAAACGCGTTATCGTTAACGACCATCGCGAGCAGGCTCGCTCCTACAGGGAGCAACCCGATGAGCTTCGGCAAAACAACTCCGATCCTGCGTATTTTCGACGAAGCCAAGGCAGTGGAGTTCTACGTCGATTTCCTGGGGTTCAAGATCGACTGGCAACATCGATTCGAAGCGAATTACCCGCTGTACCTGCAAATCTCCCGTGGCGAATGTGTGCTGCACTTGTCCGAACACCATGGCGACAGCACACCGGGGTCTGCGCTGCGGATCGAGACGGATGAGCTGGAGAAGTTTCAGCAGCAACTGTTGGCCAGGCAATACAGGTTTTCCCATCCGCAGATTCAGGCCATGCCCTGGGGCAGCCAGGACATGACCATCGCCGACCCGTTCGGCAATCGGTTGGTGTTCACCAACGCGATCAGTCTCTGAGCCTTCAGCCCCTCAGGTTTAAGCCTTCAGCCTTCGTTCGGCACCCGGTGGGTTTGGCGAAACTCGCCGGGCGGCATCCCGCGCCGGCTTTTGAACGTGCGGTGAAACGAGCGGGGTTCAGTGAAACCCAGGTACTGGGCGATGTCCTGGATCGGCAGGGTGCTGTTGAGCAGGTAATGCTCGGCCAGCTCCTGGCGCAGGTCATCGAGGATCTGCTGGTACGACGTACCGGCCTGATGCAACTGGCGTTGCAGCGTGCGCACTGACACCGCGAGATGCTCGGCCACCTGCTCCTTGCGTGGCAGACCTTCCTTGAGCAATTTTCGCAGGATGCTTTTGACCCGCTGTTCCAGCGAAGCGTCCTCCAGTGTGGCCATCAACCCCTGGGCATGTTCTTCCAGGGTGCGCAGCAATTGCGCATCGGCCTGGCGCAATGGCAACTGCAAATACGGCAATGGGACAATCAGCGCCGAATAAGGCTGGTCGAACAGTACCGGACAGTCGAAGAACTGCTCGTACTGTGCCAGCGTCGTGTCGGCCGGACAGGCATGTTCCAGCCAGACGGCAGCCGGTGACATTTGCGTGTCGGCGATCCAGCGCGCGTATTGCAGCCAGGAACCGAGCACGTTTTCCACCAGGTGTCGGCGAATTCGCGGGCGTTGATGGCGGCATGTCCAGATCAGGTGCACCTCGCTGCCCTGCACCTCGGCGCGGCTGACGCCCATGTCTCCCACCAGCTTCTCGAACGGCATGATGCGGCTCATGGCGTCGCCCAGTGTCGCGCAGTTCATTGTGATGTAACCCAGCACGCTCCAGGAGTTGGGCAACACAAAACGCGCGGCGTTGAGACCGAACAATGCATCGCCCGAGTGTTCGCAGAAATAATCGAGCAGCCGTTCATGGGCTTCACCTGGCAACCGCAGGCTGTTGTCACTCAACTGCTGTGCCTGCAACCCGGCAGCCGCCAACGCAGGCTCGATGGCCATGCCCAGTTGTTCGGCATGACGCAGGTATTTGAGCAGCGGCGGAACTGAAGTGAAGCCCAGGGATTGCATGATCGTATTCCTTTGATCAAGGCCCGCGTGCGCGGATGAATGCCCTGAAAGGTAATTTGAAACCACGGCTAAAGTAAATGGCTGACGCCTGCGCGACGTTTGACTCAATTGGCTACTCGAACTGGCCGGATGCGACCGTGACACTTTTCGGCGGCTGACTAGTATGGGGGCCTGAAATATCACTGATCAGAACCGCAAAAGGACACACGCATGCGACGCTGGAACGGCTGGGGAGATGCAACCACGGTGGTCGAACTGCCGGCCCAGGGCGCGAGTTTTCTCGCCCAGCGGGTGGGAGACGGTCGAGCGCTGCCCGATGCGACGCTTGAGACAGCATTGGCCCGCGTGCCCCCGTCGCGGTTGCAGCAACACTTCTTGTACAGCGTGGATGCCCATGATCGTTTGCTGCATGCGCGAGGGCAGAGCCTGCCGGACTGGCTGGCGTTGCGTGAAGGCGCGTTGGGGAATTATCCCGACGCTGTGGCCTATCCCGTGAGCGCTGAACAGATTCGCCGGTTACTGTTGCTCGCCCATGAACAGGACCTGTGCCTGATTCCTTATGGCGGCGGCACCTCGGTGGCCGGTCACATCAACCCGCCGAGTTCCGCGCGGCCGGTGGTGACGGTTTCCCTTGCCCGCATGAATCGCATGCTGGACCTCGACGAACAGAGCCTGCTGGCCACCTTCGGCCCTGGCACCAGCGGACCGCAGGTGGAAAGTCAGTTGCGCGCCCGTGGTTACACCCTGGGGCATTTCCCGCAATCATGGGAGCTGTCGACCCTGGGTGGTTGGGTCGCCAGCCGCTCCAGTGGCCAGCAGTCGCTGCGCTATGGGCGGATCGAGCAACTGTTCGCCGGCGGAACCCTGGAAACCTTTGCCGGCCCATTGGAAATTCCCTCCTTTCCGGCCTCGGCGGCCGGGCCCGATCTGCGCGAGGTGGTGTTGGGCTGTGAGGGCCGCTTCGGGATCATTTCCGAGGTGAAGGTACGGGTCAGCGCTCTGCCCGCCGATGAGCGTTTCTATGGTGTGTTTCTGCCCGATTGGCCCAAGGCGCTGCAAGCCATCCGCCAGTTGGCTCAGGCGCGGGTGCCGCTGTCGATGCTGCGCTTGTCCAACGCGGTGGAAACCGAAACCCAGCTGGCGCTGGCCGGTCACCCGCAGCAGATCGCCTGGCTGGAAAAGTACCTGGCCCTACGCGGCGCCGGTGCGGGCAAATGCCTGCTGACGTTCGGTGTGACCGGCAATCGTCGACAAAATGCGCTGTCCCTGCGCCAGGCCCGGCAGCACCTCAAGGCGTTCGGCGGGGTGTTTACCGGCACTTTGCTCGGCAAGAAGTGGGCGCAGAACCGTTTTCGTTTTCCCTACCTGCGGGAAAACCTGTGGAACGCCGGTTACGTGGTGGACACCCTGGAAACCGCCACTGACTGGAGCAACGTCGATAACCTGCTCACGCTGATCGAAAACAGCCTGCGCGACGCCTTGGCTGCCGAAGGCGAGCGGGTGCATGTCTTCACCCACCTTTCCCATGTCTATGGCGAAGGATCGAGCATCTACACCACCTATGTGTTTCGCCCGGCGGCCGACTACCCCGCCACCCTGGCGCGCTGGCAGGCGCTCAAGCAGGCGGCCAGCCAGACCATCGTCGACAACCACGGCACCATCAGTCACCAGCATGGTGTGGGCAAGGATCACGCGCCGTACCTGCCGCGGGAGAAGGGCGCGTTGGCGATGGATACCCTGCAGGCACTGAGTCGGCACTTTGATCCGGCCGGGCGACTGAACCCTGGCACGCTGTTGCAGGAGTGACGGCCATGAGCCTGGACTGGAACGCGGCGTGGCGACAGCGGGTGCTGCCGACGCTGGCGGATGAAACCTGGGACCTGATCGTCATCGGTGGCGGCATCAGCGGCGCCGGTATCCTGCGCGAAGCCGCGCGCCGAGGGTGGCGGTGCCTGCTGTTGGAGCAGCGCGATTTCGCCTGGGGCACCTCCAGCCGCTCCTCGAAAATGGTCCATGGCGGCTTGCGCTACATCGCCAAAGGCCAGTGGCGCCTGACCCGCGACTCAGTTCGCGAACGCCAGCGCCTGCTCGACGAGGCGCCGGGGCTGGTGGAGCCGATGAGTTTCATGATGCCGCATTACCGAGGCGGTTTTCCCGGACCGCGGGTGCTGGGTGGTTTGCTGTCCATCTATGACGCATTGGCCGGGCGGCGCAGCCATCACTTCCATGACGCGCAACAACTTCGTTATCTGGCGCCCGGGGTGAAGGAAGATGACCTGCTGGGCGGCACCTGTTTTGTCGATGCGTTGACCGATGATGCCCGTCTGGTGATGCGCGTATTGGGCGAGGCCCGGGCCGACGGCGCTGTGGTACTCAACGGCGTGCGCGTACAGCAATTGCTGCGTGAAGAGGGGCGCGTTTGCGGGGTTCAGGTCGAAGACTGCGAAGGAGGCGGGTTACTGACATTGCGTTGTGGTGTGCTGGCCGTGGCCACTGGCGCGTGGGCCGAGCGCTTGCGCCTGCCCGATGCCCCTCACCAGTTGCGCCCGTTGCGTGGCAGTCATTTGCTGTTGCCGGGCTGGCGTCTGCCAGTGGCGCAAGCCTTCACCTTTCTGCACGAGCGCGACCGTCGACCGGTGTTCGTTTTCCCTTGGGAGGGTGCCACGGTGGTCGGCACCACGGACCTCGATCATCACGGCGATCTGGATCAGAGCGCGAGCATCAGCTTTGATGAGCTCGACTATCTGCTGGCGGCCTGCAGCCAACAGTTCCCCCAGGCCGAGGTGGTCGCCGCCGATGTGCTGTCGACCTGGTCGGGCGTGCGCCCGGTGGTGGGCAATGCGGCGGGTGAGCATCAAGACAAGCCCTCGAATGAAACCCGTGAGCATGTGTTGTGGCAGGAACCGGGTTGCGTGACCCTGGCCGGCGGCAAGCTGACCACCTTTCGCCCGCAGGCGATCGAAGTGCTCAAGGCCTGCGCGAGCATGCTCGACCGGCCCTTCAATGACGACGCCGCGCCGGTGTTCGCCGCCGTGCCGCCGCTGGCGATACCGGGGCTCAGCGCCAATCGGTGGCGGCGCTTGGCCGGGCGGCATGGCCGTGACCTGCCGAGGCTGGCGAAACTGATCGCGGAACTCGGCCATGACACCGTCGGCGGCACTGACACCTTGTGGGCGGAGCTGGCCGTTGCCTGCGATGGGGAAATGGTCCTGCACCTGGATGACCTGCTGCTGCGCCGAACCCGCCTGGGCCTGTTGCTGCCGCGCGGTGGCGAGGATTATTTCGCTGCCATTCGCCAACTCTGCCAACCGCGACTGGGTTGGGGTGATGAGCATTGGCAGCAGGAATTACAGCGTTATCGGGCGTTGTGGCAACGCCATCATGGTTTGCCGGATGCCGCGCATTGATGCCCATTGAAGAGAGCTCCATGGATAACCACCCGAACAAGCGTTACCTGTTGGCCATCGACAATGGCACCCAGAGCGTGCGCGCGCTGCTCTTCGACCTGCAGGGCAATCTGCTGGGCAAAGGCAAGGTCGAGTTGCAGGCCTATTATTCGACTCAACCCGGCTGGGCCGAACAGGACCCGGAGTATTACTGGGCAAAACTGGGTGAGGCCTGCCAGCAGTTGTGGCAGCAAACCGGCATCGATCGTTCACAGATCGCAGGTGTATCCCTGACCACCCAGCGCGGCACAGTGATCAATGTCGATGCCCAGGGCAAGGCACTGCGCCCGGCGATCCTGTGGCTCGATCAACGCCAGACCGAAGTCAAGGGTGGCATCAAGGGGCCGTGGGGCTGGCTGTTCAAACTGGTCGGCGCGCAAGCCACAGTGGACTACTTTCGCGCCCAGGCCGAGGCCAACTGGATCGCCCGCCACCAGCCTGAGGTCTGGGCGGCGACCGACAAGTTTTTGCTGCTCTCGGGGTTTCTCACCCATCGCCTGTGTGGGCGCTTTGTCGATTCGGTGGGCTGTTGCGTCGGTTACCTGCCGTTCGACTTCAAGCGCTTGCGCTGGGCCGCGCCCTCCGACTGGAAATGGCAGGCGTTGGCGGTGCGTCCCGAACAACTTCCGAGCCTGCGCAAGCCCGGTGAAACCCTCGGCTACATCAGCGCCGAGGCCAGCCGGCACACCGGCATTCCCGAGGGGCTGCCGCTGATCGCCGCGGGTGCCGACAAGGCTTGCGAAGTCGTGGGTTCCGGCGTCGTCGACCCAGGCACCGTGTGCCTTTCCTACGGCACCACGGCGACGATCACCAGCACCCGGTCGCGCTACCTGGAAATCGTTCCGTTGATTCCGCCTTACCCGTCCGCGGTGCCGGATCAATACAACTGCGAGGTGATGATTTATCGCGGCTACTGGATGGTCAGCTGGTTCAAGAACGAGTTCGGTCTGCGGGAAATGCAGCAGGCCAAAGCTCAGGGTGTGGAGCCCGAGCAACTCTTCGATGCGCTGGTCGACGCCGTGCCGCCGGGCTCCATGGGGTTGATGCTGCAACCCTACTGGTCGCCCGGTATCCGCGAGCCGGGTGTCGAAGCCAAGGGCGCGATGATCGGCTTCGGCGACGTGCATACACGCGCGCACATTTACCGGGCGATCCTCGAAGGTCTGGCGTATGCCTTGCGTCAGGGCATGGAGAAAATCGAGAAGCGTTCGAGGGTCTCCATCACGCGCTTGCGCGTCGCCGGAGGTGGCTCCCAGAGTGATGCCGCGATGCAACTCACGGCGAACATTTTCGGCCTGCCGGCCGAGCGTCCGCATGTCTACGAAGCGTCCGGCCTGGGCGCGGCCATTTGCTGCGCGGTGGGGCTGGGGCTGTACGCGGATTTCCCCACGGCGATGGCCGCCATGACCCGGGTCGGTGCGGTATTCATGCCGCAACCCGAGGCGCAGCAGATCTATGAGCGACTGTACAAGGAGGTCTATCTGCGCATGTATCGACAGCTCAAGCCGTTGTACCAGAGCATCCGCAAAATCACTGGTTACCCCGCCTGAAGGAACACCAAAGATCCCCCTGTGGGAGCGGGCTTGCATGTGGCGCTATCGGAGACCTTTTCTGGTGAGATTGGACAGTGTCAGGGGCAGGGTCGGTTGTTAGGCTCAACCCCCACAGCACATCCAATAAGAACCAAGCAATGAAGCTGACATTCCTCCTGTTGCTGCTTTGTGCAATGGCCCCCACAGCTTGGGGCTGGTCGAACCATACGGTGGGCAGCTACCTGGCGTTGCAGGATTTGCCGGCCTTGCGTGATGCACCGCAGGTTGAAGTCGAGCCGTTGGAACAGTTTCTTTCGCAGCAATACCAGGCCGTGAGTGCGCTGCTCGATGAGCAGGAGCGCTTCGCCCGCGAGCACTTCGCCCAATACCCGCCGCGCCCCGACAACCTGCGATTGCCAGTCGTGCCTGGGGGCAATCTGCGCCATGACTTCCTCACCGCACTGCGCATCAACCCCGGGATTCATCTGGCGATGGTCATCCAGCCGATGCCGGGCAAGGATCTGCCCGAGCGTGAACACCTCAAGGCCGAACAAGTCATGGTGCAACAGACGCTTTCACCGTGGAATCGCCAGCGCTTCATCGTTGTCGCTGATCACGAACAAGTCGCGCCCCTGGCCGTGTTGGCTAGCGCTGCCGATGAGCCGGATTACGGCCACGACATCAACCTGTTCAGTGACAACCCCGGTGAAGTCGGCGCGTTGTACGGCTTCGGCCCGCAGCCTTTCGGCGACGCCCGGTTTCAGTACAGCTCCCAGGCGCCGTTTCATATGGGCTTCTTCCATGAAAACCCGGTGGTGTACGCCGCTGCCGGGTTTCTTCAGCGCAGCTGGCCGGACTGGCGTGCCTACCAGTACATGGGCTTGGCGCGACTGGCGTTTGCCACTGGCCATCCTTATTGGGGTTACCGATTTCTCGGTTGGGGCCTGCATCACATTCAGGACCTGACCCAGCCTTATCACGCCAAGCCGCTACCGGGTGTCGAACTGGCGAGCCTGCTGGTGCTGGAAGGCAAGGCCCTGGCCGGCTTCGATGCGGACAAACATGCCGCCATCGAACGGGTCGCCACCCGACACATGGAAGTGGAGAAGTATCAGTCGACCTGGCTTCGTCGCTTGCAGCGCGCCGGCCAGGCACACCCGATGCTCGACGCTTATACCGACTCTGCACAGGACGCCCGTTATCCGCCGTACTCGATGGACTACCTGCGCGAAGTGGTGAGTGCCGAGTCCGTCGACGAATCCGCGGCGTTTGATGAAGCCATCGGCCAGTGGTTGGACACGGCACCGATCACCAGCCATTTCAGCAGCGGTAATCAACTGCAGCGCGAAGATTTCGACCATCCGGCACTTAACCGGCAGCTGTTCAAACTGCTGGGAAATTTCGGCGCCCACAGCCGGATTTACGCCCGTGCGGGACTGACGCCATAGCCATCGCAGCCACGTTTTCAGAACACAAAAACAATAAAACCAGGGAAAGAGGAAAGGATCATGAGCACTCGATTTCGCCTGTCTGGCGCGGCGCTTCCCGGCGTGGGCCTGGCAGGGCTGCTGCAACTGTGCGCGGTCGACGGCGTGCAGGCCAAGGAGTTCAGCGTGCTGGATAACCAGGTCACCGGTTCATTCGACAGTACCTTGTCTTATGGCCGATTGTGGCGGGTCCAGGGCCGGGACAAAAACAACGACGACGTCAACACCAACGACGGCAATCGCAACTTCGACACGGGGCTGGTTTCCGAGGTGTACAAGATCACCTCGGAGCTCGAGGCCAACTATCAGAACTACGGGATGTTCGTGCGCGGCACCGCGTTCTATGACACCCAACTGATGGACAAGCGCAACGATTACTACCGTAACAACAACCCGTCGCAACCCAGTCAGAGTTTCCCGCAGGACGACCACTTTACTGACCAGACCCGCGATATCGCCGGCAGCCGGGTAGAGATGCTCGATGCCTACCTCTATGGCAACTGGGATGTTGCGCAGATGCCAGTCACG
Organism: Pseudomonas sp. EU05-FHT14B02; assembly: GCF_058791055.1. Classification (NCBI taxonomy): domain Bacteria; kingdom Pseudomonadati; phylum Pseudomonadota; class Gammaproteobacteria; order Pseudomonadales; family Pseudomonadaceae; genus Pseudomonas; species Pseudomonas sp. EU05-FHT14B02. The sequence goes on along the minus strand of NZ_JBYTDD010000001.1, from coordinate 413,675 downwards.
GCCCGCGTCGGGCGCCAGGTGTTCAACTGGGGTGAGGGGATTTTCTACCGTGGCGGGGTCAACACCACCAACCCGGTGGACGCGGCCAAATACCGTTTGCCCGGGGCCGAAGTCAAGGAAGTGCTGGTGCCGGTGGAAGCGCTGAGCTTCAACATTGGCCTGACCGACAGCCTGACCATGGAAAGCTTTTACCAGACGAACTGGAAGGAAACCCGCATCGACCCGGTCGGCACGTTCTACTCGCAGACGGACCTGTTCGCCGACGGTGGCAACACCGCCTACAACAACTTTACCGGTACTGCCCTGGATACCCCGGTGCCTGGCTTCGGCAACGTAATCGATCTGTACAGCGCGCTGGGCAACAACCCGCTGCTCAGCCAGGCCCTGAGCACCACCGGCCTGTACGCCAACGGGGTCACCCCGGCCTTTGGCAACACCGTCAAAGTGGCCTCGGTCGGCAAGGATTACAACGCGCGCAACGACGGCCAGTTCGGTTTCGCTTTTCGCTACATCGTAGAAGAGCTCAACAGCACCGAGTTCGGGTTGTACATGGTCAACTACCACGCCAAGGAACCGACGATTTCCGCCGATCTGGGTGGGTACAAGGGCATCGACATGAACGCCCTGACCAACCTGTTGGCCGGTGTTGCCGGCAGCCAGGCGGGGCAACTGGCCAACGGCCTGGCGACCATGGATGTACTGGGCAATATTCAGGCGCATCGGCGCTACGCCGAAGACATCCGCATGTACGGTTTCAGTTTCAACACCACCCTGGGCCAGGCGTCGGTTTTCGGCGAAGTGGCCTATCGGCCGAACCTGCCCATCGGGGTCGCCGCCACCAACGACCTGATCGGCGACCTGGCCAACGGCGCCGCCGCAGCGGCAGGTGGCCAGACCATCAACATCGGCGGGCAGCAGGTCACGCTCGACAGCCAGATCAATAACGCCGAGCGGGTGGAAGCGTTCAACACATCCATGGGCACCATTTACAACTTTGGCCCGAGCCTGTCATTCGACTCGATGTTCGGCGTATTTGAACTGGCGTCCGAGCACCTGCGCGGCAGCAACCTGCAATACACCGCGTATGACGGTAGTACCCGTTACTACGCTGGCACCGGTAACTTTTCCTATGTGTCTGGCGGCGAACGCAGCGATCAGGTCAACCGCAACTCCTACAGCTACACCGCGATGCTCAACGGCACCTGGAACGACGTGTATGCCGGGGTCAACGTCTCGCCTTATGTCGTCTACAAGGATGACTTCAAGGGCAACAGCTACCAGGCGGGCAACATCATCGAGGGCCGCAAGGCCTACACCCTGGGGATCAAGGCCAACTACCAGAACAAGCTGGAGGCCGAGCTGCAATACACCGAGTTCTACGGCGGTGGGCAGGACAACGGCCTGCGTGACCGCGACAACGTCGGCTTCAACCTCAAGTACTTCCTTTGATTGCTACACGCAGACCCATTGTGGGAGCGGGCTTGCTCGCGAAAGCGGTGAATCAGGCGACATCTGTGCTGGATGTGCCGCCCTCTTCGCGAGCAAGCCTGCTCCCACAGGTTTTTGTACTTCGGAGAACGATCATGTTTCACACTTCACGACTGACCAAGACCACGCTGGCGCTGCTCCTGAGCCTGGCCGCCGGCAGCGCGCTGGCCGCGATCTCGCCCCAGCAGGCCGAGCAATTGAAGACCACGCTGACACCGCTGGGGGCCGAGCGTGCCGGCAATGCGGCCGGGACCATTCCGGCCTGGAACGGCGGCATCACCCAGGCACCGGCGGGCTACAAGCCGGGCCAGCATCACCTGGACCCGTATGCGGCGGACAAGCCCCTGTTCACCATCACCAAGGCCAACCTTGAACAGTACAAGGCCCACCTCAGCCCGGGTCAGATCGCACTGTTCAACAGCTACCCCGACACCTTCCAGATGCCGGTCTATCCCTCTCGCCGCTCGGGCGCGGCACCGCAGTGGCTGTATGACAACACCTTGAAAAACGCGACCTCGGCCAAGCTGCTCGATGGCGGCACCGGTTTTGCCGATGCCTATGGCGGTGTGCCGTTTCCGGTGCCCAAGGATGGCATCGAGGTGCTGTGGAACCACATCACCCGTTATCGCGGTATCTATGTGGTCCGTCGTGCCTCCGAAGCGCCGGTACAACGCAACGGCAGCTTCGCGCTTGTGACCTCGCAGCAGGAGGGGCTCTTCAACTATTACCGCTCGGGCGGGCAGTTTGCCGACCTGAAAAACATGCTGTTTTACTACCTGGCGTTCGTGAAGAGCCCGGCCCGTCTGGCGGGCGGTGCGGCATTGGTTCACGAGACCCTGGACCAGCTCAAGGACCCGCGTCAGGCCTGGGTCTACGACGCGGGCCAGCGTCGTGTGCGCCGGGCGCCGAACCTCGCGTATGACACCCCGATCGCCTCATCCGACGGCCTGCGCACAGCGGACGATACGGACCTGTTCAACGGCTCGCCAGACCGCTACGACTGGAAGCTCAAGGGCAAGCAAGAGGTCTACATCCCCTATAACAATTACAAAGTCGGCAGCCCTGAGGTGAAGTACGAGCAGTTGCTCACACCGGGCCACCTCAACCCGCAATTCACCCGTTATGAGCTGCATCGGGTCTGGGTGGTCGAAGGCACGCTCAAGCCCGGCGCGCGGCATATCTATTCCAAGCGCGTGCTGTTTCTGGACGAGGACAGTTGGGGCGCCGCATTGGTGGATCAATATGACGGGCGTGGGGAGTTGTGGCGGGTGTCGATGGCCTACCTGAAAAACTTCTACGACCTGCCCACCACCTGGAGTGCGCTGGACGTATTCCATGACTTGCAGGCGCGTCGTTACTACGTGCAGAACCTGGATAACGAAGAGCCGGGCACAGTGGACTTTGCCCAGCCGGTACCCGAAGACGCGTACTTCATGCCGTCGGCATTGCGCCAGCGCGGTACGCGGTAAGCCGCGCAGCACACCCTTTCAGATGCGGTCTGTGAGAACGCAATCGCGAGCAAGCTCGCTCCCACAGGGTGTTGGGTCGTTCACAGAGTCTGTGTTCGACTCTCTACCTGTGGGAGCGGGCTTGCCCGCGAATGGGCCTTTCAATCACCGACGGTGTACGGTCAGACGCGGAAGTGGCTCACCATCTGTTGCAATTGACCACCCAGCCGCGCCAGCTCAACGCTGGACTTGGCGGTCTCATCGCTGGCGGTGGCGGTCTGTTCAGACACATCGCGCACGTTGATGATGCTGCGGCTGATCTCTTCGGCCACGGCACTTTGCTGTTCGGCAGCGGCGGCGATCTGCTGGTTCATCGACTGGATGTTGGACACCGTGCGGGTGATGTTCTCCAGTGACTCGCCGGCCTTGCGGGTCAGGGCCACGCTGCTGTCGGTGAGGACACGGCTGTTGTTCATCACGGCGGACACTTGTTGCGTGCCGTTCTGCAGGCCGGCCACCAAGCCTTCGATTTCCTCGGTGGATTTCTGCGTGCGCTGGGCCAGGCCGCGGACCTCGTCGGCCACCACCGCAAAACCACGACCGGCTTCACCGGCACGGGCCGCTTCGATGGCGGCATTGAGTGCCAGCAGGTTGGTCTGTTCGGCGACGGCCTTGATCACGTCCATGACGCTGCCGATCTTGTCGCTTTCCTGTTGCAGCACGCTCATGGCTTCGGTGGAACGCGCCACTTCGCTGGCCAGGCGCTCGATCTGGGCGATGGCTTCGTTGACCACTTTGTCGCCTTCACGGGCTTCGCCGTCCGCCGCCGCAGCGGCTTGCGAGGCTTCTTCGGCGTTGCGCGCGACTTCCTGCACGGTGGCGGTCATCTCGTGCATGGCGGTAGCGACCTGATCGGTCTCGACTTTCTGGCTGTTGACCCCGGCACTGGTCTGCTCGGTCACGGCCGACAGCTCTTCGGCGGCGCTGGCGATCTGGGTCACGCCGTCGCGGATGCCGCTGATCAAGTCGCGCAGGGTTACGCCCATACGAGCGATGCCTTGTTGCAACACGCCGAGTTCGTCGCGACGGGTGACCAGCACATTGTGGGACAGGTCTCCGCTGGCGATGCGATCGACCACCGCCAGGGTGTCGCGCAATGGGCGAGTGATCTGGCGAGTGATGATCACGGCGGCAATGACGCCCACCAGCAGTGCCAGCAACGTGCTGACCAGTTGCAGGGTACGGGCCTGGGCACTTTCGGCATCACGGCGGTCGAGCTGGATCTGGTACAGCTGATCGCTCTGGGACACGATGGCGGCGCCCTGTTCGGTCATTTCCTTGCGCGCCTGCACCGCGTCATTGCTGGCGGCCTTGTAGGTCTGCAAGGCGCTGCGGTAGTTGCCCAGCGCGGTTTCCAGCTGACGCAAGGCGTCTTGTTGGGAATCGGCGAAATGCACGTTCAGCGGTTTCAGGCTGGCGATGGCGGCGTCCAGTTGACCGACAGCTTTTTGCTCGGTCTCGGCATTGGTACTGGCGGTGTAGCCGCGCACTTCGTAGCGGGCCAGCAGGAACGATTCCTTGGCCGCGGTGATGGCCTGGAACTGTTCGAAGCGCTGGTCGCTCAACGGCATTTGCTGCACGCGGGTATTGATGTCATTGATCAGCGTGTTGGCGGTTTCGGCGTTGGCACTCATGGCGTCGCGGGCGCTGTTGCCGGCGCGATAGGCGCTGCGCATCTTGCCCAGGGACGTTCTGTAGGCGTCGATGACGGCGCCTTGCTCGCGCAGCAGCTTGAGGTTTTCCGGGCTCTTGAACTTCGCCAGCAGGGCTTGCTGCTGGGCCGAGAAGGCGTCGAGGGTGGTCTGCACATTCTGCGCGGCGGTTTCGTCGCCGTTGGTCAGCATGTATTGCAGGCGAACCACGCGCAGCTTGGTCAGGCCGGCATTGAGCTGGGTGATGTCGCTCATCCAGTTGCTGCGGTCGATCAACCCGCCCAGGCTGGTCCAGCCGGTCAGGGCCAGGACGCAGGTCAGTGCCAGGACCAGGCCAAACCCCAGGCCCAGTTTCAGGTTCACGCTGATGTTGCCGAACCAGCTATTCATCTCATTCCTCCAGGAACTTGGTACTTCTTTATCGTCGGTTGGCTGGAAGATTGTTTTTTTTGGAAGCCGCCAAGCGGTGTAAGCAGGATGTATCGGCAGCAATCCCGGGAGCTGAAAGGTTTTTTCCGCACGGTTCTGTAACAAGACTTTTACAGCGCCTTTAAGCTTTTTTTCACATGGGTTTCACCAGTCACCGACGCGCGTTTCCTTAACCTGCCCGTATCTGATGAGGTAGTGCGTGCCGGCGAGGCGGCTTGATGTGGAATTAAGACTGAGTCTTTTCGGGATAAAACGCTCGATCGATCTGAACCGCTTCGCCCGTTATCGCAACGCTGCGGTGGTGTTGGTTTCGGCGTTGCTGGTGATCCCGTTGGTGCTGTTCTTGCTGCGACCTGCCGCCGTTGCGGACCTGGCTCACGGCAATGTGACCGGTGCACAGGCGTTGATGACCGGGTGGGGCAAAGGCGACCTGATCGTCCTGGTGCGCCACGTCGAGCGCTGCGATCACTCCACGGCGCCTTGCCTGGTTGGCAACGATGGCATTACCGAGCGCTCGCGCAGTGTCGCCGTGGGTGTCGGTACGCATTTCCAGAACCTGGGCCTGGACAAGGCCGATATCTACAACAGCCCGATCCTGCGTACGGCGCAGACCGCCGGTTTCATGTTCAACAAGGTCGGCACGGGCGAAGACTGGCTGATCGGTTGCAGGGGCACCATGCTGCGCGACGCATTGGCGCACAAGGTGGCCGGACGTAACCTGATTCTGGTGACCCACAGCGAATGCATGGACCAACTGGAAAAAGACCTCCATGTGCCGACCTCGACCCTGGGTTACGGGGCTTCTTTGTTTATCTCCGCCGAAACGCCGCAGACTCCGCGCATGCTTGGCTTTATCGAAGCATCGGATTGGCCGACGGTGACAACCCATTGAATTTCACTATCCCTTCGAATCAGGACTGAGCATGCTGACCGCTTCCCGCTTTTACTGGGTGAATTTTGGTATTCCGCTGGCCTGCGCGGTCGCGGTGTTCCTGATGTTCGACATGACCAGTATCGACATTGCCTTCAACAATTACTTTTTTGATCCGGTGACGCAGACGTACCCGTTGGACCAGGTCCATCTGTTCGAAAAAATCACCCACAAATGGGCGCGGATCATTCCGAACTGGACCGGAGAATTGGCGATTATCGGTGCCTTGCTGTCGTTTCTCTGGCCGCGTCTGAAGGCTGAAAAGCACTCGAAAATCATCGCCTTCCTGGAAAAAATCAAAGTCGCACCGGTGCTGCGCTTTGCCAATCGCCATCGACGCGACTTTCTCTACGTGGTGTTCGCGTTCTCCATCAGCACCGGGGTGATTCACTACCTCAAGGGCCACACCAGCGTGTATTGCCCGATCGAGACGACCCTGTACGGCGGCAAAATGGAGCACATCGAGTGGTATGAGAATTTCGACCTGTTGAACGTCGCTGGTGAGGGGCGTTGCTGGCCGGGCGGACATGCGTCGGGCGGTTTCACCATGCTGGCGTTGTACTTCGTGGCTCGCCGTTATCGCTGGCGCTATTCGAAAGCGATCATGTACGGCTCGCTGACCCTCGGTTTCATCTATGGCACCACACGGGTATTGCAAGGGTGGCACTACATGTCCCACACCTTCTGGGCCGGGATCTTCGTATGGCTGGCGTGTTTGCTGACGGCGCTGGCGTTCTACGGGCGAGCGAGGCTGGAACAGCCCGTGCTCTCCAAAGCGCAACTACCGGTGGCGGCGACTCAGATCCAGGCAGCGAATTGAATTGGTGTTGAACCGCAAAACCCGCATCTCGAAAGGGGGGCGGGTTTTGTTGCTAGAGGAAACCTTCAGTGAGTCTCGAATTGCGAATTCGCAGACAAAAAAAAAGCCCGCGGGAGGGCGGGCAAACCGTAGTTTCTTGAATGAGCGAGTGCAATGTACAGGCAGTAACGCAACCGTGGGGTGAAGAAAAATTCATCTGTATCAAAGCCTCGTACCAGAGCTTGCGGCATAGCTACGGCAAATGATCCGCGGCAAAGTCTGCTTCCGACCGGTTTGTCTGTCAGGCATCGACTCGACGCCACTACCTGGAAACAAGGAGGTTCGGGCCGGTGCCCATATTGCAACCATGCACATAGCGGCATTGCGCGACTGTCCATGTGACCCTATCGTCAGATTTTACCTGCCACAAAGTGCTTTTGTGAGTTGTGGGCGTACGATGTAACTCACGTTTTCGCTGAATGCCTGGGGGGAGCGAACGAAGCGACCGAGCGATGTTTAATTGGAGAAAAATCATGATTCGCAAGCACTATTTGAAAACCCTGGCGACGCTGCTCATCGCCGCTGGCGTGCAGTGGGTGACGCTACCCGTCTACGCGACCGAGCAGGGTGAGCAGCGGCGTGAAGCTCGCGATACCAGGCAGGAAGGGCGATCCACTGCCCGGCAAACCAAGGATGAATGCAGAAAGGGCAATGACAAGAGCAACGTGGAATGTCGCCAGGACAAGCGCAGCACCAAGCAGGATACCCGTCGCACAGCTCGGGATATCAAGTACTGATCGTTGGTGTGGGGCCTGTTTCAGCCTGTTGCAGGGCTTGTGATGCGCCCAGAAACAACAAAGCCCGCACGGGGCGGGCTTCGATGGTGTCTCAATTGGTGGGCCGGGGTGAGCTGAATTGATTACCCAGTAAATTGATTTAAAAGGGTATTTTCTGTTTGAAGATGTACTTGGAATACCGTTTGGAATAACGCAAGGATTGCGTTGATGACGCGGAGAGGACGGTAGGTGCCGAGTTGCCCTCCGTTAACTCTCAATAGTAGCCACCCGGTGAGTCGGGTGAGCTTTTCAGATTTGGAGTACGTCTGTAAGCGTAAGCAAACGTGCCGTGAGCGTTTCCTGGCCGAGATGAATGAAATCAGCACCTTAGCCGTATGTCGATACTGGCTCGAAGCTATCCAACCGGTTAAGGTGTGGCATTGATCACATATACCTCACAGGGATGCGGCGAGCACGCCCTCCCTGCTTCTGTGTAAGGAACGTGCGCGTGAACCAGCAGACCCTGGCCCCCTTCATCTGGAATATCGCAGATCTGCTTCTGGGAGCCTTCAAGCCCTCCGAGTACGGCCGCATCATCCTTCCGTTCACCGTGCTGCGTCGTCTGGAATGTGTATTGGAACCCACCCGCGGCAAGGTACGCAGCCAGTATGAGGCGATGAAGGCCAGTGGCGTGGACATGGACCTGATCTTGCCGACGACGGCCGGCGCAACCTTCTACAACGTCTCGCAGTTTTCCCTGGACAGCGTGGGCTCCACCAGTACCCGCGCCAACCTGGAAGACTACATCGCCAAGTTCTCCGCCAACGCCCGCCAGGTGTTCGAGCATTTCGCCTTTGACCGGTGGTTGGAGAAGCTGGAGAAAGCCAACCTGCTCTACCTGGTTACGCAGAAGTTTGCAGCAGTCGATTTGCACCCGGACAAGATCAGCAACCACGAAATGGGGCTTATCTTCGAGCACCTGATCCGCAAGTTTGCCGAGTCATCCAACGATGATGCCGGGCAGTACTTTACCCCGCGCGATGTGGTGCGCCTGGCCACCACCCTGGTATTTGCGCCGGATCATCAGGCACTCAACGGCGATGGTGTGGTGCGCACCGTGTACGACTGCGCCGCCGGTACGGGCGGCTTTCTGTCTTCGGCCATCGAGCAGGTTTACGAGTGGAACCCCAATGCCCGGCTGGTGCCTTACGCTCAGGAGCTGAACCCGGAAACCTACGCCATCTCCGTGGCGGACAAGCTGATCCAGGGCTATGACACCCGTAACATCAAACTCGGCAACACCCTGTCCGACGATCACCTGCCACATGAGCAGTTCGACTACTGCCTGGCCAACCCGCCGTTCGGCGTGAAGTGGGAGAACGTCCAGAAGCAGGTGCAGGCCGAGCACAGCCAGCAAGGCTTCGCCGGCCGCTTCGGCGCCGGCCTGCCGCGCGTGGGCGATGGTTCGCTGCTGTTCCTCATGCACCTGCTGTCCAAGCGCAAACCGCTTGAGCTGGGCGGCAGCCGTATCGGCATCGTGCTGTCTGGCTCGCCACTGTTCAACGGCGGCGCCGGCTCCGGAGAGTCGGAGATCCGCCGCTGGATTCTGGAGAACGACTGGCTGGAGGCGATCATCGCCCTGCCCACCGACCTGTTCTACAACACCGGCATTGGCACCTATATCTGGGTGCTGTCCAACCACAAGGACGCGCTACGCAAGGGCAAGGTGCAGCTGGTCGACGCCAGTGCCATGCACGCGCCGATGCGCAAGAGCCTGGGCAGCAAGCGCAAGTACCTGTCTGACGAGCAGATCGCCGAGATCGCCAAGCTGCACGAGGCCTTCGAGGAAGGCCCGAGCTCGAAGATTTTCGCCACCACCGACTTCGGCTACCGCCGCATCACCGTCGAGCTCCCTTTGCGCCTGCGCTTCTCGGTCACCCCGGACAAGCTCGCTGCTTATCGCGACACCAAGGGCGCCGATCATATGGAGGCCTTTGCCTGCGTGCAGGGCGAGTTCGACAACCTGCCGGCCTTCCTCAAGGCTGCCGGCATCAGGAAAATCGGCAAGGGCGCGCTAAAAGCCGCGCTGGCCTGCTTTGGCGAGCGCGACGCCAATGCCCAGCAGGTAGTGGACGACAAGGGCAATGTGCAGGCCGACAGCGACCTGCGCGAGTTCGAGAACGTGCCGCTGAGCCAGGGCATCGACGACTACTTCGCCCGCGAAGTGATGCCCCATGTGCCGGATGCTTGGATCGACACCGGCAAGACGGATGCTAAGGACGGCCAGGTCGGCATCGTCGGCTACGAGATCAACTTCAACCGTTACTTCTACGTCTACCAGCCACCGCGCCCGCTGGCCGAGATCGATGCCGACCTCAAGGCCGTGGAGGCCGAGATCGCCGCGTTGTTGGGCGAGGTGACGGCATGAGCCATTACAAGCCTTATCCGGCCTACAAGGACTCCGGGGTGGAGTGGTTGGGGATGGTGCCGGAGCATTGGGATGTCAGAAAGCTCAAATGGCTGGCATCGTTACAGAGCGGCGACTTCATTACGAGCGAGACAATCGAAGAAGAGGGTGAATACCCTGTTTATGGTGGGAACGGCCTTCGCGGATACTGCGCTGCTTTTACTCATGAAGGAGCCTACGCCCTCGTGGGACGACAGGGCGCGTTATGCGGGAACATCAACTATGCCGACGGCAAGTTCTGGGCTTCGGAGCATGCGGTAGTCGTTTCACCTTATGTACCCACTGCCGTTCGCTGGCTAGGCGAACTGTTGCGAGCAATGAATCTAGGTCAGTACTCAGTATCGTCTGCTCAGCCTGGGTTGGCAGTAGAGCGTATTATCGATTTGTTTCTGCCTGTGCCGCCGGAAAGCGAGCGCCAGATCATCGCAGTGTATATGGGGCGCGAAACTGCTCGCATCGACGCGCTGATTGAAAAGAAAACCCGCTTTATCGAACTGCTGCGCGAAAAGCGCCAAGCGCTGATTACACATGCCGTCACCAAGGGCCTCGACCCCAACGTTAGGATGAAAGACTCCGGTGTTGAGTGGCTGGGAGAGGTGCCTGAGCATTGGAAAATGCTCCCCCTCAAACGGCTGATAAGCAGTATTGGCCAAGGGTGGAGTCCCGAGTGCGAAGCTCGTATTCCAGAAGAGGGTGAATGGGGGGTTGTGAAGGTCGGTTGTGTGAATGGCGGCGTATTCCGCCCCGAAGAAAGCAAAGCGCTACCTACCCAGATGGAGTCACGGCCAGAGCTCAGCCTGAGGGCAGGCGATGTTTTGATCTCACGCGCTAACACTCGGGAGCTAGTCGGCAGTTGTGCTGTCGTTCCTCATGACTACCCGTACCTTATGCTGTGCGACAAGCTCTACCGGGTTGGATGCGGTGAACGTGTAACGCCGGACTTTCTTGCCGCGTTAGTCACTGTGTATGGGCGCAGAGCTGTGGAGATTGAGGCAACTGGAGCTAGCTCATCCATGGTCAATATTGCCCAGTCTGTCATTCTGGACTTGCTTGTCGCAGTTCCCGACGCGGATGAACAGGTTGAAATCATCAGCCGGGTCTCGGCAGCTACGACGCGGATAGAACATCTGCGTGAAAAAACCGAGCGTAGCATCAAACTGCTGAAAGAGCGCCGCTCTGCCCTAATCACCGCGGCTGTCACAGGCCAGATCGACCTGAGGGAGGCCGTATGAGCCAGGGCCGCAGCCTGCGTCTATTTCTGGTGGATGGCACGCCCAATGGCCTGCTCACCGCCGAGATCATGAACTGGACCGGCCATGTGTTGACAGGCCCACGCTCCAAATTGGCCGAGCTGGTGCAGCGTCCCGAATGCGCACGCACCGGCGTGTACTTTCTTGTCGGCCCCGACCCGGACGACAGCCTGCGTACCCGGGTGTATATCGGCGAGTCTGATGATGTGGCCCAGCGTCTGAAGCAACATAACCGTCCGCAAGAGCAGGGTGGCAAGGATTTCTGGGAGCGTGTGTACCTTATTACCAGCAAGGACCAGAACCTGACCAAGGCTCATGCCAAGTATCTGGAGAGCCAGCTTATCCAGATCGCCAGTCAAGCCGGTCGCTGTGTAGTAGGCAATGTCACAGCGCATAGCTACACCAACCTGCCTGAGTCAGACCGCGCTGACATGGCATTTTTCCTCGAGCAGATTCGCATCGTGCTACCTGTGCTGGGCTTCGACTTCCTGCGCGAGCTGATCAAACCCTCCAAGCTCGTTATGGCACCAGTCGAGCAACCGGTTAGCCAGTCGCCGTGTTTTATATTACAGCTTCCAAAGAGCAAGGAGCGCGCGCTGGCGCAAGAGGTCGATGGTGAGTTCTTCGTCCTGAAGGGGGCACGGGCTCGCGCTCAGTGGGTAGGAACTGCGGATCACAACTACCGGAATCTGTACCAGCAGTTGGTGAGTGATGGTGTGATTGTCAGTGACGGAAGTGAGTACCTGGTGTTCAAGGACGAGTATGCCTTCAGTAGCCCGAGTGCCGCAGCAGCGGTTGTGTGTGGGCGTGCAGCCAGTGGTCGAACCGCTTGGCTGGTCGAGGGTAGCGGCGAAACTTATGCCGCCTGGCAGGACAGCCAACTGAACGGTATTGGTGTGAAGCCAGAAACCGAGTCGCTCGATTAATAAGATCAAGCAGCCGCAGCGGTTGATCTTGGTGGTGCCACCAACTTACGTACTTGACTGGCGGCATCTACAACGACGGTGAGTGGATGTGCCCTAGCTGTATCAGTAAATACGCCCGATAGACATTATTTGATGGGCCGTTCCCAAGGATGGCCGCGACGTTGAAGGACGAAACGATGAGTCATATCCACCACGAGTGTGAATTGGAACGCCATATCGTCGAGCAGCTTGAAACTGCCGGCTGGCTGGTGGGTAGGTCTGCAGACTATGACCAAGGGCGGGCGCTAGTCCCTGACGATGTGCTGGGTTGGCTGGAGGACAGTCATCCGCAGGCTATGGCTAAGATCCTAGCAATGAATGGTGTAGGCACGCGCGATTTGGTGCTGGACCGACTGGTCAGGCAACTGGAGAACAAGGTCGAAGGCGGCACCGTAAATGTGCTGCGTTACGGCTTTGCCGTGGCCGGCGGCGGAACCTTAGCCATGAGCCAGGCGCTGCCCGAAGATGAGCGCAACGACACGGTGACTGCCCGCTATGCGGCGAACCGTCTGCGTGTAGTGCCGCAGCTGCGTTACTCGTTGGACAAAGCCGACGAGATCGATCTGGCCTTCTTTATCAACGGCATTCCGGTTGCCACGGTGGAGTTGAAGACCGACTTCACCCAGTCAGTCCAGGCCGCCATGCAGCAGTACTCCATAGACCGTCGCCCTGAGCGCAAGAGCGGTGGCCTGGAGCCGCTGCTCACCTTCAAGCGTGGCGCGGTGGTGCATTTCGCCATGAGCGATAGCGACATACGCATGACCACCAAGCTGGCCGGCGAATCGACCTTCTTCCTGCCATTCAACCGGGGCAACGATGGCGCCGCCGGCAACCCACCGGGTGACAACGGTAGCTACCCCGTGAGCTACTTTTGGGAGCGGGTGCTGCAAAAGGACAACTGGCTGCACATCTTCCACCGCTTCGTGCTGCAGGAGCGTAAGGAAGCCCAGGACGTCAACGGCAAAACCTACTTCAAAGAGGGCCTGATCTTCCCGCGCTTCCATCAGTGGGAAGGGGTGACCAGGATGATCGACGCGGTGCGGGTAGAAGGGGCAGGGCAACCGTATCTGATCCAGCACAGCGCCGGCTCGGGCAAGACCAATACCATCGCCTGGACCGCGCATTCGCTGATTCGTGTGCGCCGTCCGGACGGTGAGCCGTACTTCCACAGTGTGATCGTGGTGACGGACCGCCAGGTGCTTGACCAGCAGTTGCAGGATGCCATCCAGCAGATCGAGCACCAGGCCGGCGTGGTGTGCGCTATCGATCGCCAGCAGTCGAATCTGCCCAAGAGCCAGCAGTTGGCCAAGGCTATGCTTGATGGTGTGCCGATAATCGTCTGTACCCTACAGACGTTTCCCTATGCGCAGAAGGCCATCCTCGGCGAGCAGAGTCTGCGCGATCGCCGTTTCGCCATCATTATCGACGAGGCGCACAGCTCCACCGGGGGCAGCACGGCGGATGATCTGCGTTATGTACTGACAGGGCAGAGCGAGGTGGAGTGGGAAAAACTCTCCAAAGCGGAGCGGTTGTCCGTGTGGCAGAGCTCGCGCTCGCGCCCAGGTAATGCTAGCTACTTCGCCTTCACCGCCACGCCTAAACATTCGACGCTGAGCCTGTTCGGCCGTCCGCGTAATCCGGCGCAGCCGGTTAGCACCGATAACCCGCCCGCACCGTTCCATCCCTACACCATGCAGCAGGCCATCGACGAAGGCTTCATCCTTGATGTGCTGAAGAACTACACCAGCTACGAGGTGGCGTTCAAAATCGGCAGCGAGATGGTCGATGACAAGCGGGTGGACGAGAAGAGCGCCGGGCGCAAACTGGCCAAGTGGCTGTCGCTCAACCCGGTGAACGTGGGACAGAAGGTCGAGCTGATCGTCGAGCACTTCCGCAAGAACGTCGCGCACCTGCTCGGTGGCCAGGCCAAGGCCATGGTGGTGACCAGCTCGCGTGCTGCAGCTGTGAAGTACCACCTGGCACTGGAGGACTACTGCAAGCGCAAGGGCTACGACAACGTGCTGGCGATGGTGGCCTTCTCAGGTGAGGTGCCTAATACGGATGTGGAAGAGCCCAGCTTACCCAAGGATCACCAGTTCAGTGAAACCAACCTGAACCCCGGCCTGCATGGCCGCGATATGCGCAAGGTGTTCGACACTCGGGACTACCGGGTGATGATCGTCGCCAACAAGTACCAGACCGGCTTCGACCAGCCCAAGCTGGTGGCCATGTACCTGGACAAAAAAATATCCGGTGTGGAAGCAGTGCAGACCCTCTCACGCCTGAACCGTACCTTCCCCGGGAAGGACAAGACGTTCGTCATCGACTTCGCTAACAAGGCCGACGAGATACTGGCGTCGTTCAAGACCTTCTATCGTGATGCCCAGGTAGCGGACATCCAGGATCCGAACATCGTCTACGATATCAAGCAGCGCTTGGATGGCATGTTCATCTATGAGCAGGCTGAGGTGGAGGCTTTTGGTGATGCGATCGTCGATCCAAAGGTAACGCACCAGAAGCTGTTCTCGCTTACACAGTCAGCCACCGACCGCTTCAACGGAAAGTTGAAGACGCTCAACGATGCTATCGACCAGTGGGAAAAAGCCTGGGAGAAGGCCCATGACGAGGGCAGCGACAAGGACATGGAGTACGCCGATGTACAGCGTTCGGAGTATTGCAAGGCACGCGACGAGCTGATGATCTTCAGCGAGAGCCTGACCAAGTTCGTGCGCAGCTACGAGTATATCGCCCAGTTGATCGACTTCGGCGACCCGAGCCTGGAGGCCTTCGCCAGCTATGCGCGCCTGCTGCGTAAGCGGCTTAAGGGCATCACCGCCGAGCAGGTGGACCTGGGTGACCTCAAACTCAGCCACTACAAGATCAAGAAGGGCAGCAACCTCAGTGGCGTCGCCGTGCTGGGTGAAACACCTGGCCTTTATGGTATGACCGATAACGGCCTGCGCGACGCCCGAGACCGCGAGAAAAAATACCTCGCCGAGCTGATTGAGAAGCTCAACAACTCCTTCGGCAAGGACATTACCGACACTGACCAGGTGGCCTTCGCGGTGCACGTTTCCGAGAAGCTGCGCGCTGACAGCGTGGTGATGGCCCAAGTGCAGAACAACACGATGGAACAGACCATGAAGGCGGACCTGCCTTCAAAAGCCATCTCTGCCATCGCTGCCGCCATGAGCAGCCACACTAGTATGGCGACCAAGCTACTCAGCGACGAGTCAACGCGTGAGGTGTTCCTGACGGTGGTGTACGAGCTGCTGAAGAAAGATTCGGGAGCAGATTTGCTTGGGGCTACACGGGAATGAGCGATGCTGATTTTTCCAATTGCCAAGTGTTGAATCGCCACCTCGGCTGAAGCCCTATCACGACAAAGAACGAGACAGGAACAAACATGGCTCGCATCGAAAACCACAAATACAGCATCGAAGAGGCCTTTAGAGAGTGCTTCTACATCGTTCCGGACTATCAGCGCGAGTACGTCTGGACGGACAAGGAAGTGCATCAACTGCTAGAGGACATCGGTGAGCAGATCGATGCAGGGACCACTCGGGAATACTTCATCGGTACCGTTCTGGTGTCACCGACTGATCAGAAGAACCATTATGAGGTCATCGACGGCCAGCAGCGGCTGACGACGTTCTTCTTGCTGCTGTGTGCGCTCAAGCATCTGTTCCAGGGGGAGCCGCACCGGCAAATGATCTCTGGGTTGATCTCGACCAGTTATGTGGACAGCGATGGCGAGGTTCGCACCAACCTGAAATTGGAGCCGCGTTATGAGAACGCAGGCGAAGTCATGGCCACGCTGGTGGAGTTGGATGCCGACCCACAGGCTGTGCGCGCGGGCATCCAGGCTGCGGGTATTGCAAGCTTCGGCTCGCTTGAGAATCTGATCAATGCCTATAGCACGCTGTACCGCTATCTGAAGGATAACTACGACGATGCCGCCAAGCTGAAGAAATATTGGGGCTATCTGGCCAACAATGTGGTGTTTATTCAGATCTCCACGGACGTCAGCAGCGCCCTAAAGATTTTCGAGACCATCAACGAGCGAGGCGTGGGGCTGAACCCGATGGACTTGCTCAAGAACCTGTTGTTCACACAGGTCAAGCAAGCACAGTTCACCCAGCTCAAGGACGAGTGGAAAAAGATCACCAAACCGTTGGAGAAGGGCAAGGAGAAGCCGCTGCGTTTCCTGCGCTATTTCCTGATGGCTAACTACGTCATCAAGAACGAGCGCGGCGACGCGGTGGTGCGGGAAGATGAGATCTACGACTGGTTTGTGGCTAAGGACAACGCAGCCTTGTGTGATTACGCGAATAAGCCCTTCGAGTTTGTCCGTAAGGTTATCCGCAATGTCGAGCACTACCTAGCCTTTGCCAACGGGCAGGGAAATGACAGCAAGCCCAGCCTGGCCATGGACAGTCTCAAGCGGCTAACCGGCGGTGCGTTCAGCTTGCATTACGTTTTGCTGCTGGCGGCGGCAAGCTTTCCCAAGTCGTTGTTTGACCATTTTGTTGCGCAACTGGAGAGCTTCCTTTTTTACTACATCTTCACTAAGACTCCTACCAAGGATCTGGAGCGCAGCTTCTCTCATTGGGCCGACGAACTGCGCGCGATTGCGGGTACAGCTGATGCGGCAAAGCAGAAGGCTCAGCTCAATGTCTTCATCGCCGAGCGTTTCGAGACCAATATGGTAGGTAAATCCCAGGAATTGGCGGATGCTCTCAAACGCTTCAACTTTTACTCGATGCAGCAGTACCGGACTCGTTACTTGCTGGCGCGGCTGACGCAGCACGTCGAGATGGCCTTCAGTGGACTGAAGGTGCCGGGCAGCCTAGCGCCCTTCACTAATTTGGAAATCGAGCACATCCTGCCCAGCAGGCCAAAGGATGATCTGCGCGCTAAGTGGGCCACCGAGAGTCCGGGGATGGCCTACGACGACTACAAGAACCGGTTGGGCAACCTGACCCTGCTTGAGAAGCCGATCAATATCGTCGCGGGCAATGATTTCTACACGGACAAGCAGGTCGAATACAGCAAGAGCGGCAATTACCTAACCCGTAGCCTGGTTACGTTGACCGACGTCGGGCATAACACCTCCATCTCGCGTATCAATGCCAAGTTGGAGGCTTTCTCCGAGTGGAATTCTGCGGCCATCGAAAAACGGCATGCAATGCTGATCTCTCTGGCGCAGGACGTTTGGAAGACGACGCCGATTGACTTTTAGATCTTTCGGCCCCTTACGAGAGCAACCGGCGACAGAGTTGCCTGCTTTCGTACCGTTAAGAGCGACCGCCGAGCACCCAGCTGACGATGCCGTAACCATCGAGCTGCCTCTTGGTGAGCACGTCATGACCTTGAAATGGCCAGTCTCTGATCCTGAAGGCTGCGCCCGTTGCCCGCGGCTTAAAGGGGATTACTCAGTGGCTTTGGCGAAGCCGAACATTTTCTTGCCCTGATCTACAAAGTAGTCATGGGTAAACGAGATGATTTCGAGGGCGTCTTCGTAGACGATGTGCAGTTGATTGCTGTAATGCTCGGATCGAGGAAACACTCGCCAATGAATGGGTGTGCCATTGAAGACTTCCGAAAACCCATCGCTACGAAGCACCATGATCCTGTCTTCCATTTCAAGTACGGTGCCGAATGGCGCTGTGCCTGTGGCAATGATCTCGGATTCAGGATTGAAGCCGACGTGGCCGACCTGCTCGAATTTTTCGACCGGATCCTCAGCCTTGCCTACAGATTCATAATTGGCCACAGTAATACGGCCAGCGGAGAAACGGTACATTTTCTCGCGGCTGCCCCACACGATGTCGTTCGCACTTCCAGGGTTGCTACCGAAAATCTCTGACGGGTCGATGATCTTGTTGAAAACCCGCTTTTTCTTTTTCGATTCCGAATCCTTGTATTCTCGAAAGCTGGCGAGGAACGCGAGTTGCGAACTCCAACCCATGATGCTCTGGAACGCCCAGTCACAGGCATTGCAAGGGCGGGTTGCGACCTGGCGCGGAGAGCCTATCCGCTTACGCTCATCAGGATTGCGTGCGAGTAAAAAGTCAAATAAACCGTCCTTGCCTGTTGCCGTGGCGATGGCGCTGAATCGATCAGAGGCTTTTACCTGAAACACTGAGGCATCATGATGCTTGTCCAGTCGGCTTTTGACCTTGCTCAGACTCGCGCTTCGAGGAAATGAGAACAGCCCATCTTCACCGCCAGCGTAAATTTCGTTGTGGTAGATCTCGGTGTCGGTAGGCAAAAAGTCGAACGGGCTGTCGTGGTGTTGCCAATGCCCCGATAGGTCACTCGTTTCAGTTTCCAATTGAAGGTCGGCAAGCTGGTTCAATTGCCCCTTGATGGGCGACTCGATCTGAGGGTCCCGCAGGATCTTCCTGACCTTTGGGTTGTAAAACAGATCGCTGTCAGAAAATGCAACGCGCAGAGCAGTCTGTACATGCGGATGTTTGGTCGCGACTCGGTCAACGAATCCCGACCAGTCGACGCGCTGAATAGACCCGTCGTCGCCAAAAATAATCAGCTCACCCGAATAGATTTGCGAATCCCAGTAGCTACCAGGAATCCGAAGCTTCACAGAGCGCATTTTTTGCCTCGCAGGATCCTGGCGAACTGGGGTTTGGAAATGATGCCGTTGGTTTGCCAACCTTTGAGTACCACTTCAGGCGGCTTGTCATACGGAGCGACCCAATGAGCTATAGGGTAGCCATGCCAGTTTTGCAGGGTATCGCCAACGAACTTGGCAAAGTGCACCGGACAGCTGTGCGGAGGAGGGGCCATACCGACCGGTCGAAGGTTAGATTGCCCCGGATAGAATCCCCAATAGCAATCCTTGCCAAACCAGGCAGCGCCGGTTGCCATCGTAAAACACTCGATCTCTTCAGGAATTGTGATCGTCCATTGCGACTTCTGGGCAGAGAACGAGCTGTTACGATGCTGAGGATTTGGGGTGTAGTTCACTCTTTCTCCTGAAAAATGGCGCTCCGGGAAATGGCAAAATGCCTTCGTGGCAGTGAGACGTCAAGGACTATCTGCAGGCTGGCAGATCGCTGAAAATGCTGTTGTTCGGGCTGGCAGATTGTGCTTTGAAACGACTTGCCATGCGGTGTGGCTAGGCGGGATGACCGAGGCGTCCGATTTTTCAACAGAATCGGTCGATAGCAGCCGGTCTCACTCAGAGATTGAAAACCCATTTTTTTTGTAAACGACGAGCGAGCAGCCGCACGGTCAGTAAATAGTAATACCGCGTCGCCTCACTACTCCGCCCTAGACGATGTTCGAGAAACCAAGCCACATGCTTTCTCTGCCATGCCCAAGGCGTCTCTCGCTGCCAGCGTTCAGTGATTTCGGCTTGGATAATCTTCGCCTGACGCAAATGGCGCTGCCGTGTCGCGCGCGACCCAGTAAGCACACCAGCCAAGAACAGGTCCATATCGAACGGCTTGCTCATGCACGCCCCCCAATGTAGGCAGCGACCACGTCGATCCGACCGTGCCCCAATTCATAGCTGATTTGCCTCCGGGCCTCACGGTCAAGGCTCCTATTTAACTGGCAACAGTGGCCGCCGTTGATAGGCGCTCGGTGTTGGGTGATTTGCTCATAACGCTCACATGCATACGCCGCTCGTAGCTCATGGAAGCCCTTGAGGTAGTGTGTATGCAGGATGTCCCGCGCAGGGCGGACGATTTTCTGCAAAACATTCAGGTAGCTTTCGTGTGGCGCAATCAGGTTGCGGCTACCTGCAGGTGACGCCTGCCATGCGAATCCAAGTGCGCTACGAATATGGTCGTCCACTGCTATCCAACGTGGCGCCGAGGCGCCGGCGCGGCCGCCCTTGGTGCCATCCTGAATGTTAATCCTGCCTAGGTCGTTAGCCTCACGGCATAGCCGTGGTAGGTCAGCCAAGATGGCCTCACGCAAGCGCATGCCGGTGGCTCGCGCCAACAGAACAATCGCGGCGGCCCGTAGCTTATGTTGGCTGCAAAGCGCATTGACGATCTGCTTAACCTGTTCGCGGTCTTGGCCCTGCGGCACCGAAGGACGAACCCCGCTGCGCTGCATACCCAATGCCTTGCTCGGGCTTGGCAGTTTCACATGCTGATCACCGCGAAGCGCCGCCATGGTCCGGTTAACGCTGGATAGCCGGTTTTGTGCGGTACTGACGGCGAGGTCACCGCGCCCAACCATATCGCGCATATACGCCGCATAGTCGGCCAACACCTTCCGATCAATCTGCCGCGCATCATTGATACCGGGACCCTGTTCGGAGCGGCACCACTTCACGAATGCCTGCCACCGATCACTGTGCGCCTTGACCGTGCCGTAGTGACCGCCGCCGAACATGTCTTTCAGTGCCTGCGGCCCTGCGTAACTCAATTGTCTTCCGTAACCGAAGTTACGACCATCGCGCCTACCCACTAATGCCATGTCGGTCACCTCACTTTTCGTTCTCCCGTCCTCCCCCCACGTCATCCCGCCAAGAATGCTGAGTGTTATCAGGGATCAAGGCCCCTGCGACCTGTGGGATGTCCTCTAACGCGGGACTGGCGGCTCCTTACGACCAAGAGCAAGGGCATCTCATGATCTGGCCTCCTGAACACCGTTACCGGTGGGCGGGTGGAGGCAGCATTGGCTGACGAGACCAGTGCCTGAAGATCCTGAGCCAGGTGCAAGCAGCAGTGCGATGACCGGGGCATGCCTGACTGTCAGTCAGGTGCAGTCCATTCCTTGGTCTGCGGCACCATCATCTACATGGCTGTTGCTGGTGACATCAGCGTTTGTCACGCCGATTGTCACGAGGGGGATTGCCGCAAAGCCATATGCGATCAGGGCTGCAGCAGTGTTTGAAGTGCCCGTCTCTTTCCAGAGAAAGAGACGGGCACAGGTTGGCGCAAGATTCGGCCAAGCGGATAGGTTGCTGCAGGGCAGCGAGGTACGGTGTGTCTGGCGCACGAGGGCCGTATGTGTAAGAGCATCCATCACCGGGGAGGTGACCGGGCGAGCTGCCGGATGCGAATCGCCCTTGGGGAGAACCACCGCGGGAGCGGCGTGACCTTTAAGGTTCGGGTCACCTGGGGTGCTGTCATCGACAGCGCTTGCACGGCCAGTTCTACGCCTGTGGATAAACCCGGTCAAGGGCCGAAATTCAGCGCTCTTGGGGGCGTGAAAAGCGGTTATCCATCGGTGGAATTCCGTGGTAAATCCCGGACAACGTCGTGGCTTTTAGCTCTTCAAAGTGAGGTCCATCCAAACAGGGCGGCTTTGCAGCCCTGTTTGGATGGACCCGCGCTGACAAGCGGATAAACGAGGCTGCTTGCCTTGAATCTTAAGCGATCAGTTGCTGTCGCCGCCGTTATTGCGCCTGTACAGCGCTAGCGGATCGGCACCACGTTCTTGTCTTTGACTTGGCCGTATGCAGAGGCGAGCAGGCTGCCGGTGGCGGCTTTCTGGATGTAGTCACTCCACCAGGCCATCATCGGGCGCCGTCGCTCAATGTAGTCGGCTCGGTTGTAGGCGCTGCGCACCTCATCCTTGTCGACGTGCGCCAGTGCGACCTCAATGAGTTCCGGGTCCCACCCATGTTCATTCAAGATGGTGCTGGCCATTGAACGCATGCCGTGGCTGACCAACCGATCTTGGAAGCCCATACGTTTCAACGCCATGTTGGCGGTCTGGCTATTGGCGTGGGTGCGTGGATTTCTATCGGCCGGGAAGACGTACTCGCGATGACCGCTGTGAGTCTTCAGTGACTCCAGCAGGGCGACGGCGTGATCACTCAACGGGATGCTGTGTGGGCGGCGCTTCTCATTCGTTCCGGAGGGATGGTCCAGACACGCCTTTCAAAGTCGATGTCTGCCCAGCGAGTAGTTGCCGCCTCGGCGGGGCGAGTCATCGTGTGCAGCTGCCATTCGATCAGGCAACGGGTCGTGCGTTTGATGCTGGCATTGGCGATTTCCAGCATGAGCTCGGGGAGTTCTTCGGGCGGAAGCGCAGCCATGTTCTCTTTCTTGGGCTTCTTGAATACCGCCCTGATGCCGCTGAGTGGGTTGGCGAAGATCAGGCCTGAGTTGACGCCGTAGGTCATGATCTCGTTTAGCCGCTGGCTAAGACGCTTGACCGTCTCCAGGCTGCCTTTCGCTTCGATAGGACGAAGTAATCCAATCACCATCGGCGCGGTGATTTTCGCGAGTGGTGTCGTTCTCAAGTCGGGGAACACATGCAGTGTGAGCGACCGCCAAATGTCCTCGGCGTAGGCTGGGGTGACCGAGTCTTTCTTGAGCTCGAACCAGGCGGTGGCCACGTTCTCGAAGGTATGTTCCGTTTCTGCCCGTTTAGCTTCATTCAACGTATTGCGCTGCACCTTCGGATCAATGCCCTGCGCGAGTAGCTCACGTGCATCGACTGCCATCTTTCGTGCATTCGCCAATGACAGTTCGGGGTAGGTCCCGAATCCGATGTTGATGCGCTTCTTGGTCACCGGTTCGCGGTAGTTGAAATTCCATAGCAACGAGCCGTTGCTGCGTACGCGGAGCTGCAAACCGTCACCGTCCGTGAGGACGTAATCCTTGGACGCGGGTTTGACTCCCTTGAGCTGTCGATCGGAGAGGCGGAGGTTTTGAGCAGGCATGAGATTGTCCTCAGGCACTGATTCGGTATTCCAAAGATTAGCATCGGGTGAGCTGGAATACCGTCTGGAATACCCGAACGGCTGGAACTCAAAAACTCTCAAAAGACCGCAAAATCGCTGGAGGCCGCGTATTTACTGGATCGCAGGCACAAAAAAAGACGTCCGTGGACGTCTTTGATTGATCATTTGGTGGAGCCGGGGGGATTTGAACCCCCGTCCGCCAGTACTCCGCTGTCGGTACTACATGCGTAGCCGTGTCTATTAAGTTAACCCTCAGCGACCCGACGGGCAGGGTGCTTTGGGCGAGTTGTGTAAGTTTTAGCCGCTTCGTCCACAACGTACTGCACGGCGATTCTGTTCTATATGACAATCACTTTGGGTTTACAGACATCCCCTGGTGATTGCTGGACCCGAAGGTACCAGAAGCTCAGGGCTAAGGCTGCTTACGCAGCGAGAGCGAATTCCTGGCCGTAGTTATCGTCATTGGCAACTATAAGTAGTTGCAACAGTGGATTTACGAGTTCTGTTACCAACTCGGCATGCACCTAAAGTTTCGCAACCGGCGTCGAATCCTAAACGGCCCCGAGCCTGATGCTCTGTGAATCAAGTGAGCAGCAGGCATATACAGTGTACGTCATCACGCCCCGGAAGGCCAACCCGAAGGTTGGCCACTACAGATCATGGGGTTGGCTGGGTGCTCTGTCTGTCAGCGAGCGCCATTGCCTGGGTGGCCTCGGTGACGCATTTTTTGTCGTCTCCGGAGGCTTGTGAGGCTTCGGCGCTGGACATCAGTCTTTTGATCTCCATCGTGGTGTTTGCGGAGTTCGCCGGCAGCGCATTCACTTTGCCTTTGAGCTCTTGCAGCTTGCTCGTACAGAGGTTGTTGTCCGCAGCAAATACAGGAGAGGCCAGCAAGGCAGCAGCAATGAACAGGCCGGCGAGTGTGGTGCGTTTCATGGGTATCTCCTTGAGCTGATGGTCTCGGTGCTGTCGTATGAGCGGACGGTCGAGCCCAGCCTGAAAAATCAGCCACGATCTGATATGGCCTACCTCAAAGACTACGATTCAACGCAAGAATTCGGTTTTCTCAGAAAATGTGTCGAGCTTTTGCAGCGATGTGGGCGGTTACACGTATCCGCACCCCAGATGCAACAAAACCCGCAACTGGCGGGTTTTGGTTTGCTTCGTATCGGGCGTGACCGGGCTTTGAGCTCCCTGCTGCCAGTACTCCGTTGTTGATGTACGCGAACGCGGCCCGGAAGGCCAACCAGAGGGTTGGCCGTGAACGAACCGAGTTACTTCCCGCCTTTTTTCGAGTCTGTGACGGCCTTGATAATGTCGTTGGTCTCGGCAATGCAATCATCAATGCCTTCCTTGGTGCCTTTTGCCTGGTTCGCTTTGGCTTGCTCGACGGAAGCCTTTACCTGGTCAGTCATTTCCGGAGGAATCTGTGCCTTGCCGTTTTCGATGGTTTTCAGGTTGACCGCGCAAAGGTCTTCAGCGGCAAATGAAGTGGAAGCCAGCATGGAAGCAGTAATGAACAGACCTAACAGCACAGAACGTTTCATGTGTTTCTCCTTGAACTGATGGCCAGGCATTGCTGGCCATCAGGACGGGCTGCCGAGTATTGGGAAAGTCCCGCATTGGCGGGACTTGATCAGTGGACTGCGGCGATATGTCAGGGTTCTGTTTTTCTGTGTTGATGCCCACAAGAAACGACTAGACAGGCGCCTGAATGCGCCTTTCTTGAGGCTTCGTCATCAGGTCACCCTGGCCTGGGTAACGCGGTCCACCAGATAGACTAGTCCGTGATAGTCGATTCCGCCGTGTTGTGTCAGGCCAATCTCGCAGGTACGACTGGTGGAAATCCCCTCGCTGCACTGCTGCACCGCATCCTTGAGCGTGCGCAGCGAATGGGCGTTCAGCTCCGGCGTGGTGAAGCCCTTGTCGCCGGCGAAGCCGCAGCAGTGAATACCTTCGGGAATGACCACGTTTTTGCTGCACTTGCGCGCAAGGTCGATCAACGCCTGGCTTTCCCCGAGGTGTTGGGTGCTGCAGGTTACGTGCACGGCGATCGGCGCCTCCTGAGGCGTGAAGTCCAGGCGATCCATCAGGTGTGTGCGGATGAAGCGCACCGGGTCGTACAGGTCCAGGCGGACTTCCCCGAGGTCTTGAACCAGGCGCAAGGTGCAGGGGCTGGTGTCGCAGTAGATCGGGTCGAGTCCGCCACGGCTGGCGTGGAGCAGGGCGCCGATCAGTTCCTGTCGTTTGTGCTCGGCTTGCTCGGCGTAGCCTTTGGAGGCGAATGGCTGACCACAGCACAGGTTGTCGAGGTTGTCCGGGAACACCACCTGGTAGCCGGCCTTTTCCAGCAGGCCTCGGGTCTTGTCGTGCAGCGACATTTGCTCCGTATCGCCCGCTGCCGGGCCCATGGCGCGGGATACGCAGGCCGCCAGATAGACCACGCGCGGGCGCGCGTCCGTCACCGTCGGGCTGAAGCGAATCGGCCGTTCAGGCTGAGGCATGGCGTTGGTCCATTGCGGGACCTGACCCTTGGATAGGCGCGTCAACGTCGC
The DNA here is from genome assembly GCF_058791055.1 of Pseudomonas sp. EU05-FHT14B02. Classification (NCBI taxonomy): domain Bacteria; kingdom Pseudomonadati; phylum Pseudomonadota; class Gammaproteobacteria; order Pseudomonadales; family Pseudomonadaceae; genus Pseudomonas; species Pseudomonas sp. EU05-FHT14B02. The sequence continues at coordinate 388,177 of NZ_JBYTDD010000001.1, read as the reverse complement.
CGACAACTTCGCCAATCTCGGTGCCCCCAGGAACATCCGCGCACCATTGGCCACGTGCAGGGTGAAGCGTGCACCTTGCAGTGCCGTGGCGAAATGTCCTTCAAGCCAGTTAGCGGTTTTCGTATGCGTCGCCTTCCGGCTGCGCAGCTTTTTCACCAGCTCGCCGGTATTGATGCCTACAGGGCAACGTTGTGCGCACAGGCCGGTGGCGGCGCAGGTATCGATGCCTTGATAGTCGAAGGCGGCTTCGAGTTCAGACGTATCGATGCCCGCGCGTTTCTTCGCCTGAATGTCGCGCCAGATCACGATGCGCTGACGCGGGCTCAGGGTCAGGCCTTTTGACGGGCAGACCGGTTCGCAGAAGCCGCACTCGATGCACTTGTCCACAATCTCGTCAGCGGCGGGCAAGGGCTTGAGGTGCTTGAGGTGGATCTGTGGATCTTCGCTGAGCACCACGTCCGGGTTGAGAATGCCATTGGGGTCGAGCAGTCGTTTGAGCTGCCACATCAACTGGTAGGCATCGCTGCCCCATTCCAGTTCAACGAATGGCGCCATGTTGCGTCCGGTGCCGTGTTCAGCCTTCAGCGAACCGCCGAACTCCACCGCCACCAGTTGCGCCACGTCGTCCATGAACGCCTGATAGCGTGCGATTTCTTCCGGGCTGTTGAAGCCTTGGGTGAAGACGAAGTGCAGATTGCCTTCCAGGGCGTGTCCGAAAAGGATCGCTTCGTCGTAGTGATGTTTGTCGAACAGCTCGATCAGGCGGTTGACGCCAATGGCCAGTTGTTCGACCGGGAAGGTGACGTCTTCGATGATCACCGTGGTGCCGGTCTTGCGCACGGCGCCAACGGCGGGGAAGGTGTCCTTGCGGATGGCCCAGAGACGGGCGTTTTCCTGTGGGTCTTCTGTGAAGTCGACCTGCTTTTCCACCGGGAACGCCTTCAGCGACGCCATGATCTGCGCCAGTTGCTCGTGCAGCAAAGTGGACGACGCGGCGCGGGATTCGATCAATAGTGCACAGGCATTGTTCGACAGGTGCTGTACGAAAGCGGGCATGCCGGGTTTGTTCTGTACCGAGCGCAGGCTGCGCCGGTCCAGCAGTTCCACGGCCGACACCGGTTGGATTTTCAACACGGTGACCGCATTGCAGCAGGTCTCGACATCCGGGAACACAATCAGGGCCGAGGCTTTATTCGGATGGTCGATCACCGTGTCGTAGGTCACGGCACTGATGAACCCGAGCGTGCCCTCGGAGCCCACCAGCAAGTGGCTCAAGATATCCACAGGCTCGTCGAAATCCACCAGGGCATTGAGCGACAGGCCGGTGGTATTTTTCAGGCGGTATTTGTGGCGAATTTTCGCAGCCAGCTCGGCGTTTGCCCGGGTCTCGCGGCCCAGGATCGCCAAACGCTCCAGCAGCTCGGCGTGGCTTTGGCGAAACGCCGTGATACTGGCGGCATCCTCGGTGTCGAGACGACTGCCATCGGCCAGCACCAGACGAATCCCGGCCAGGGTGTGATAGGTGTTTTGCGCGGTGCCGCAGCACATGCCGCTGGCATTGTTGGCGACGATCCCGCCGATCTTACAGGCATTGATCGAGGCCGGGTCCGGACCGATCTTGCGTCCGAACGGTGCCAGCCAGGCGTTGGCCTGGGCGCCGATCACCCCCGGCTGCAGGCGGATTTGCGTGCCTTGGCCGCGGATCTCGCGACCGTTCCAGTTATCCCCCAGCACGATCAGCACCGAGTCGCTGATGGCTTGTCCGGACAGACTGGTACCAGCGGCGCGGAAAGTCACCGGCACCTGATCCCGTTGCGCCAGTTTCAGCAGTGCCACCACTTCGTCTTCGGACTCGACGCGGATCACCAGTTGCGGAATCAAACGATAGAAGCTGGCGTCGGTGCCGAAGGCCAGGGTCGACAGCGGGTCGTCGAAACGTCGCTCCTGGGGAATCAGTTGCTGTGCATCACGCAGGAAAGCGGCCGGTAGACTCATTGGTCCTCCAGGATCAGTACCACCAGGTCTTTCGGACCGTGTGCGCCGTACGCCAGCACTTGCTCGATGTCGGCGGTCTTCGACGGGCCGGACACCAGCAACGCGTTGGTCGGCATGCCCTGGGCCCATTCGAATTCCTGTTGCACCTGATAGAAGTTGTCGCGGATTTCACTGGCCTTGAGTAGGGCGAAATGCACCGGTGGCGCCAGGCTCATCAGGCGCGGTTCTTCCCGGGTCGGCCAGAGAATAAGGCTGCCCGTGGCAGCGATGGCGCCGAGGGTTCCAGTGATGCTCGCCGGGGTGTCGTTGAACAGCTCGGCTTTCCATTCTTCAACCGGGCGGTCGTAGGCTTTCAGCATTGGCAGGCCGGGATTATTCGCCCAGTGCTGCGTGATCCGTTGACCGTGGGGCGTTGTCGGTGCGATCAGCAGGCTTGGCAACTGGCGGTCCTGCAGCAACTGCGCGAGTAGCGTCGGCCACTCTTGGCCGGACGTCAGATGAATTTCCGTGTGCACCGCTTCCATCAATTTGCGCAGTTGCGCAATGCGTTGCTCAGGTGCGTAGGTGTAAGGCTGGGTCACCAGGTCGACATCGAAGTTGTCGGCCACTGGCGTGGTGCCTGTCAGGCTTTTACGCAGTTTGGCGAGAATATTTTGCTTGGCGCTCATCGGCGGTCTCCCTGTTTGGCCAAATGTTCGCGGGCCATGTCATGCAGCGAGCGGGCAGCGGGTTTCGGTGCGCTGTGGTTTTGCGTCCACGGGCCGACATTGTTAGGCGTGAGGGCGCGCAAGCGGGTAGCGAAGAAACCGAACAGGCGATACAGCGTCGGCGAGCTGTTGAGCTTCGCCCAGGCGTTCCAGATGAATCGCTCCTTGCGCGAATATTTGCTGCCCTGGCCACGCATCACTTGATGGGGGCTGTCCGGGGCCTTGACGTTTTCTTCCCGCAGGCGCCGCAGCAAAGCAGGGATCGGGATTTTCACCGGGCAGACTTCACCGCAGGCGCCGCACAGCGACGAGGCGCTCGGGTGATCCGGGACTTTCGCCAGGCCGACCATGTGCGGGGTGATGATTTTTCCGATAGGCCCGGGGTAAACCTCCCCATAGGCATGACCGCCGATTCGGGTGTACACCGGGCAATGATTCATACAGGCGCCGCAGCGAATGCAGTTCAGGGTCTGGCGCAATTCGCTGTCGGCAAAGGCCTGGCTGCGGCCGTTATCGAGCAGTACGAGGTGCACTTCCTGTGGGCCGTCGAGTTCATGTTCCTTGCGTGGACCGGAGATCATGTTGACGTAGGTGGTGATCGGAATGCCCAAGGCTGAACGGGTCAGCAGCGACAGCAACGGCACCACATCACGCAGGTTTTCCACGACTTTTTCGATGCCGGTGACGGCGATGTGCACGGGTGGCACCGTGGTGGTCATGCGACCGTTGCCTTCGTTTTCCACCAGCAGCAGGGTGCCGGTTTCGGCCACGGCGAAGTTGACACCGGAGACGCCGATGTCCGCTTCGAAGAATTTCTGCCGCAGGACTCTGCGACCGATCTGAATGAGTTGGTCTACGTCCTTGGTGTATTCCACGCCAAGTTTGTCGTGGAACAAGGACGCGACCTGACCGGCGTTCTTGTGGATTGCCGGCATGATTATGTGTGAAGGCTTCTCGTGGTCGAGCTGGACGATGTACTCGCCCATGTCCGATTCCAGGCATTCAATGCCCTGTTCAGCGAGGACATGGTTCATCTCCATCTCTTCGCTGACCATCGATTTGCCCTTGATCACTTGCCGCCCCTCGTGAGCGCGGATGATCGAGAGGACGATGCCATTGGCCTCGTCCACCGTTTCCGCCCAGTGCACTGTCACACCGTTGCGGGTCAGGTTCTGTTCCAGTTGCTCGAGCAGGTCGGGCAACTTGGAGAGCGCGCGGGCACGGATTGCATTGCCCAGCGCGCGCAAGTGTTCTCTTTCATGGGCATCGCTGAAAGCGGTTGCCCGTTTGGTCATCAGTGAATCCATCGCCTTGCGAAAGTTGCTTCGCAATTGCGGGTCACCCAGTGCGTTGTGGGCGCGGGTGCGGAAATCTTCTTCTACGGCAACCGTAGGAATAATCGTCGAGGTGCTCATTTCACACCTCCGGTTCGCTGCCAGAGGAAGCTGGCCAGATGCTGACCGCGCAACGCTTCCTGCTGTTTTTCCAGCGAGCCGTTGATGTTCATCAAACAGCCGCAGTCGGCACTCAACACCTTATGCGCGCCGGATTCTTTCAGCGCCCGGGTCTTGTCAGCCACCATCGCGCCGGAAATGTCTGGCATTCGGACGCTGAATGTCCCACCAAAGCCACAGCACTCACTTTCGTGATCGTGATTGACCCGCTCCACATTGCTCAGTTGCGCCAACAACTCGCGGCCGTGCAGGTGGGTGTTCATTTCGCGGCGTGCCGAGCACGAGGTGTGCAGCGCCACTTTTACCGGCTCGCCGCCATCCTTGAGCTGCACCTTGCAGACAAACAACAGGAACTCGGCCAGCTCGTAGGTTCTGGCCGCCAGGGCCTGGACCTGTTTCAATGTGTCCGGCTCGTCCTTGAACAAGTCGGCGTAATGTTCGCGCAGCATGCCCGCGCAAGAGCCTGACGGCACCACCACCGGATAGTCGCCGGCAAACAGCGCCAGTTGCGAGCGCGCCACGGTCCGAGCCTGTTCGGTGTAACCCGAGGTGTACGCCGGTTGGCCGCAGCAGCTTTGCCCTTGCGGGTATTCGACACGAATGCCTTCGCGCTCCAGCAGGTGAATCGCATCCATCCCGGCTTCCGGGTAGAACAAATCGACCACGCAGGTCCCGAACAGGTAGACCCGTGACGGTTTCTCGCTGGGGTACTGCCGAGGCTCGGGCAGTGGCGGGGCGACACGGGTCGCATTCGGCACGGCGTTGTAAAAAAGCTCGCTCATCAGGCGGTCTCCGGGTGGTCCCGGTTATTCGTCTGTTGAGGCTGCTGAATATAGAACGGGTAGCTTTCAGCAGCCTTACAGACCGGGGTGTGAATAGCGGACGCCGGGGGCGTGGCCCGGCGTCGGTTTTTATCGTGTTGCTTGTAGCCCTTAGTGCACCAGCATGCCGGTAAACCAGTAGGCCTGGGCCAACGTGATCAAGCCGACAATCGTTGCAAAGAATAGGCTGTGCTTGAGGGTGAAGCGGAACAGATCCGATTCTTTGCCCACCAGGCCGGTCGCGGCACAAGCCACGGCGATCGATTGTGGCGAGATCATCTTGCCGGTCACACCGCCGCTAGTGTTCGCCGCCACCAGCAAGGTGTCGTTGACGCCGATCTGGTGCGCAGTGGTCGCTTGCAGCGAACTGAACAGGGCGTTGGACGAGGTATCGGAGCCGGTGAGGAACACGCCCAGCCAGCCGAGGAACGGCGAGAAGAACGGGAACGCTGCACCGGTGCCTGCCAACACCAGGGCCATGGTCGAAGACATGCCCGAGTAGTTGGTGACGAAGGCAAACGCCAGCACCATGCCGATGGACAGGATCGGCCAGCGCAGTTCGTACAAGGTCTCTTTAAAAGTGGTCAGACCAGTTTTGATATTGATCTTTAGCACCAGCATCGAGATCAGCGCCGAGAAGAAAATCGCCGTGCCGGTGGCGGAAATCGGGTCCAGTTTGAACACTGCCGGAAGGGCGGTTGGCGAGACTACGATCGGTGCGACCTTGATCACCATCTGGTCCAGGTGCGGGATGGCGAAGTTGAATACGAAGCTGTACATCGAACCGCCGGCGGCGAACATCGCCTTGAACGGCTTCAGGGTCCAGATGGTGACCAGTACGGTCAGGATCAGGAACGGCGACCATGCCTTGAAGATTTCCCCAAGGCTGTAGGGCGAAGCCACGGTGGTGCGCTTCTGGCCGAAACCACCGACGCTGGCGCCCACCACTGAGGCAGAAACAGCGCCGACGATGTGTTGGCCGGCGGCGCGTTTTGGTTGCCAGACTTTCAGGAACAGGGTCAGGGAAATCAGGCTGGCCAGAGCCGAGGTGATGTCCGGCAGTTCCGGGCCGATGAAGTTCGAGGTGAAGTACTGGGTGACGGCAAAGCTCAAGCCGGCCACCAGCGCTGCCGGCCACGTTTCCCGCACGCCGCGCAGGCCGTCCATCATGAATACCAGCCAGAACGGCACGAACAGCGACAGCAGTGGCAGTTGGCGGCCGGTCATGGCGCCGATCTTGAACGCGTCGATACCGGTCACTTGCCCGGCAACGATGATCGGAATGCCCAGGGCGCCGAAGGCCACCGGCGCGGTGTTGGCGATCAGGCACAGGCCGGCCGCGTACAGCGGGTTGAAGCCAAGTCCTACCAGCAGCGCAGCGGTAATCGCCACGGGTGCGCCAAAACCGGCTGCACCTTCGAGGAAGGCGCCGAAGCAGAAACCGATCAGCAGAACCTGCAGGCGCTGGTCATCGGTGATCGATAGAACCGAACTGCGGATGACTTCAAACTGCCCGCTCTTGACCGTCAGTTTGTAGAGGAACACCGCTGCCACGATGATCCAGGCGATCGGCCACAGGCCATAGGCGAAGCCATACCCGGCGGCAGCGAACGCCATATCGACCGGCATCTGGAAGGCGAAGATCGCCACCAGGATCGACAAGGCCAGGGTGATGCTGCCGGCCACATGTCCTTTGAGGCGGAACACGGCCAAAGCCAGGAAGAAAAATACGATGGGGATGACGGCGGCGAGTGCGGACAAGCCGAGGCTGCCAAGCGGGGTATAGAGCTGTTGCCAGGTTTGCATATGGGGTGGCCCCTAATTGTTGTTGGTCAGGCACTGATCAGCGTTCTTGGATAATTGGTAAGACCAATTTACAATCGCTGTTGGCTAGGGTAAAAGCCTTGTAGGCGGTGTGTCAATTTGCCGCCCTAAAACTTTTGTCGAATGCAAAGCCCGCAGGTTGTCTGCCTGGTAAGACCAAATGCGTTGTGGCAGGTGCTGACGCGGCGCTGATAGGCCAGAATAGAGCCCCGGCGAGCCGTCGGATCGTGGAGTAATCGAGTTATGGGGTTTGATCAGATTCGTCAGCGCCGTTTGTCTGACGATATTGTCGAGCAGCTTGAGGGCATGATCCTCGAGGGCACGCTGAAAGCGGGTGAGCGCTTGCCGGCCGAACGTGCGTTGGCCGAACAATTTGGCGTATCACGCCCATCGTTGCGCGAAGCCATTCAGAAGCTGACCGCCAAGGGGCTGCTGGTCAGTCGCCAGGGCGGCGGCAACTATGTGGTGGAGTCGCTGGGTAGCACCTTCAGTGATCCCTTGTTGCAGCTGCTGGAAAGCAACCCCGAGGCACAGCGCGATCTGCTGGAGTTTCGGCATACACTGGAAGCGTCTTGTGCCTACTACGCGGCGTTGCGTGCCACTGATGTGGATCGCGAGCGACTGACCGCGGCATTCAACGAATTACAGGACTGCTATTCGCGTCACGAAGAGGTGAGTCGTGCCGAAGAGGGTGCGGCGGACGCAAGCTTTCACCTGGCGATCGCCGAGGCCAGCCACAATGCTGTGCTGCTTCACACCATTCGCGGGCTGTTCGACCTGCTCAAGCGCAACGTGGTGACCAATATCGGTGGCATGTACAAGCAGCGCACTGAAACCCGCGACATGCTGATCACGCAGCATCGAGAGTTGTATCAGGCGATTATCGAGGGGCGGGCGGAGCAGGCGCGGGAAGTTTCCAGCCGACACATTCTGTATGTGCAGGAGGTACTGGAGGAGGTGCGTCAGGAAGTGCAGCGCGTGGCCCGGGCGGAACGGCGCAAGGGAATGTAGCCAGTCGGCTCCATATCATTCGTGAGGTTGCTTTCGCGGGCAAGCTCGCTCCAACAGGTACACCGAAACCCTGTGGAAGCGGGCTTGCCCGCGAAGGGGCCTCAAGGCGAAAGAGTCAGTCTTCCTTGCCCTTGTTGCGTACCGCACGCTGCAACTCGCGACCGGCGTCGCGTTCGCGCTCGGTATCGCGCTTGTCGTATTCCTTCTTGCCCTTGCCCAGAGCGATCTCGCACTTGACCATGTGCTTGCTCCAGTACCAGGACAGGCATACGCAGGCGTAACCCTTTTGCTGCACGGCCGCGGCCAGCTTTTCCAGCTCGCGCCGGTTGAGCAGCAATTTACGGGTGCGCACCGGATCGGCAATGACGTGGGTACTGGCGGTCGTCAGGGGCGTAATGTGGCTGCCGAGCAGCCAGGCTTCGCCATCCTTGAGCAGTACGTAGCTGTCAACCAGCTGCAGCTTGCTTGCCCGCAGACTTTTTACTTCCCAGCCGGCCAGGACCAGACCAGCCTCGAAACGATGTTCGATGAAGTAATCGTGTCGCGCCTTTTTATTTTGCGCGATGGTCCCTGTTGGGTGTTTCTTCTGTTTAGCCATAGGGGCGGCATTATAGGGAGTTGCACGCGAGTCGGCTACGGTGTTGCTACGTGCTTGAGCAGGTTGATTGAATCCCGGACAATGCGGCCTCTTTTTTGAACGCTTGGGCGTGATAACGATGTCGACAGACAAGGTTTCTGTCCACGGCAGTTGGGCTAGCCGCTGGGTCTTCATACTCGCCGCGACCGGTTCGGCCGTGGGGCTGGGTAGTATCTGGAAATTCCCGTACATGGTCGGCGTCTATGGCGGCGGCGCCTTCGTGCTGATGTTCCTGGCCTGTATCGCATTGATCGGCGTGCCGGTCATGCTGGCGGAAACCCTGATCGGCCGGCGTGCCCGACAGAGTCCGGCCAATGCCTTGAAGATACTGGCGGTCGAGGCGGGGCACTCGGCCAAATGGTCCTGGGGCGCGTTTGCCGGGATGATCACGGCATTGCTGATCCTGTCGTTCTACAGTGTGGTTGGCGGCTGGTCGCTGGACTACATCCTCGACATGGGGCGTGGCGATTTTCAGGGTGCGACGCCTGATCAGGTGGGGGCTTACTTCGGCAATGTGATCGCCGATCCCTGGCGCCTGACACTTTGGCACACGATTTTCATGCTGTTGTCAGCGGTGGTGATCGCCAAGGGCGTGGTTGCCGGGCTTGAGCGCAGTTTGCGCATCATGATGCCGTTGTTGTTCGTGATGATCCTCGTGCTGCTGGGCTACAGCATGACCACCGGTCATTTTATGGAAGGCGTGCATTTCATGTTCGACTTCCACCCGGAAAAGGTCATGGACGGCTTGTTGCCCGCGATGGGGCATGCGTTCTTTTCCCTGAGCGTGGGCGTTGGCTCGATCATGATCTACGGTGCGTACATGCCGAAGAACTCATCGATTTCAGGGACGGTTGTCGGCGTGGCGCTGCTCGACACCTTCGTTTCCCTGGTGGCCGGCCTGGCGTTGTTTCCGATTGTTTTCGCGGCGGGCCTGAATCCGAGCGAAGGGCCGGGGCTGATGTTCGTCAGTCTGCCGTTTGCCTTCGGTAACGTAGCGTTCGGGCAATTGATGGGTGTTGTGTTCTTCTTGCTGGTGGCAGTCGCTGCCTGGAGTTCGGCGATTTCCCTGCTTGAACCGATGGTGGCCTACCTGGTCGAGCGCACTAAAGTGAGTCGTGCCTGGGTCACCTTTTGGCTGGCGTTCAGCTGCTGGTTTGTTGGCCTGGGTACGGTGTTCTCCTTCAATATCTGGAAGGAGGCCAAGTTCTTCGTGAACGAAGGCGGGATGTTCCACCTCTACCAATGGGGAGCGGCCGGTGGCCTCGACTTCTTCGGCGTGATCGATTTCTTCACCTCGCGACTCATGCTGCCGCTTGGCGGTTTGTGTTTCGTGGTGTTTGCGGGCTGGATCATGGGGCGTGAGGCGGTGCGCGACGAGTTGTCGATCCGTAACCCTGCGCTGTTTGGCCTGTCCTTGTTCTTGATGCGCTATGTGGCGCCCATCGGCATTCTCGTAGTGTTTGCCGCCCAGCTGTGGAAGTGACGCTGACATGACGACACACATTTCACGTTCGGCCTTGCTGCCGTACCCGGCGCAAGCGCTGTATGACCTGGTCAACGACGTGGCGCGCTATCCGGAGTTTCTGCCGTGGTGCTCGTCCGCCGAAGTCCTGGAGAGCTCACCTGAGCATATGCGGGCGAGTGTCGGCGTGGCGAAGGGTGGCCTCAGTCAGCATTTCGTGACGCGCAACACGTTGATTCCGGGGCAGTCGATCGAAATGAACCTCGAAGAGGGCCCTTTCACCCAATTGCATGGCATCTGGGTATTCAAGGCGCTGACCGACAAAGCCTGCAAGATCAGCCTTGATCTGTCCTTCGATTACGCCGGGCCGCTGGTTCGCGCCACCTTGGGGCCGCTGTTCAATCAGGCGGCCAACACTTTGGTGGATGCGTTCTGTCAGCGCGCCAAGCAGATACATGGTTGAGGTCATGATTGAAGTCGAGGTGGTCTACGCAGCCGTAGACCGTCAGGTGCTGCTGACAGTGGCCGTACCTGTCGGAACGACCGTGCGGGCGGCCTTGCTCAGGTCGGCCGTGGCTGAAGAATTTCCGGAGCTGGATCTGGCCCACTGCCCTGTGGGGATCTTCGGCAAGGTGGTCGCTGACCCGGAGAGTCGGGTAGTCCAGGCCGGGGATCGCATCGAGATTTACCGCCCGTTGCTGGCCGATCCGAAAGAGGTGCGCCGACTGCGCGCGGCGAAAGCTGCCGAGGCCAAAGCGCGGAATCAGTGAGTGGCTTGAACACCAGACAATAAAAAGCCCGGGCATGCCGGGCTTTTTATTGCGTCGCAAATTATTGCGGCGAGGTGTCCAGTGGTTCCGGCGTCGGGACCGGAACGGTTTCTACGCCATCGACGTCCTTCTGGATCTGATCCAGCAACGAACCTGGCTTGACCGGTTTTTCCGGTTTTGGCTGCTCGACGTTTTCTGCCGGGGCAGCCACTGTCGTGCCGCTGTCCTTGCCGAGAATGGCTTCGTCACGGCTCACGCCTGGCATGAAATCGCCGGAGAGGCTGACAAGCTGATCATTTGGGTTGAAGATAACGCTAATGCGTTCCTGTTGGCGTTCACCGCCACCCGGTTGCAGGCTGTACAGGTAATCCCAGCGATCGGCATGGAACGTGTCAGTCAGCAGAGGGTTGCCCATGATAAACCGTACTTGCTTACGGGTCATTCCCGGGCGTAACTGGTCTATCATGTCCTGCGTGACGACATTGCCCTGCTGGATGTCGATTTTGTAAACCCCGGGGAATGAACAACCGGCGAGTGCGAGCAGTCCCACAAAGGTGAAACTGGTTAGCAAGAGCTTGGTGTTTTGCATCGGTGGGCGACTTCCACTATCTTGGCTGGGACAACGTAAACGCCGATCATACCCGCATTAAGAGAAGCTGCGAAGCAGCATCGCGAGAAAGCTGACCATGGTTGAAAATAGCGAACTACGCAAAGCCGGCCTCAAAGTGACCCTGCCACGGGTCAAAATTCTGCAAATGCTCGATTCCGCCGAGCAGCGCCACATGAGTGCCGAGGATGTCTACAAGGCCCTTATGGAGGCTGGTGAGGACGTCGGTCTGGCCACGGTTTACCGTGTTCTGACCCAGTTCGAGGCAGCTGGCCTTGTGGTGCGGCACAACTTCGACGGAGGCCATGCGGTCTTCGAACTGGACGACGGAAAGCATCACGACCATATGGTCAACGTCGAGACCAGCGAAGTGATCGAATTCTTCGACGAAGAAATCGAGCGGCTTCAGAAAGCAATCGTCGACAAGTATGGCTTCGAGATGGTTGATCACAATCTGGTGCTGTACGTGCGCAAGAAAAAGTAAGCATGTCGCGCGAACATTCAGTTCGCGAAACGAACGAAGGCGACCCCAGGGTCGCCTTCGTGCTTTCTGCCTTTATTCAAGCTTTTGCGGTCACCACCATTTTTTTGGCATGCGCCAGGGATTCCTTGGTGAGGTCGATGCCGCCCAGCATCCGTGCGACTTCTTCGACGCGGTCGTTTTTGCTCAATCTGGAAACGGCCGTGCGGGTGGCATCTTCGCCGCGAACTTTATGCACAAATAGATGTTGATGGCCTTGCGCTGCCACTTGCGGCAAGTGGGTCACGGTCAGTACCTGCCCGCGCTCGCCGAGGCGACGCAACAGTTGGCCGACGATTTCTGCAGTCGGACCACCGATACCAACGTCCACTTCGTCGAATACTAGAGTGGGAACGCGAGATGTCTGTGCGGTGATCACCTGGATCGCCAGGCTGATCCGTGACAGCTCGCCTCCGGATGCAACTTTTGCCAAGGCTTTCAAAGGTTGGCCAGGGTTGGCGCTGACCAGTAGTTCAACCTGTTCAAGTCCGTTAGGTAGTAGCTCGTCGCTACTGTTTGGGCGTAACTCGATGGTGAAGCGCCCACCAGGCATGCCCAGGCGCTGGATCTCCTGTTCCACGGCGCTGGCCAGGCTGCTCGAGGCTTGATGACGCAGATCGCTCAGTTCGCGAGCCTTTTCCTGATAATGGCGAGCGTATGAAGACAGCTCATCGCTCAGCCGCTCGATGGATTCGTCATTGGCGTTGAGGGTTTCGATTTCATCCAGCAGTTTCTGCTGCATCTCAGCGACTTCGGTCGGCTGGATGCGGTGTTTGCGCGCCAGGGTGTAGATCGCGTCGAGGCGTTCTTCGAGGTATTGAAGGCGCGACGGATCGGCGTCGAAGTTGTCGAGGAAGCGGTTCAGTTCACCCACGGCCTCTTCAACCTGGATCTGTGCACTGGTCAACAAGCTGCTGGCTTCGCCCAGCGCGCCGATCGAGTTGTTCACGCTCGACAGGCGGTTGAGACTGGCGGTCAGGGCATTCAGTACATTCCCGGAATCACTTTCACTGCATTGCTCGACGACTTGCCGGCAGATCCCGAGCAAGGTCTCTGCGTTGGTCAGGTTCTTGTGCTCCTGCTCAAGCTGCTCCAGCTCGTTGTCGCCAAGACCAAGGTTTTCCAGTTCTTCGAGTTGATAGCTGAGCAACTGATGGCGGGCGCGTTGCTCATCGCCGGAGTTGGAGAGTCGCTCCAGTTCCTGGCGGGTCTGGCGCCAACGCTGGGCGGCGAGCTGAACCTGGCGGGCAAGGTCGGTCGCGCCGGCATATTCATCGAGCAGGCGGCGGTGAGTATCGGTCTTGAGCAGGGATTGGTGTTCGTGCTGGCTGTGAATGTCGATCAGCAGCTCGCCCAGCGCCTTGAGGTCGCCAAGCGGGCAGGGCGTGCCGTTGATGTAGCCGCGTGAGCGTCCTTCGGATGTGATGACCCGGCGCAGGATGCACGGGCCGTCGTTTTCTAGGTCGCGTTCGGCCAGCCAGGCGCTGGCTTCCGGAATGTCGACCAGATCGAAGGTGGCCAGGATATCGGCCTTGTCGGCACCGGGGCGGACCACGCCACTATCGGCACGATCACCCAGGGTAAGGCCCAGCGCGTCGAGCATGATCGACTTGCCCGCGCCGGTTTCTCCGGTGATCACGCTCATCCCGCGATCGAGTTCGAGATCGAGATGTTCAACGATGGCGTAGTTGTGTACGGACAGGTGCACCAGCATATGGGCCGCTCCCAGGTGTTAGGTCTGGTTATTTATACAGTGTTTTGTTTCGGGCTGACAATGCCCTTCGTTAGCTCGATTCGCTCGGATCGACAAAAGCCTTATCGCGACCGGGAATGACAAAGCAGTTGTTTTTTGTAGGGTTAATCGTCGGCCCCCCTTGAAGCCGGATTTTGCGGCCCCATATAGCTGGGCAGAAGCGCGAGTTGAGCTCGCGGACGAAATTGAAAGGAGAAATCTATGGCTGACGAACAGACAGTGGATACGCAAAACCCAGACGCTAACCAGGCGCCCGAGGCTTCGGGTGATGACCTGGCGGCTCGTGTACAAGTGCTCGAAGAGCAACTGGCAGGCGCTCAGGATCAGGCTTTGCGTGTAGCCGCCGATCTGCAGAACGTCCGCCGTCGCGCCGAGCAGGATGTAGAGAAGGCTCACAAGTTCGCGCTGGAAAAATTCGCCGGCGATCTGCTGCCGATCGTCGACAGTCTGGAGCGTGGCCTGGAACTGTCCAGCCCGGACGACGAAAGCATCCGTCCGATGCGCGAAGGCATCGAGCTGACCCTGAAAATGTTCCACGACACTCTCAAGCGTTATCAGCTTGAAGCGATCGATCCGCATGGCGAACCGTTTAACGCCGTTCAGCATCAGGCAATGGCCATGCAGGAAAGCGCCGATGTCGAGCCGAACAGCGTTCTGAAGGTGTTCCAGAAGGGCTATCAGCTCAATGGTCGCCTGTTGCGCCCGGCGATGGTTGTGGTCAGCAAGGCGCCTGCGCCGGTTTCGCCTTCGATTGACGAGCAGGCTTGAAATCCGCCGCAAGGCCCCCATTTATAAGTCAAGCGTTTAAGTGCTACCGCAGTTAGCCACCACTGCTGCGGCAACCAAATCCAAAGTTTCGGGAGAGTGAACATGGGCAAAATTATCGGTATCGACCTGGGGACTACCAACTCCTGCGTCTCCGTGCTGGAAAACGGCAAGGCAAAAGTTATTGAAAACGCTGAAGGCGCGCGTACCACGCCGTCGATCATCGCTTACGCCAACGATGGCGAAATCCTGGTTGGCCAGTCGGCCAAGCGTCAGGCCGTGACCAATCCGCACAACACCCTGTACGCGGTGAAGCGTCTGATCGGTCGTCGTTTCGACGAAGAAGTCGTGCAGAAAGACATTCAGATGGTCCCTTACAAGATCGTCAAGGCTGACAACAGCGACGCCTGGGTTGAAGTGAACGGCCAGAAAATGGCACCGCCACAAATCTCGGCTGAAATCCTGAAGAAGATGAAGAAGACCGCCGAAGATTATCTCGGCGAGACCGTGACTGAAGCGGTGATCACCGTTCCGGCCTACTTCAACGACAGCCAGCGTCAGGCGACCAAAGACGCCGGCCGCATCGCTGGCCTGGATGTAAAACGAATCATCAACGAACCAACCGCAGCTGCTCTGGCTTACGGCATGGACAAGGCCAAGGGCGATCACACCGTGATCGTTTACGACCTGGGCGGCGGTACTTTCGACGTTTCCGTGATCGAGATCGCTGAAGTCGATGGCGAGCACCAGTTCGAAGTACTGGCTACCAACGGTGACACGTTCCTGGGCGGTGAAGACTTTGACATTCGTCTGATCGACTACCTCGTCGACGAATTCAAGAAAGAAAGCGGCATGAACCTCAAGGGCGACCCGCTGGCCATGCAGCGCCTGAAAGAAGCTGCTGAAAAAGCCAAGATCGAACTGTCCTCGAGCCAGTCGACCGACGTGAACCTGCCGTACATCACTGCAGACGCCACCGGTCCTAAGCACCTGAACGTGAAGATCTCCCGTGCCAAGCTCGAAGCGCTGGTGGAAGACCTGGTTCAGCGCACCATCGAACCTTGCCGCATCGCAATGAAAGATGCCGGTATTGATGTTGGCGCGATCAACGACGTGATCCTGGTGGGCGGTCAGACCCGTATGCCACTGGTTCAGAAGCTGGTAACCGAGTTCTTCGGTAAAGAAGCTCGTAAAGACGTCAACCCGGACGAAGCGGTTGCCATGGGTGCTGCCATCCAGGGTGCGGTACTGGCCGGTGACGTGAAAGACGTTCTGCTGCTCGACGTCAGCCCGCTGACCCTGGGTATCGAAACCATGGGTGGCGTGATGACTGCGCTGATCGAGAAAAACACCACGATTCCTACCAAGAAATCGCAAGTGTTCTCGACTGCCGACGACAACCAGGGCGCCGTGACCATTCATGTTCTGCAAGGCGAGCGTAAGCAAGCCGCACAGAACAAGTCCCTGGGCAAGTTCGACCTGGCCGACATTCCACCAGCTCCACGTGGTGTGCCGCAGATCGAAGTGACCTTCGACATCGACGCCAACGGCATCCTGCACGTAGGTGCGAAGGACAAGGCTACCGGCAAGACTCAATCGATCGTGATCAAGGCCAACTCCGGTCTGTCCGACGAAGAAATCGAGCGCATGGTGCGTGATGCCGAGGCTAACGCCGAGGAAGATCGCAAGTTTGAAGAGCTGGCCGCTGCCCGTAACCAGGGTGATGCACTGGTTCACTCGACTCGTAAAATGGTCTCCGACGCCGGCGATAAAGTGACCGCTGAAGAGAAGGCTGCAATCGAAGCTGCCGTAGTTGCCCTGGAAGCCGCCGTTAAAGGCGACGACAAGGCTGCTATCGACGCCAAGGTTGAAGAGCTGTCGAAAGTCTCCGCTCCAGTGGCGCAGAAGATGTACGCCGAACAGGCTCAGCCTGCTGAAGGCGCGGCACCGCACGACGACAAGGCGGAAAAGGCTGACGACGTTGTCGACGCCGAGTTCGAAGAAGTCAAAGACCACAAGTAAGTTGTTGGTCGGCCGGTTGACTGCCTTTAGGCGGTGACTGGTAGGATGTCGCCGCGCGGGAGCTTGCTCCCGCGTTGGCGTATCTGGAATACGCGAATTTTTACAGCATGCGACAACGGCGGATTGAGTGGCTTGTTCGTTAGAGCAAGTTCGGATGACTGAGCGCCATAACCAAGGCGCAGCGACGACTCATAGCGCGCTATGGGGAGGAGCGGCAACGCAGGGTATGGTGCTCAGGCGCCGGAGTTGCCTAGCGAACAAGCCATTCAGTCCGCCCCAGCGTGTTGGTGGTATGGCCGGAAATGCTCCTGCTTTTCGTGCCGCAAGTACCGCAAGAATCAAAGACCAGGATCGTTGAATTGACGTGAGTTGGGTCCGGGCCTGTATTGGGGCTCAACGAGTTCGGCAAACTCAGGAGGGTTTTGTCGGACGTCCTCAAGAGTGCAAAGACTTATGGCAAAGCGTGACTATTACGAAGTGTTGGGTGTTGAGCGTGGCTCAAGCGAAGCGGACCTGAAGAAGGCTTACCGTCGCCTGGCGATGAAGCACCACCCGGACCGTAATCCCGATGACAAGGCGTCGGAAGAGATGTTCAAGGAGGCCAACGAGGCCTACGAAGTGCTGTCCGATTCCAGCAAGCGCGCGGCGTACGACCAGTACGGCCATGCCGGTGTCGATCCGAGCATGGGTGGCGGCGGTGCCGGTTTCGGCGGTCAGAACTTCTCCGACATCTTTGGTGATGTCTTCAGTGACTTCTTTGGTGGCGGTCGCGGCGGTTCCCGTGGCGGTGCTCAGCGCGGCAGTGATTTGCGCTACACCCTGGAGCTGGATCTTGAAGAGGCGGTGCGCGGTACGACCGTGAATATCCGCGTTCCGACGCTGGTCAACTGCAAGCCTTGCGACGGCTCCGGCGCCAAGAAAGGTTCTGCGCCGGTGGCCTGCCCGACTTGCGGCGGTATCGGCCAGGTGCGCATGCAGCAAGGTTTCTTCTCGGTGCAGCAGACCTGCCCGCGCTGCCATGGCCAAGGCAAGATCATTTCCGACCCGTGCGATTCCTGCCACGGCGAAGGTCGTGTCGAAGAGTACAAGACCCTGTCGGTGAAAGTGCCGGCCGGTGTCGATACCGGTGATCGCATTCGTCTGTCCGGCGAAGGCGAGGCGGGCGCCCAGGGTGGCCCGACTGGCGACCTGTACGTGGTGATCAACGTGCGTGAGCACTCGATTTTCCAGCGTGATGGCAAGCATCTGTTCTGCGAAGTGCCGATCAGCTTCGTCGATGCGGCGCTGGGTGGCGAGCTGGAGATTCCGACCCTTGATGGTCGGGTCAAGCTGAAGATCCCTGAGGGGACCCAGACCGGCAAGCAGTTCCGTGTGCGCGGCAAGGGTGTCGCGCCAGTGCGTGGTGGTGGTGCTGGCGACTTGATGTGTCGCGTGGCGGTCGAGACTCCGGTCAACCTGAGCCGTCGCCAGCGTGAAATGCTCGAGGAATTCCGTAGTTCGCTGGCGGATGACAACAGCCATTCGCCAAAAACCACCGGTTGGTTCGAAGGCGTGAAGCGCTTCTTCGGCGATTTGTAAGGAGACAGGAATGCGACGTATTGCAGTGATGGGCGCCGCCGGGCGCATGGGCAAGACCCTGATTGAGGCCGTGCAGCAAACCCCCGGCGCCGGTCTGACGGCGGCGGTGGATCGTCCCGACAGCACGTTGGTCGGCGCGGATGCCGGTGAGTTGGCTGCGCTGGGTCGTATCGGCGTGCCTCTGTCCGGTGATCTGGATCGGGTGGTCGACGAGTTCGACGTGCTGATCGACTTCACGCACCCGACGGTGACCCTGAAGAACCTGGCGTTCTGCCGTAAACACGGCAAGGCCATGATCATCGGTACCACCGGTTTCAGCGTTGAAGAAAAGCAGTTGCTGGCTGAAGCGGGCAAGGATATTCCGATTGTCTTCGCGGCCAACTTCAGTGTCGGGGTCAACCTGTGCCTGAAGTTGCTCGACACGGCTGCTCGCGTATTGGGCGACGATGTCGATATCGAAATCACCGAGGCTCACCATCGGCATAAAGTCGATGCGCCGTCCGGCACTGCCGTGCGCATGGGAGAGGTGATTGCCGATGCGTTGGGTCGCGACCTGAAAAAGGTGGCGGTGTATGGTCGTGAGGGGCAGACCGGCGCTCGTGATCGCGAGACCATTGGTTTCGCCACTGTGCGCGCTGGCGACATCGTCGGTGATCACACCGTGCTGTTCGCCGCCGACGGCGAGCGTGTCGAGATCACCCACAAGGCATCCAGTCGCATGACGTTCGCCAAGGGTGCGGTGCGTGCTGCATTGTGGCTGGATGGGCGCGAGCCTGGCCTTTACGACATGCAAGACGTGCTCGATCTGCGTTAAGATGCACCCGAAATCGGGCTCGCGCACAGCGTTTGAGCCCGGTTTTGTTCCGCCAAGCGACGTCCTGTCGCATTCTCCAGCCTTTAAGGCTCATTGGCGGTAGACCAAAAAGGCCTTTTTCTGTAAGCTACAGCTTTAGTGTGTCCACTAAAAGCGCGCAGAATAATTCAGTGAAGAAGCGGGGTGACGTGTCCATACGTCACTCCGCTTTTTTACAACCTGCGATCGCCCTTTCAGGCTTTATTTACGGGAGGTCTTCTTGACTAAGCCAGCCATACTCGCCCTTGCTGATGGCAGCATTTTTCGCGGCGAAGCCATTGGAGCCGACGGTCAAACCGTTGGTGAGGTGGTGTTCAACACCGCAATGACCGGCTATCAGGAAATCCTTACCGATCCTTCCTACGCCCAACAGATTGTTACCCTGACTTACCCGCACATCGGCAACACCGGCACCACGCCGGAAGACGCTGAGTCCAACCGCGTCTGGTCTGCCGGCCTGGTCATCCGTGACCTGCCACTGGTGGCGAGCAACTGGCGTAACACGATGTCCCTGTCCGACTACCTGAAGGCCAACAATGTTGTGGCCATCGCCGGTATCGACACCCGCCGCCTGACGCGCATCCTGCGTGAAAAAGGCGCGCAGAACGGCTGCATCATGGCCGGTGACAACATTTCCGAAGCCGCCGCCATTGCCGCCGCCCAGGGTTTCCCAGGCCTCAAGGGCATGGACCTGGCGAAAGTCGTCAGCACCAAGGAAAGCTACGAGTGGCGCTCGACTGTCTGGGATCTGAAAACCGACAGCCACGCGACCATCGAAGCTTCCGAGCTGCCGTACCACGTGGTTGCCTACGACTACGGCGTCAAGGTGAACATCCTGCGCATGCTGGTCGAGCGCGGTTGCCGCGTGACCGTCGTGCCTGCGCAAACACCTGCTGCCGATGTGTTGGCGCTGAAGCCGGACGGCGTATTCCTGTCCAACGGCCCTGGTGATCCGGAGCCTTGCGACTACGCGATCCAGGCGATCAAGGACGTGCTGGAAACCGAAATTCCGGTCTTCGGTATCTGCCTCGGTCACCAACTGCTGGCCCTGGCCTCCGGCGCCAAGACCTTGAAAATGGGTCATGGCCACCACGGTGCCAACCACCCCGTCCAGGATCTGGACAGCGGTGTGGTGATGATCACCAGCCAGAACCACGGTTTTGCCGTAGACGAAGCGACCCTGCCGGCCAACGTTCGCGCGATCCACAAATCGCTGTTCGACGGTACCCTGCAAGGTATCGAGCGTACCGACAAGAGCGCCTTCAGCTTCCAGGGTCACCCGGAAGCCAGCCCTGGCCCGAACGACGTAGCGCCATTGTTCGATCGCTTCATCACCGAGATGGCCAAGCGACGCTGATCGCTCGCCTTGATGTAGCAAGGCTTGAGGGTGGTCCCGATACCGGTGGCCCCCTCAAGGCTTCAGAGATTGAACAAGACGGCTTGCCGACTGACCTGCGGATTTGAGTGACAAACCCATGCCAAAACGTACAGACATTAAAAGCATCCTGATTCTCGGCGCTGGCCCGATCGTTATCGGCCAGGCCTGCGAATTCGACTACTCCGGCGCCCAGGCCTGCAAGGCCCTGCGCGAAGAGGGTTACCGCGTCATCCTGGTGAACTCCAACCCGGCCACCATCATGACTGACCCGGCCATGGCTGACGCCACCTACATCGAGCCGATCAAGTGGCAGACTGTTGCCAAGATCATCGAAAAAGAGCGTCCGGACGCGCTGCTGCCGACCATGGGCGGCCAGACTGCTCTGAACTGCGCCCTGGACCTGGAGCGCGAAGGCGTTCTGGAGAAGTTCGGCGTAGAGATGATCGGTGCCAACGCCGACACCATCGACAAGGCTGAAGACCGTTCGCGTTTCGACAAGGCGATGAAGTCCATCGGCCTGGCGTGCCCGCGTTCCGGCATCGCCCACAGCATGGAAGAGGCCAATGCGGTCCTCGAGAAGCTTGGCTTCCCGTGCATCATCCGTCCGTCCTTCACCATGGGCGGCACCGGTGGCGGTATCGCTTACAACCGTGAAGAGTTCGAAGAAATCTGCGCCCGTGGTCTGGATCTGTCGCCGACCAAGGAACTGCTGATCGACGAATCGCTGATCGGTTGGAAAGAGTACGAGATGGAGGTTGTCCGCGATAAGAAGGACAATTGCATCATCGTCTGCTCCATCGAAAACTTCGACCCGATGGGCGTGCACACCGGCGACTCGATCACCGTGGCACCTGCACAGACCCTGACTGACAAGGAATACCAGATCCTGCGTAACGCCTCCCTGGCGGTACTGCGCGAGATCGGCGTGGAAACCGGTGGTTCCAACGTTCAGTTCGGTATCTGTCCGAACACCGGCCGCATGGTCGTGATCGAGATGAACCCGCGTGTGTCCCGTTCCTCGGCACTGGCCTCGAAAGCCACCGGCTTCCCGATCGCCAAGGTCGCGGCCAAGCTGGCTGTGGGCTATACCCTCGACGAGCTGTCGAACGACATCACCGGCGGCAAGACCCCGGCGTCCTTCGAGCCGTCCATCGACTACGTCGTCACCAAGCTGCCACGCTTTGCCTTCGAGAAGTTCTCCAAGGCTGACGCGCGCCTGACCACTCAGATGAAGTCGGTCGGTGAAGTCATGGCCATCGGCCGGACCTTCCAGGAGTCCCTGCAGAAAGCCCTGCGCGGCCTGGAAGTCGGTGTTTGCGGTCTGGACGAGAAGGTTGATCTGGCCAACCCGGAAAGCATGAGCGTGCTCAAGCGCGAGCTGACCGTGCCGGGCGCCGAGCGTATCTGGTACGTGGCCGACGCCATGCGCGCCGGCATGAGTGTTGAAGACATCTTCGGCATGACCATGATCGATCCTTGGTTCCTGGTGCAGATGGAAGACCTGATCAAGGACGAAGAGAAGGTCAAGACCCTGGGTCTGACCAGCATCGACCGCGACCTGATGTTCCGCCTCAAGCGCAAAGGCTTCTCCGATATGCGCCTGGCCAAACTGCTGGGCGTGACCGAGAAGAGCCTGCGTGCTCATCGTCACAAGCTGGAAATCTTCCCGGTCTACAAGCGCGTCGACACCTGCGCCGCTGAGTTCGCCACCGATACTGCTTACCTCTACTCGACGTACGAAGAAGAGTGCGAAGCGGCGCCATCGGGTCGCGACAAGATCATGATCCTGGGTGGCGGTCCGAACCGTATCGGCCAGGGCATCGAGTTCGACTACTGCTGCGTACACGCGGCACTGGCCCTGCGCGATGACGGGTACGAGACCATCATGGTCAACTGCAACCCGGAAACCGTATCCACCGACTACGACACCTCCGATCGCCTGTACTTCGAACCAGTGACCCTGGAAGACGTGCTGGAAATCGTCCGCGTCGAGAAGCCGAAAGGCGTGATCGTCCAGTACGGCGGCCAGACCCCGCTGAAACTGGCTCGTGCCCTGGAAGCTGCTGGCGTGCCGATCATCGGCACCAGCCCGGATGCAATCGACCGCGCCGAAGACCGTGAGCGCTTCCAGCAGATGGTCCAGCGCCTGAACCTGCGTCAGCCGCCAAACGCCACCGTGCGCAGCGAAGACGAAGCGATTCGAGCCGCCGCCAAGATCGGTTATCCGCTGGTGGTGCGTCCGTCCTATGTACTGGGCGGTCGTGCGATGGAAATCGTCTACGAAGAAGAAGAACTCAAGCGCTACCTGCGCGAAGCGGTTCAAGTGTCCAATGACAGCCCGGTGCTGCTGGACCACTTCCTCAATTGCGCCATCGAAATGGACGTTGATGCGGTCTGCGATGGCAAGGACGTGGTAATCGGCGCGATCATGCAGCACATCGAGCAGGCTGGCGTTCACTCCGGTGACTCTGCGTGCTCGCTGCCGCCGTACTCGCTGCCGGCGCACATCCAGGACGAAATGCGCGAACAGGTCAAGAAAATGGCCCTGGAGCTGGGTGTGGTCGGCCTGATGAACGTACAGTTGGCGCTGCAAGGCGAAGACATCTACGTCATTGAAGTCAACCCGCGCGCCTCCCGTACCGTACCGTTCGTGTCCAAGTGCATCGGTGTTTCCCTGGCGATGATCGCGGCACGCGTGATGGCCGGCAAAACTCTGAAAGAGCTGGGTTTCACCAAGGAAATCATCCCGAACTTCTACAGCGTGAAAGAGGCGGTGTTCCCGTTCGCCAAATTCCCTGGCGTTGACCCGATCCTCGGCCCGGAGATGAAGTCCACTGGTGAAGTGATGGGCGTGGGCGACACCTTCGGTGAAGCGTTCGCCAAGGCCCAGATGGGTGCCAGCGAAGTGTTGCCGACCGGCGGTACTGCGTTCATCAGCGTACGTGACGACGACAAGCCGCTGGTTGCGGGCGTGGCCCGTGATCTGATCAACTTGGGCTTCGAAGTGGTTGCCACTGCCGGTACTGCCAAGCTGATCGAGGCTGCAGGCCTGAAAGTGCGCCGTGTGAACAAGGTGACCGAAGGTCGTCCGCACGTGGTCGACATGATCAAGAATGACGAAGTCACGCTGATCATCAACACCACTGAAGGTCGTCAGTCGATCGCAGATTCGTACTCCATTCGTCGTAATGCCCTGCAGCACAAGATTTACTGCACCACTACCATTGCTGCTGGCGAAGCTATCTGTGAAGCGCTGAAGTTCGGTCCCGAGAAGACCGTGCGCCGCTTGCAGGATCTACACGCAGGATTGAAGGCATGAGCATAACGAAGTACCCAATGACCGTTCAGGGCGCTCGCGCCCTGGAAGAAGAGCACATTCACCTGACCAAGGTCGTTCGTCCGAAGCTTAGCCAGGACATCGGTACGGCCCGCGAGTTGGGTGACTTGAAGGAAAACGCCGAATACCACGCTGCCCGTGAGCAGCAAGGTATGGTCGAGGCGCGGATCCGTGATATCGAGGGTCGCATGCAGAACGCGGTGATCATCGATGTAACGACCATTCCTCACACCGGCAAGGTGATTTTCGGCACAACCGTCGAAATCGCCAACGTCGAAACCGATGAAAGCGTGACTTACCAGATCGTTGGTGAGGATGAGGCTGACATCAAGCTCGGCAAGATCTCTGTCGGCTCGCCGATTGCCCGCGCCTTGATTGCCAAGGAAGAGGGTGATGTGGTTGCAGTCAAGACGCCTGGCGGCGTTATCGAGTACGAGATTGTCGAAGTTCGCCACGTCTGAAGGCCGGCGCCCGTTTCGTGCGGGCGTCATGCTTTGGCAGCTGACCCAGATGTTGTGGGTCGGCGGCTTGTGGTTGTTGCACGTCGGTCTTTTGCCGGTGCTGGGACGAATTGGCCTGGCACCGCTGCTGATCGATGAAATCGCAGGCATGCTCAATACACTGGTAGTGGGATTCGCTACGGCATGTGTGATATTGCAGGTTTTGGTGCTGGTTGAGGCCGAGGGCCTTGTCAGTCTATGGCGGGATATTCGCGGGCAACTACTGTTGATGGCGCTGTATGCGTGCGCGATGTACTTCGCGGTGCGTTTCGGCTGGCCGGATGCCGTGCGTTGGCAGGCGTTCAGCTATCTTGTTCTGGGTTTTACCGGGCTGGTGCTGGTGTTGCAGCCGATGCCGGGATGGAGTGGCAGGGTGCGCGAAGCACACCCTTGACCCTTGTCATCACTTGAAGCGATGGACGTTCGACAGCTGCTTGTTGACGCTGAAGTTCTTGCGGTAGATCAGTGCCATCTTGCCGATGACCTGGACCAGATCCGCTTTGCCGACCTTGCAGAGCTCTGCAATGGACGCCAGGCGCGATTCGCGATCGAGGATGTTGAGCTTGATCTTGATCAGCTCGTGATCCGCCAAAGCGCGTTCGAGTTCGGCTAACACACCTTCAGTCAAACCATTGTCTGCCACAATCAGAACCGGTTTCAGATGGTGGCCAATGGATTTGTACTGTTTCTTCTGCTCTTGAGTGAGCGGCATAATCTGACCCCTGCGTCTGATCTTGTAAAAAGCGGCGGCCAGTTTACCCGAGCGAGTCCGGGACCGCCCAGTTAATCACGACCCGTTTTATTTTCGAGGTGGCCCGTGGCCCGTTCCAAGACAAGCCTTAACTGGCTGAAAGAACATTTCAACGACCCATTCGTCAAAATGGCACAAAAAGACGGGTATCGTTCCCGCGCCAGCTACAAACTGCTGGAGATCCAGGAAAAGGACCGTCTGATCCGCCCGGGCATGAGCGTAATCGACCTTGGGGCGGCCCCTGGTGGCTGGTCTCAGGTGACCAGTCGTCTGATTGGTGGGCAGGGGACATTGATCGCTTCTGACATTCTGGAAATGGACAGCATCCCGGACGTGACCTTCATTCAGGGCGACTTTACCGAGGATGCCGTGCTGGCCCAGATCCTCGATGCCGTCGGAAATAAGGAAGTAGACCTTGTGATTTCCGATATGGCCCCCAATATGAGTGGACTACCGGCCGTGGACATGCCGCGAGCGATGTTCCTGTGCGAGCTGGCACTGGATCTCTCGACTAGGGTGCTCAAGCCCGGTGGTGATTTTTTGATCAAGATCTTCCAGGGCGAAGGTTTCGACGAGTTCCACAAGAGCGTTCGCCAGCAGTTCGAAAAGGTGCAGATGCGCAAGCCGACTTCGTCGCGCGACCGTTCTCGCGAGCAGTACCTGCTGGGCCGTGGTTTCCGCGGACGCAGTGAGAGTTGAGTGAATTTTCGATCAAGGCGATAGGATTTTTGTATTACGCCTTGTCAGAATTAGCGAATATTGTGTAGGAAGTGTTTCACAAAGGGTTACAGACGGCGCCTGCCAAGTTGTAGGTAATGTAGTAAGTTAGGCCGGTGAATATCATGCGAAGCGCGCGCCAGTAGCGGAGCTTGCTTCAGAGGGTAGTTAATTGAACGATATGGCAAAGAATCTGATCCTGTGGTTGATCATCGCGGCTGTCCTGGTGACGGTGATGAACAACTTCTCCAGCCCTAACGAGCCGCAGACCCTCAACTATTCCGACTTCATCCAGCAGGTCAAGGATGGCAAGGTCGAGCGCGTAGCGGTTGATGGCTACGTGATTACCGGCAAGCGCAACGATGGCGACAGCTTCAAGACCATTCGCCCGGCGATCCAGGACAACGGCCTGATCGGCGACCTGGTGGATAACCACGTCGTGGTCGAAGGCAAGCAGCCTGAACAGCAAAGCATCTGGACCCAGCTTCTGGTTGCCAGCTTCCCGATTCTCGTGATCATCGCCGTGTTCATGTTCTTCATGCGGCAGATGCAGGGCGGTGCCGGTGGCAAGGGCGGGCCGATGAGCTTCGGCAAAAGCAAGGCGCGCCTGCTCTCCGAAGATCAGGTGAAGACAACCCTGGCTGACGTTGCCGGTTGCGACGAAGCCAAGGAAGAAGTCGGTGAACTGGTCGAGTTCCTGCGCGATCCGGGCAAATTCCAGCGCCTCGGTGGCCGCATTCCTCGCGGTGTGCTGATGGTGGGTCCTCCGGGTACCGGTAAGACCTTGATCGCCAAGGCTATTGCCGGCGAAGCCAAAGTACCGTTCTTCACTATTTCCGGCTCCGACTTCGTCGAAATGTTCGTCGGCGTGGGTGCCAGCCGTGTTCGCGACATGTTCGAGCAGGCCAAGAAACACGCTCCATGCATCATCTTCATCGACGAAATCGATGCGGTCGGTCGCCATCGTGGTGCTGGCATGGGTGGTGGTCACGACGAGCGCGAGCAGACGCTCAACCAATTGTTGGTTGAGATGGACGGCTTTGAGATGAATGACGGCATCATCGTGATTGCCGCGACCAACCGTCCCGATGTTCTGGACCCTGCGCTGCTGCGTCCGGGCCGTTTCGACCGTCAGGTTGTAGTTGGTCTACCGGACATCCGTGGTCGCGAACAGATTCTCAAGGTTCACATGCGCAAAGTGCCGATGGGTGACGACGTTGCCCCGGCCGTGATCGCTCGTGGTACTCCAGGCTTCTCCGGTGCTGACCTGGCGAACCTGGTGAACGAGGCATCATTGTTCGCTGCCCGTGCCGGCAAGCGCATCGTCGAGATGAAAGAATTCGAACTGGCGAAAGACAAGATCATGATGGGCGCCGAGCGCAAATCCATGGTCATGTCCGAGAAAGAAAAGCAGAACACGGCTTATCACGAAGCGGGTCACGCCATTGTAGGTCGCGTCGTGCCTGAGCATGATCCGGTGTACAAGGTGTCGATCATCCCGCGCGGTCGCGCGCTGGGTGTGACCATGTTCCTGCCGGAAGAAGATCGTTACAGCCTGTCCAAGCGTGCGTTGATCAGTCAGATCTGCTCGCTGTACGGCGGTCGTATCGCTGAAGAAATGACCCTGGGCTTCGATGGCGTGACCACCGGAGCCTCCAACGACATCATGCGCGCCAGCCAGATTGCGCGGAACATGGTGACCAAGTGGGGTCTTTCGGAAAAACTCGGCCCGTTGATGTACGCCGAAGAAGAGGGTGAAGTTTTCCTTGGTCGCGGCGGTGGCGGTCAGAGTGCAAGTTTCTCTGGTGAGACAGCCAAGCTGATCGATTCCGAAGTGCGCAGCATCATCGATCAGTGCTATGGCACGGCGAAGCAGATTCTCACGGACAACCGTGACAAGCTCGATGCGATGGCCGATGCCTTGATGAAGTATGAAACGATTGATGCCGAGCAGATCGACGACATCATGGCGGGTCGTACGCCTCGCGAGCCGCGCGACTGGTCGGGTGGTACGGGTACTTCCGGCACCCCTCCGGTGGTGCAGGATGGGCGTCCGGAAACACCGATCGGCGGTCCTGCTGCTGACGTATAAGGTTCTAAATGACTTCTGTTCAGTCCTCGACCCGGTTGCCTTGCGGCAATCGGGTTCTTGATTTGGCCCAGACGCATGTCATGGGTATTCTCAATGTCACCCCTGATTCTTTCTCCGATGGTGGCCAATACAGCCAGCTCGACGCTGCCTTGCGCCACGCCGAAGCCATGGTGGCGGCCGGCGCGACGCTGATCGACGTCGGTGGAGAGTCCACTCGCCCTGGTGCCAGGGTTGTGTCGCCACTCGAAGAACTGGAGCGCGTAGCCCCCATCGTCGAGCGCATCAACCGCGAGCTGGATGTGATCATCTCGGTCGACACCTCAACGCCTGCCGTCATGCGAGAAGTCGCACGCCTGGGTGCGGGCCTGATCAACGATGTGCGTTCGTTGCGACGCGATGGTGCCCTGGATGCTGCTGCTGTCACCGGGTTGCCGGTTTGTCTGATGCACATGCTGGGCGAACCGGGCGATATGCAGGACAATCCGCAGTATCAGGATGTCACCCGGGAGGTCGGCGAGTTTCTCGCCGAGCGCATGCATCAGTGTTCATTGGCGGGTATTCCCGCTGAGCGGATCATTCTTGATCCTGGCTTTGGCTTCGCCAAAACCTTGCAGCACAATCTGAGTTTGTTCAAGCATATGGAAGCCCTGCATGTCTTGGGGCGGCCCCTGTTGGTCGGGGTTTCGCGTAAGAGCATGATTGGTCAGGCATTGAATCGTCCGGTGGGAGACCGGCTGTATGGTGGTTTGGCGCTCGCGGCGCTGGCTTTGGCGAAAGGTGCGCGTATATTGCGCGTCCATGATGTAGCCGAAACAGTGGATGTGGTGCGGATGATCACAGCAGTGGAATCAGCCGAATAAGAATGAAGGAGCACTTATGAGCAAAAAATATTTTGGCACCGATGGTATTCGTGGGCGCGTCGGTGAGTACCCGATTACTCCTGATTTCATGCTCAAGCTCGGCTGGGCTGCAGGCATGGCTTTTCGCAAGATGGGCGCCTGCAAGGTATTGGTAGGCAAGGACACCCGAATCTCCGGCTACATGTTTGAGTCGGCGCTTGAAGCGGGGCTGACGTCGGCAGGTGCCGATGTGATGCTGCTGGGGCCGATGCCGACTCCGGCAATCGCCTACCTGACGCGCACTTTCCATGCCGAGGCAGGCATCGTCATCAGTGCGTCACATAATCCGCATGATGACAATGGCATCAAGTTCTTCTCCGGCAAGGGCACCAAGCTGCCGGATGAAGTCGAACTGATGATCGAAGAGTTGCTCGATACGCCAATGACTGTGGTGGAGTCGAGCAAGATCGGCAAGGTGTCTCGAATCAACGACGCGTCAGGGCGCTATATCGAATTCTGCAAGAGCAGCGTGCCGACCGGTACCAGCTTCACCGGCCTGAAAATCGTGATCGATTGCGCTCACGGTGCGACTTACAAAGTGGCGCCGAGCGTGTTCCGCGAGTTGGGTGCTGAAGTCGTCGTATTGTCGGCGCAGCCGAATGGATTGAACATCAACGACAATTGCGGTTCGACCCATATGGGGTCGCTGCAGGCTGCCGTCGTGGCCGAGAAGGCTGATCTGGGCATTGCCTTCGATGGTGACGGTGATCGTGTTCAGATGGTTGATCACACGGGAGCGGTGGTGGACGGCGACGAATTGCTGTTCATCATTGCCCGTGACCTGCATGAACGCGACAAGCTGCAGGGCGGCGTGGTCGGAACCCTGATGAGTAACCTGGGGCTGGAGTTGGCCTTGGCGGATCTGGGCATTCCATTGGTGCGCGCCAACGTCGGTGACCGCTATGTCATTGCCGAGCTGCTGGAGCGCAACTGGATCGTGGGTGGTGAAAACTCCGGGCACATCGTGTGCTTCAGCCACACCACCACGGGCGATGCAATTATTGCGGCGCTCCAGGTGTTGATGGCGCTGGGCAGGCGTGACGAAGGTCTGGCGCAATCGCGGCAGGCGCTGCGCAAGTGTCCTCAGGTGCTGATCAATGTGCGTTTCGGCGGCGGCGCAAGCCCTCTCGATCATCCGTCGGTCAAGGAAGCCAGCGAGCGTGTGACCAAGGCCATGGCAGGTCGCGGGCGTGTGCTGTTGCGCAAGTCTGGGACCGAGCCGCTGGTGCGTGTGATGGTCGAGGGCGAAGACGAAGCACAGGTTCGTGGCTATGCCGAAGAGCTGGCAAAACTGGTTACTGAAGTTTCTGCCTGAATTCGGCTTGCCAGCCATGATTGTGTTGGGTAACATCTGCGCCCACTTTGACCGACGAGGTACAGCATGCGTCGCCCTATGGTAGCTGGTAACTGGAAGATGCACGGTACCCGCGCCAGCGTCGCTGAGCTGATCAACGGCCTACGTGACTTGGCCTTGCCGAGCAGTGTTGATGTCGCGGTATTCCCGCCTTTGTTGCATATCAGCCAAGTGGTTGATGGTCTGGAAGGTAAGTCGATTTCGGTCGGCGCGCAGAATTCTGCGGTGGAATCCGGACAAGGTGCGTTGACTGGTGAAGTTGCACCGAGTCAGTTGGTGGATGCAGGTTGTTCCCTGGTGCTTGTCGGGCACTCCGAGCGCCGCCAGATCATGGGCGAGCAGGACGGAATGCTGATCCGCAAGTTCGCAGCGGCACAGGCATGTGGCTTGATTCCGGTGTTGTGCATAGGGGAAACCCTTGAGCAGCGCGAAGCCGGAAAGACTCTTGAGGTTGTCTCGCGTCAGCTGGGCAGTATCATTGAGGAGCTGGGTGTCGGTGCCTTTGCCAAGGCAGTGATCGCTTACGAGCCGGTCTGGGCCATTGGTACCGGGCTAACTGCGACGCCGCAGCAGGCGCAGGATGTGCATGCAGCCATCCGTGCCCAGTTGGCGGTAGAGAATTCTGAGGTCGCGCAAGGTGTGCGGCTTCTATACGGCGGCAGCGTGAAGGCGGCCAATGCGGTCGAACTGTTCGGCATGCCGGATATCGATGGGGGCCTCATTGGTGGGGCTTCCCTGAATGCAGATGAGTTCGGTGCGATCTGTCGCGCCGCGGGAAACTGAAAAAATGCTGGAAACAGTCGTAGTCGTTTTTCATCTGCTGGGTGCATTGGGCGTAGTAGCTCTGGTTTTGCTGCAGCAGGGTAAAGGTGCGGATGCTGGTGCGTCTTTCGGAGCAGGTGCTTCAAATACTGTGTTCGGAAGCCAAGGTTCCTCTACCTTTCTTAGTAAGTTTACTGCTATACTTGCCGCAGGTTTTTTCATAACCAGCTTGGGGTTAGGTTACTTTGCTAAAGAGAAGGCTCACCAGCTGACTCAAGTAGGTCTCCCAAATCCAGCGGTACTGGAAGTTCCAAAGCAACAACCGGCTTCTGATGATGTCCCGGTGCTTCAAGAGCAAAAGTCGGCTACTCCAGCGACTGACGTGCCTCCAGCTCAAGAGCAGAAGTAAGAAGGGTTTCAAACGTAGTATTGCCGAGGTGGTGGAATTGGTAGACACGCAACCTTGAGGTGGTTGTGCCCATAGGGTGTAGGGGTTCGAGTCCCCTTCTCGGTACCAATTAGTCAGGAGAGCCCGCTGTTGCGGGCTTTCTTGCAGGTGGAAGGTTACATTGACCCTGTAGGGGATCGGTCGTATACTTCCGCCCCAGCTTTGTCGCGGGGTGGAGCAGTCTGGTAGCTCGTCGGGCTCATAACCCGAAGGTCGTCGGTTCAAATCCGGCCCCCGCAACCAGTTTAAGGAGCCCCTTTTAAGGGGCTTTTTGTTAGCTGGACACTTTCAACGCCGCTGTTCGACGGCGTTTCAAGGATGGGCGTTTCGCCCATTTTTTTATTTTGCATAGCATGCACATACATGCACTAGGGGGTTCAGGTGTCGAGCAAGCTAGAAGAGTTGCAGGCCTTGCTGGCCCCGGTGGTCGTGGCCCTAGGCTATGAATGCTGGGGTATCGAGTTTTCGGCTCAGGGTCGTCACTCGATGTTGCGCGTTTATATCGATAAAGAAGGCGGCGTTCTGGTGGACGATTGCGCCATCGTCAGCCGTCAGATCAGCGGTGTGCTGGATGTTGAAGATCCAATCTCCGTTGAGTACACCCTTGAAGTTTCCTCGCCTGGCATGGAACGCCCTCTGTTCACTCTTGAGCAGTTTGCAAAATTTGCCGGTGAACAAGTGAAGATCAAGCTGCGCTCGCCTTTTGAAGGTCGACGCAACTTTCAGGGCCTTCTGCGCGGCGTAGAAGAGCAGGATGTCGTGGTGCAGGTAGAAGACCATGAGTTCCTGTTGCCGATCGATATGATCGACAAGGCCAACATTATTCCCAGTTTTGACTGAGGCGTGCCAGATACTGCGGATCCCGCGGATCCAATGGCTTGCGAAAGGCGAGGCGTACGATGAGCAAAGAAGTACTGCTGGTTGTTGAGTCGGTATCCAATGAAAAGGGCGTACCGGCAAACGTGATTTTTGAAGCGCTGGAGCTGGCCTTGGCCACTGCTACCAAAAAGCGTTTTGAAGACGAAGTTGATCTACGTGTGGAAATCAACCGCCACACGGGTGCATACGAGACATTCCGTCGCTGGACGGTCGTCGAAGAAGCAGACCTGGACGATCCGGCCATCGAAACCTGGCCGAGCAAGGTTGCTGAAACGCATCCTGGCGCCAAGGTCGGTGACGTCGTAGAAGAGAAGATCGAGTCCATCGAGTTCGGCCGCATCGCCGCACAGACTGCCAAGCAAGTGATTGTGCAGAAAGTTCGCGAAGCCGAGCGCGCTCAGGTTGTTGACGCTTACCGCGAGCGCCTGGGTGAAATCATCTCCGGCACCGTGAAAAAAGTTACCCGCGACAACGTGATCGTTGATCTGGGCAACAACGCTGAAGCGTTGCTGGCCCGTGAAGACATCATTTCTCGCGAAACTTTCCGGGTTGGCGTGCGTCTGCGTGCGCTGCTCAAGGAAATCCGCACCGAGAACCGCGGCCCGCAGTTGATCCTGTCGCGTACCGCGCCGGAAATGCTGATCGAGTTGTTCCGCATCGAAGTGCCGGAAATTGCCGAAGGCCTGATCGAAGTGATGGCTGCGTCCCGTGATCCGGGTTCGCGCGCCAAGATCGCCGTTCGCTCCAAGGACAAACGCATCGACCCGCAGGGCGCTTGCATCGGTATGCGCGGTTCGCGCGTCCAGGCAGTGTCGGGTGAGTTGGGCGGTGAGCGTGTTGACATCGTCCTGTGGGACGACAACCCAGCTCAGTTCGTGATCAACGCCATGTCCCCGGCAGAGGTTGCGGCAATTATCGTTGACGAAGATGCCCACGCAATGGACATCGCCGTTGGCGCAGACAATCTGGCTCAGGCCATCGGTCGCGGTGGTCAGAACGTGCGTCTGGCCAGCCAGTTGACTGGCTGGACCCTGAACGTGATGACCGAATCGGACATCCAGGCTAAACAGCAAGCAGAAACCGGCGACATCCTGCGCAACTTCATCGACGAGCTGGAAGTCGACGAAGAACTGGCTCAGGTGCTGGTTGATGAAGGCTTCACCAGCCTGGAAGAGATTGCCTACGTACCGTTGGAAGAAATGCTCAACATCGACGGCTTTGACGAGGAAATCGTCAACGAGCTTCGCGCTCGTGCCAAGGATCGCTTGTTGACCAAAGCCATCGCTACTGAGGAAAAGCTGGCAGACGCCCATCCGGCCGAAGACCTGCTCTCGCTTGAGGGTATGGACAAGGATTTGGCGATGGAACTGGCGGTGCGCGGCGTAATTACCCGCGAAGACCTGGCCGAGCAGTCTATTGACGACCTGCTCGACATCGACGGCATTGACGATGATCGTGCCGGCAAGTTGATCATGGCCGCCCGAGCCCACTGGTTCGAGTAATTAGGCGCGGCCTGAGGAGAGAAGTGCATGACGCAAGTCACGGTGAAACAACTGGCCGATGAGGTCAAAACACCGGTAGAGCGCCTGTTGCAGCAGATGCGTGAGGCAGGTCTGCCGCACACCGCCGCCGAAGAAAGTGTGACTGACAGTGAGAAGCAATCGTTGCTGACTCACTTGAAAAGCAGCCACAAGGCGAAAGTGGAAGAACCACGCAAGATTACGCTGCAGCGTAAAACCACCAGCACCCTGCGTGTTGCTGGCAGCAAGAGCATCAGCGTTGAAGTACGCAAGAAGAAAGTCTTCGTACAGCGCAGCCCGGAAGAAATCGAAGCCGAGCGCAAGCGTGAACTGGATGAACGTCGCGCAGTAGAAAATGCTGCTCGTCAGAAGGCTGAAGAAGAAGCCAAGCGTCGCGCCGAAGAAGAAGCGCGTCGCCAGCCTGCTGCTGCGCCGACCGCTCAAGCCGAACCTGTTGCAGCACCTGCTGCGGTGGCCGAGCCAGTTCGCGAAAGCGCACCGGTTGTGGCGGCTGCTCCAGCTCCTGCGGCCGATACCCGCAAGCGCGACGAACAGCGCCGTCCGGACAAGCCACGTGCCGACGACAACAATCGTCGCGGTAGCGGCGATGGCGAGCGCAAAAACGCTCCGCATCGTGCTTCGGTCAAGGAAAAGGCTCCGGCTCCACGTGTTGCCCCACGTACTACCGACGAAGAAAGCGATGGCTTCCGTCGTGGTGGTCGCGGCAAGGCCAAGCTGAAGAAGCGCAACGCCCACGGTTTCCAGAGCCCAACCGGCCCTGTCGTGCGTGAAGTGAAGATCGGCGAAACCATCACTGTTGGCGATCTCGCCCAACAGATGTCGGTGAAGGCTGCTGAAATCATCAAGTTCATGTTCAAACTGGGTACTCCAGCCACCATCAACCAGGTACTGGATCAGGAAACTGCCCAGTTGGTTGCCGAGGAGCTGGGCCACAAAGTGACCCTGGTCAGCGACACCGCCCTGGAAGATTCCTTGGCCGAGTCCCTGAAGTTTGAAGGCGAGGCCGTTTCCCGTGCACCAGTCGTGACCGTAATGGGCCACGTTGACCACGGTAAGACTTCCCTGCTCGACTACATCCGTCGTGCCAAGGTTGCTGCTGGCGAAGCCGGTGGTATCACCCAGCACATCGGCGCATACCACGTTGAAACCGACCGTGGCATGGTGACGTTCCTCGACACCCCTGGTCACGCCGCGTTTACCGCAATGCGTGCCCGTGGTGCCAAGGCGACCGACATCGTGATCCTGGTGGTTGCAGCGGACGACGGCGTGATGCCGCAGACCATTGAAGCTGTCCAGCACGCGGTAGCGGCTGGTGTGCCACTGGTTGTTGCAGTGAACAAGATCGACAAGCCAGGTGCTGACCTCGATCGCATCCGTAGCGAACTGTCGGTTCACGGCGTGACGTCGGAAGAGTGGGGTGGTGACACTCCGTTCGTACCAGTCTCGGCGAAGATGGGTACTGGCGTCGACGAACTGCTCGAAGCCGTATTGCTGCAAGCCGAAGTCCTGGAACTGACTGCAACTCCGTCGGCTCCTGGTCGTGGCGTCGTGGTTGAATCGCGTCTGGACAAGGGCCGTGGCCCGGTGGCTACCGTTCTGGTTCAAGACGGTACCCTGCGCCAAGGCGACATGGTCCTGGTCGGTTCGAACTATGGCCGTGTACGTGCCATGCTCGACGAGAACGGCAAGCCAATCAAGGAAGCAGGTCCGGCTATCCCTGTCGAGATTCTCGGCCTGGACGGTACCCCGGACGCTGGCGACGAGATGAGCGTGGTTGCCGACGAGAAGAAAGCACGTGAAGTGGCTTTGTTCCGTCAAGGCAAGTTCCGCGAAGTCAAACTGGCTCGTGCTCACGCCGGCAAGCTGGAAAACATCTTCGAAAACATGGGCCAGGAAGAGAAGAAGACGCTCAACATCGTCCTCAAATCCGACGTCCGTGGTTCGCTGGAAGCGTTGAACGGTGCCTTGAACGGCCTGGGTAACGACGAAGTGCAAGTGCGCGTGGTCGGTGGCGGCGTCGGTGGTATCACCGAATCCGATGCCAACCTGGCACTGGCCTCCAACGCTGTACTGTTCGGCTTCAACGTGCGTGCCGATGCCGGCGCGCGCAAGATCGTCGAGCAGGAAGGTCTGGATATGCGTTACTACAACGTGATCTACGACATCATCGAAGACGTCAAGAAAGCCCTGACCGGTATGCTCGGCAGCGATGTTCGCGAGAACATCCTGGGTATTGCCGAAGTGCGTGACGTGTTCCGTTCGCCGAAGTTTGGCGCGATCGCCGGTTGCATGGTTATCGAAGGTGTTGTTCACCGTAACCGTCCAATCCGTGTACTGCGTGAAGACATCGTTATCTTCGAAGGCGAGCTGGAATCCCTGCGCCGCTTCAAGGATGACGCTTCCGAAGTACGTGCCGGCATGGAATGCGGTATCGGCGTGAAGAGCTACAACGACGTTAAAGTCGGTGACAAGATCGAAGTCTTCGAGAAGGTGCAGGTTGCTCGCAGCCTCTAACTCGCGCACTTCAGGAGCCGTGACGGGGCGTCGCATGAAAATGCGCAATTCGTCACCAGGACTCTAAACGCAACGCCCGGTCTGGCTTTTGTCAGGCCGGGCGTTTGCCGCTTTCAGACCTCACGGGTTTCACCGTGGGGCAGTAACAGGTAACAAGACATGGCAAAAGAATATAGCCGTACCCAACGCATCGGCGATCAGATGCAGCGTGAGCTGGCACAACTGATCCGTCGTGAAGTCAAAGACCCGCGCGTCGGCCTGGTCACCATTACCGCAGTGGAAGTCAGCCGTGACGTCGGTCACGCCAAGATCTTCATCACCGTGATGGGGCAGGACAGCGCCGAAGAAATTGCACAAAGCATCAAGGTGCTCAACTCCGCCGCCGGTTTCCTGCGCATGCAGTTGGCTCGCGAGATGAAGCTGCGCAGCGTTCCACAGCTGCACTTCCACTACGATGAAAGCGTCGTGCGTGGTGCGCATTTGTCGGCATTGATCGAGCGCGCAGTGGCTGAAGACAATCAGCATCCGGTTGCGGCAGAAGCCGAAGACACCAAGGAGTAATCGGTGGCTCAGGTCAAACGTATCCGTCGTAACATCAGCGGTATTATCCTTCTCGACAAACCGCTGGGGTTTACCTCCAACGCGGCCTTGCAGAAGGTTCGCTGGTTGCTGAACGCCGAAAAGGCAGGTCATACCGGCAGTCTCGATCCCTTGGCCACCGGTGTGTTGCCGCTGTGCTTCGGCGAGGCGACCAAGTTCTCGCAATACCTGCTCGATTCCGACAAGGGTTATGAAACCCTGGCGCAACTGGGCAAGACCACCACCACGGCGGATGCCGAAGGTGAAGTTTTGCAGGAGCGCCCGGTGACCGTTGGTCGCCCCGATATCGAGGCTGTACTGCCGAAATTTCGTGGGCAAATCAGTCAGATACCGCCGATGTACTCGGCGCTCAAGCGTGACGGCCAGCCGCTGTACAAGCTGGCTCGTGCAGGTGAAGTAGTGGAGCGCGAACCGCGTTCTGTTACTATTACGCGCTTGGAATTGCTGGCCTTCGAAGGAGATACTGCGCGGCTGGCGGTGGATTGCAGCAAAGGCACCTATATCCGTACCCTGGTGGAGGATATCGGTGAGCAGCTCGGTTGTGGCGCTTACGTTGCAGAACTGCGACGTACCCAGGCCGGGCCATTCACCCTGGCGCAGACGGTTACCCTCGAAGAGCTGGAAGCGGTACATGCCGAAGGCGGCAACGAAGCGGTCGATCGTTTCCTGATGCCATCGGACAGCGGCCTGCTGGATTGGCCACTGTTGCAGTTCTCGGAAGCGAGTGCGTTCTACTGGCTCAACGGCCAGCCGGTACGTGCCCCGGATGCTCCGAAGTTCGGCATGGTGCGGGTACAGGATCACAATGGTCGCTTCATCGGTATCGGTGAAGTGAGCGAAGACGGGCGCATCGCGCCGCGTCGACTGATTCGGTCAGAATGACCGGACGAGGGTGGCTGTCAACAGGCACGGTCACTACTCATTTTTAGATACAGGGATTTGTCCCTGGCCTGTTGAAACTGTTTTTCTGAAACAGTTTCCTGATAAAAGGATTGCCTCATGGCTCTCGACGTTCAAGAAAAAGCTCAAATCGTAGCTGACTACCAGCAAGCTGTTGGTGACACCGGTTCGCCAGAAGTGCAAGTTGCACTGCTGACCGCAAACATCAACAAACTGCAAGGTCACTTCAAGGCCAACGGTAAAGACCACCACTCCCGTCGTGGTCTGATCCGCATGGTTAACCAGCGTCGTAAGCTGCTGGACTACCTGAAAGGCAAGGATCTGGGTCGCTATCAGACTCTGATCGGTCGCCTGGGTCTGCGTCGCTAATAAGCGATTGCGCTAGAGGTTGGTTGTCTGTCATGCACCAGCGGGTTTCCCGCCGGTGCATGGCAGGCTCCCAGCCTCAAGTTTTATCTGGATACCTGCTTTGCCTGAGTAACACCTGGACAAACCAGTCGGGCCGATTCCCGGCATTGCCCAAGAATTTCGCAAGAAACCAGTTCCCCCAAGAGCCACAAAGAAGGTAGGACACCGTGAACCCGGTAATCAAAAAATTCCAGTTCGGTCAGTCGACCGTTACCCTCGAGACTGGCCGTATCGCCCGTCAGGCCTCCGGCGCAGTATTGGTCACCGTTGACGACGACGTCAGCGTATTGGTGACCGTAGTCGGTGCAAAACAAGCCGATCCAGGCAAGGGCTTCTTCCCTCTGTCTGTTCACTACCAGGAAAAGACTTACGCTGCCGGTAAGATCCCTGGCGGTTTCTTCAAGCGCGAAGGCCGTCCTTCCGAGAAAGAAACCCTGACTTCCCGACTGATCGACCGTCCGATCCGTCCGCTGTTCCCGGAAGGCTTCATGAACGAAGTGCAGGTTGTCTGCACCGTCGTTTCCACCAGCAAGAAGACCGATCCGGACATCGCTGCGATGATCGGTACCTCGGCTGCGCTGGCGATCTCCGGCATTCCTTTCGATGGCCCGATCGGTGCTGCCCGTGTTGCGTTCCACGAAAGCACCGGCTACCTGCTGAACCCGACTTACGAGCAACAGGCTGCTTCGAGCCTGGATATGGTCGTTGCCGGTACTTCGGACGCTGTGCTGATGGTTGAATCGGAAGCCAAAGAGCTGACCGAAGACCAGATGCTGGGCGCGGTACTGTTTGCTCACGACGAGTTCCAGGTTGTGATCAACGCCGTTAAAGAACTGGCCGCTGAAGCTGCCAAGCCAACCTGGACCTGGGCGCCTGCGCCAGAAGCCACCGAGCTGCTGGGCGCTATCCGTGCCGAGTTCGGCGAAGCGATCTCCCAGGCCTACACCATCACCGTCAAGGCCGACCGTTACGCTCGCCTGGGCGAGTTGAAGGACCAGGTCGTTGCCAAGCTGTCCGGTGAAGAAGGCCAGCCATCTTCCAGCGAAGTCAAAGCGGCTTTCGGCGAAATCGAATACCGCACCGTTCGCGAAAACATCGTTAACGGCAAGCCACGTATCGACGGTCGCGACACCAAGACTGTCCGTCCGTTGAACATCGAAGTCGGCGTACTGCCTAAAACCCACGGTTCGGCTCTGTTCACCCGTGGCGAAACCCAGGCTCTGGTAGTCGCGACTCTGGGCACCGCCCGCGACGCACAACTGCTGGACACCCTGGAAGGCGAGAAGAAAGACCCGTTCATGCTGCACTACAACTTCCCTCCGTTCTCGGTAGGCGAGTGTGGTCGCATGGGTGGCGCTGGTCGTCGCGAAATCGGTCACGGCCGTCTGGCCCGTCGTTCGGTTTCGGCCATGCTGCCTGCCGCTGACGTGTTCCCGTACACCATCCGTGTTGTATCGGAAATCACCGAATCCAACGGTTCGAGCTCGATGGCTTCCGTTTGCGGCGCTTCCCTGGCCCTGATGGACGCTGGTGTGCCGATGAAGGCGCCGGTTGCCGGTATCGCCATGGGTCTGGTTAAAGAAGGCGAGAAATTCGCCGTCCTGACCGACATCCTGGGTGACGAAGACCACCTGGGCGACATGGACTTCAAGGTAGCCGGTACCGCCAAAGGCGTCACCGCGCTGCAGATGGACATCAAGATCAAGGGCATCACCGAAGAGATCATGGAAATCGCTCTGGGCCAAGCCCTGGAAGCGCGCCTGAACATCCTCGGTCAGATGAACCAGATCATTGGCCAGTCGCGTACCGAACTGTCGGCCAACGCTCCGACCATGATCGCGATGAAGATCGACACCGACAAAATCCGTGATGTCATCGGTAAAGGCGGCGCGACCATTCGTGCGATCTGCGAAGAAACCAAGGCTTCGATCGACATCGAAGACGACGGTTCGATCAAGATCTTCGGCGAAACCAAGGAAGCGGCTGAAGCAGCACGTCAGCGCGTTCTGGGCATCACCGCTGAAGCCGAGATCGGCAAGATCTACGTCGGCAAGGTTGAGCGCATCGTCGACTTCGGC
Source organism: Pseudomonas sp. EU05-FHT14B02 (assembly GCF_058791055.1). Taxonomy (NCBI): domain Bacteria; kingdom Pseudomonadati; phylum Pseudomonadota; class Gammaproteobacteria; order Pseudomonadales; family Pseudomonadaceae; genus Pseudomonas; species Pseudomonas sp. EU05-FHT14B02. The sequence goes on along the minus strand of NZ_JBYTDD010000001.1, from coordinate 348,240 downwards.
GCATTCGTCAACATCCTGCCGGGCAAGGACGGTCTGGTTCACATCTCCATGCTGAGCGATGCTCGCGTTGAGAAAGTGACCGACATCCTGAAAGAAGGCCAGGAAGTGGAAGTGCTGGTACTGGACGTGGACAACCGCGGCCGTATCAAACTGTCCATCAAAGACGTGGCGGCAGCCAAAGCTTCGGGCGTTTAATCACGCCTCACGCCTCACGCCTGATCGCTTCAACGTTATAGAAAATGCCCCGCCGTGAAAACGGTGGGGCATTTTTTTTGTCTGTAGATCACAGAGTTGAGTGACGACGTTGCCGTTGCCGAAACTCGGTGCTAGGTTTAGCCCATCGCCCGTGTAGCTCAGCCGGTAGAGCAGCGCACTCGTAACGCGAAGGTCGCAGGTTCGATTCCTGTCTCGGGCACCATATCCCCCTCGCTTATTTCACCTTTCTGCTCAGGTTCTCGACGTTGCGCTTGAGGTTCTCGAGTCCGCGGTCCTGATCGCTGTTTGAATTTATGTTCCCGCCACCATCAAAACATCGTGCGCACAACTTTTTGTTGGGAGATGTAAAGAGACGTGTAAATCCTCAGCCAAACGTCCTATATTCGGAGTCTGCCTGAGCAACGCCCAGCAGTTTTCAGATGATCCAGAATGGTTCTGAAGGCCAGATAAACCGGGCTTGATCCGGTTTTTTGTGTCAGAGAGATCCTTGAAGATCCAGATCCATCTTCCATTCCCAGATCAGCGAGAACGCCATGACTGTTAAAGAGATGACCCAGGAAGCCCGACACGAAGAAGCGCTGAAGAAGTATGTGCTGGATGCCCCCGAGTTGATGGACGAGATCAAGGACTTGTCCGCCGATGATCAGAAAGACCAGATCCAGTGGGCGTTCGAGGATGAAGCCGAAGCCCAGGGCTTGCAACCGTGGGAACTGACGCTCAAGTACACATCAACCCCGGAAGAATACGAGAGCGAACGGCTGAAACTGCACAAGGAAGCTGCCGAGGTATTGGGCGTCGAGTGGGAAGAGTACTGCGAGATGAACAATCTGGTGGTCTGACACTCATGTAGGAACGAGCTTGCTGGCGATGGTCGTTAACGATAACGCGTGTTTACTGGTTAAACATGGCGCTCTCAGGTACATCGCGAGCAAGCTCGTTCCTACAGTTTTGGCAACTCACATATGTGTGATCAGAGACTCAGGCGCATCGACAGATCGACCGCCTTCACATCCTTGGTCATCGCACCGATCGAAATGTAATCCACCCCGGTCTGTGCAATTGGCAGCAACGTACTTTCGTTGATCCCGCCGCTGGCCTCCAGCTTGGCCTTGCCGGCATTCAGGCGCACAGCTTCACGCATGTCGTCCAGGCTCAGTTCGTCGAGCATGATGATGTCGGCACCGGCCGCCAGCGCTTCCTTGAGTTCATCCAGGCTTTCCACTTCAATCTCGACCGGTTTGCCCGGAGCGATCTTGTGCGCGGCGGCAATGGCCTGCGCGATGCCGCCGCTGGCGGCGATGTGGTTTTCCTTGATCAGGAAGGCGTCATACAGGCCGATGCGGTGGTTATGGCAACCGCCGCAGGTCACGGCGTACTTTTGCGCCAGGCGCAGCCCCGGCAGTGTTTTGCGGGTGTCGAGCAGCTTGACCTGAGTCTCGGCCACGAAGTCTGCCAGGTATTGCGCGCGGGTCGCCACGCCGGAGAGCAGTTGCAGGAAGTTCAGGGCGCTGCGTTCGCCAGTCAGCAGTGAGCGCGCAGGGCCTTCGAGGTGGAACAGCACCTGGTTGGGCGTCACCCGTTCACCGTCGGCAACCTGCCAGTGCACCGCCACCCGCGGGTCCAGTTGCCGAAACACGTTATCGACCCAGGCGGTGCCGCTGATGACGGCCGCGTCGCGGGTAATGATGGTGGCTTTGGCCAGGCGTTCGGCCGGGATCAACTGCGCGGTGATATCGCCGCTGCCGATGTCTTCATGCAACGCACGGCGCACGTTGGCTTCGATTTCGGCGGTCAGATCGGCGAGACGTAGATTCGGCATAACGGACTCCACAAACAAAGTGGCTCGATTATAGGGCCATGGCACCGACCAACCCAAGGCATCAGAGCGTTACGTTTGCGCTGGCACCTGTATTTGGTCGAATCGCTGACGTTACCGGGGTTGGTCGTCGATTCTGAACATACGCCTGTTTGAGATCGACAACCTCAAACGCGGCAAGTGATCGCGTCTTGGGGGATTATCGCGGCATACTGTGCCAATACAGTCGACGTTGAAGGAATCGGTATGCAGTTGGACCCCGCGAGTGGTTGGATTCAGGGTGTGCGTGTCTGCCCCTCTCCCAACTTCAATGCGCGCCCCACAGGCGAAATTTCCCTGCTGGTGATCCACAACATCAGCCTGCCGCCGGCGCAGTTCGCCACCGGCAAGGTGCAGGAGTTTTTCCAGAATCGTCTGGATGTCACCGAACACCCCTATTTTGAAGGGATCGTGGACTTGCGGGTGTCGGCGCACTTTCTGATCGAACGTGACGGTACCGTTACCCAGTTTGTTTCGTGCCTTGAACGTGCGTGGCATGCGGGCGTCTCGAGCTTCGAGGGGCGGGACACCTGTAACGATTTTTCCGTGGGCATCGAGCTCGAAGGCACGGATGATCTGCCGTTCACCGACGCGCAATACCGCGCGTTGACAGCCCTGACGCGCCAGTTGCAACAGGCGTTCACGGCAATCACCACAGAGCGCATCTGCGGGCACAGCGACATTGCACCGGGGCGCAAAACCGATCCAGGGCCGGCGTTCGACTGGGCACGCTATCGTGCCGCCCTGGCACAAGAGGAAGGACGATGAGTTTTCTGGTGTTGCTGTTGGCGGTGTGGATCGAGAAGTTCTCGGCCCTGCGCCATCGGGTTCAGCGTGACAATGGCTGGACACACGAGCTGAACAAGCTTGAGGCCAGCCCGCGATTTTCAAACCGACCATGGCTGGTGCTGTCAATACTGGTCTTGTTGCCGGTGGCGTTGCTGGGGTTGCTGCTGGTCGTCATCGAGCCGGTGGCCTACGGTTTGCTGGCGTTGCCGATCCATTTACTGGTAGTCATCTACAGCCTGGGGCGCGGTGATCTACTGGGCGATCTCGGGCCGTTCCGCGACGCCTGGCGTCGGGAGGACCTGCAAGCGGCGGCCCATGTCGCCCAGCGCGATCTGGATATCTGCGCAGACAATGGCGAGCAGTTGCTGGAGCAGGTCGAAGGGCATTTGCTGTGGGAAGCCTACCAGAGCTTCTTCGCGGTGATTTTCTGGTACTTCCTGTTGGGTCCGGTTGCGGCGCTGAGTTATCGGTTGCTGGCGCTGGCCGAAGAGCACGGGAAAAACCCTGCAGTGGTCGAGCGCGCCGGGCAACTGCGTCACGCCTTCGACTGGTTGCCGGTGCGTCTGCTGGCCGCGAGCTTGGCGTTGGTCGGCAATTTTGTCGCGGTCAGTCGGGTGATGCTGCATGAGCTGCTGAACTGGAACATCAGCGCCGCGCAATTGATCGTGAAAGTCGGGCTGGTAGCCGGTGAGATTCCGGCACCGGTGACCGGCGCGGAAGGTATCAACAATCTGGACCGCATCTGGGCGCTGCTGCTGCGTGCGGCGGTGCTTTGGTATGCCGGGTTTGCGTTGTGGACGGTCCTGCGTTAGCCCAGCTGTCTGAGCCATTGTGGCGAAGGGGCAAGCCCCCTCGCCACATTGAGTTCGCTTCGTGTCGCTCGCGGACTTCTGTCGTTAACCTTTAGTTACAAAACCTCCTGCCGATTTAAGTTATACAGAGATAGCGCCGAATAGTGGCTATCTGCTTTCTGTCTGCGCCTGCCAATAAAAAAAATAAGAAACTGAAGGGAGACATCCAGTGAAGAGCTTGCTCTATCCCGCTGTCGCACTGATGAACCGCCTGAGCTTCGGTATGAAGTTCAGCCTGATCAGCGTACTGTTCCTGGTGCCGATGCTGGTGACCAACTTCTATCTGGTGCGTGACTCCTACCGCGAGTTCCAGGGCACGCGCATCGAACTGCAAAGTCTCGACCTGTTGGGCAGCAGCCTGACGTTGCGGCGCGATCTGGAAACCCTGAACAACCTTGTGCAGATCAATGTCAGCCTCGGCCAATCCGGCAAGGCCGGCAATGTTGAATCGAAAATCAGCGCCCTTGAGCAGAATATTCTGACTCGCCTGCAAGGGCTGACGGCGATGACCAGCGACCCGGAGCAGGTTGCGGTGTTTGATGGCAAACGCGATGAAATGATCGCCGCGTTCAAGGCCCAGCAAACGGAAAACTCCCTGCAAAGCAAAAGTGCCTTGATCGGCAAGCTGGTGGGTAGCGCGCAGATTTTCAGCCAGCTCATCACCAACCAGTCCGGCCTCAGTCGCGACAACCAGAGCGACATGCGCCAATTGAGCGAGCTCGTCACCCTCGTCACGCCAAGGGTCACCCAGATCCTAGGCGAAGGTCGGGCAATGGGGTCTTATTCGTTGGGGCAGGGATTCATCAACTCGGCTTCGAGTACCCGTTTCGATGAATTGCTGGCGCAGATTGAAAAGCTCCAGGCCGAGTATGGCCTGAAGTTGCAGGATGCCCTGGGTTCCAGCAACGCTGCGCGTGAGACCCTGGCTACTCAGGCCGATAGCAGCCGGGCATCCTTGAAGAAAGCCAGCGAGCTGTTCGAAGAACAAGTGGTCATGGCTGATACCCTCGACGCGCCGTGGCAGGGCTTTTACGATCAGGTCAGCGCCCTGATGGACCAGACCTACCAACTCAACGAAGCGGTCCTGAAGTATCTCGGCCCGCAATTGCAGCAGCGACTTGAGCAGAATCGCACGCACATGGTCTTGCAGGCCGTGGCGCTGTCAGTCGTCTTTGTGTTGATCTTTTATCTCTACGGCGCTTTCTATGCCTCGACCCGCACCACGCTCAAGCGCCTGGGCGCGGTGATGGACAAGGTGGCGGCCGGCGACATGACCGTGACCTTCAGCGCCCACAGCCGCGATGAGCTGGGGGAGCTGGGCGAAGTGTTCAACGGCACGGTGAAAAAGATCCATGACCTGATCGAGCGGGTGGGGCAGACCGTCAGCGAAGTCGAGCGTCAGGCCGGCCAGGTGGAAAGCGTTTCCGCGCAAAGCAACCAGGCCGTCGCCGGGCAGCGCACGCAGATCGAACAAGTGGCAACGGCGATGAACCAGATGTCGGCCACTTCTCAGGAAGTGGCGCGCAGTGCCGCCGCGGCGGTGAACAGCGCCCACAGCGTCAACGATGAGACCATCAGTGGTCGTGGCCTGGTGGAGTCGCAGCAAGGCAGCATTGCCGCGCTGGCCAGCGAGATCGATCAATCGGTACTGGTGATCAACCAACTGGCCAGCGACAGCCAGTCCATCAGCCGTGTGCTCGAAGTGATCAAGAGCATCGCCGAGCAGACCAATCTGCTAGCGCTCAATGCCGCCATCGAGGCGGCACGGGCCGGTGAGCAGGGCCGTGGTTTCGCCGTGGTAGCCGACGAAGTCCGGACCCTGGCCAAACGAACCCAGCAATCGACCGAAGAAATCGAGCAGATGATCGCCAGGCTACATGGCGGTGTCGGCGCGGCGGTAAAAGCCATGGGCACCAGCCATGAAATGGCCAATGGCACGGTCGGGCAGTCGGAAAAGGTCCAGCGGGCGCTGGAAAACATCTTGGGAGCGGTCGGCATGATCGTTGACCAGAACCAGCAGATTGCCGCCGCAGTGGAGCAACAAACCGCCGTGGCCCACGACATCGACCAGAACATCGTCGAGATCAATCGCGCTGGCGAGCGCACCGCTGAGGGGGCGCATCAGACCGAAGATGCCAGCCGGGCGTTGTCGGCCCAGGTCGTGGAGTTGAAACAGTTGATCAGCGCATTCCGGGTGTAGCAGTCGCCTGATATCACAGGATCTGATTCACCAGTTGAACAACTCGCAGGCATTAGCCGTACTGGCGGCAGCCAATTGCTCGGGGCTGATCGCCATGATGTCGGCCAGTGCCGCGCAGATCGCGGGCAGATGCGTGGGGCTGTTGCGTTGGCCGGGGAACATGGCGGGTGCCATGTCCGGGGCGTCGGTTTCCAGCACCACAGAATCCAGCGGTAGCTCGGCGAGTACTCGGTGCATGCGCAGCGCTTGAGGCCAGGTCGCGGCGCCCCCCAGGCCGAGTTTGAAACCCAGCTTGATGTATTCCCGGGCTTCTTCCTGGCTGCCGGCAAAGGCGTGGATGATGCCGGCCCGTTTCAGGCGAAACCGTTTGAGCGTGGCAATCACCGCCGCATGGCTACGCCGCACATGGATCAGTGCTGGAAGATTGAAGTCCGCCGCCAGTTGCAGCTGTGCGTCGAACAATGCCTGCTGGCGCTCACGGTCGAGGGTTTCGATGAAGTAGTCCAGGCCGATCTCGCCCACTGCGCACAATTGCCGATGGCCAGCCAGGTGGGTCAGCCAATCGCCGAGTTCGCTCAAGTCTTCAGGGCGATGATCGTCCAGATACACCGGATGTAAACCGAACGCCGCATGCAGGTCGGGATCGTTTTGCACCAGCTCCCAGACCCGCTGCCAATTGGCCTGATAAACCCCCAGCACCACGATCCGCCGCACCCCGAGGGCGTGGCTTTCGGCCAGCAGTGCCTGACGGTCGGCGTCGAAGTCCGGAAAATCCAGATGAGTGTGGGTGTCGATCAGCTCCACGGTTCAGTCCTGGCGAATACGCTGCTTGAACGTGCGCGAAATGGCTTGCACACCGGGCCGGTAGTCCGACTGCTCGATGGCGGCCAGGGCCAGCGCGAGGGCCTTGTCGGCGATCAACTGGTGCTGCTGGGCCATGGCGTTGACTGGCAGCGGCAGGAAGTCCAGCAACTGAGTGTCGCCGAACGTGCCGAGGCGCAGCGGGCGGTTTTTCAGCGGGAAGTCGTGTAGCGCATCGAATACGCCTTGAAGCAGCACGTAGGATGTGGTCACCAGGGCATCGGGCAAATGACCCAGACGCTGCAGCAATTCTTCCATCAATTGTTTGCCGCACTCGCGGCTGAAGGATTCGCCTTCTTCAATCAACACGTCACCGTTGAACCCGGCGAGCGCCTCTTTGAAGCCGGCGCAACGTTCCTGGCTGATGCTCAGCTCCGGGCGGGCGCCGATCAGCGCGATCTGTTTGGGCAATGGATCGAGCAGGCTGCGGGTCAGTTGCAGGCTGGCCTCGCGGTCGTCACTGATCACCGAGCAGAAATGCTCGGGTTCCATGACCCGGTCGATGGCGATGATCGGAATGCCCTTGGCCTGCAATTGGCGATAGCTGTCGTCGCCGGGCGGCAGGCAGCTGGCAACGATCAGTGCGTCGCAGCGCCGGGCGCGGAACAACTGCAGCAATTGCCGTTCGCTGTCCGGCGCATCGTCGGAACTGGCGATCAGCAACTGATAACCACGGGCCCGCGCACCTTGTTCCAGCAATTTGGCGATTCGCGCGTAACTGGGGTTTTCCAGATCCGGCAGAATGAACCCCAATGTGCGGGTGTGTCGGCTGCGCAATCCGGCGGCCTGTGGGTTAGGCGTGAAGCCATGTTGTTCGACGACCGCGCGCACGCGTTCGACGGTAGCGCTGCTGATGCGCTGTTGTTCGGCCTTGCCATTGATGACATAGCTGGCGGTGGTGACGGACACACCGGCCAACTGGGCGATATCACTGAGTTTCAACCCGCTGTTTCCTTGTTTTTTCGAGATTGCCTCGACATTTTCGTCAATCCTAACCGATTAAGGCAGGCGACCATTGTCGCAACGCATCCGACAAGTTGGACTTCAAGGATGGGCCAATTTCGAGTAACGTGCCAATCGATATAGATTAAACGTTTCAGCAGGTGTATTTTCTACGTTTTAGGCGCCTTTGGCCGGTTCTGCCGTGAAACCGCCAAAAGCGATGACCAAGCGCCTAAGCTGACTCATTCAAAACAATACCTGGTGCCCCAAGGCGCCAAAAAGGAGAAAGCATGCTCGAGCTCACTGTAGAGCAGATTTCCATGGGCCAATCGGCTGTGGATAAGTCCGCAGCGTTGCAATTGCTGGCCGGGCATCTGGTCGCCGACGGCCTGGTTGCCGAGGGTTATCTCGCCGGCTTGCAGGCGCGGGAGGCTCAGGGCTCGACCTTTCTCGGTCAAGGTATTGCCATCCCCCACGGTACGCCCGAAACCCGCGACCTGGTGTTCACCACCGGTGTACGCCTGATGCAGTTCCCCGATGGCGTGGACTGGGGCGATGGTCATATCGTTTACCTGGCGATCGGCATCGCCGCCAAATCCGATGAACATCTGCGCCTGTTGCAATTGCTCACCCGCGCCCTCGGCGAGACTGACCTGGGCCAGGCCCTGCGTCGCGCCGGTTCCGCCGAAGCCTTGCTGAAGTTGCTGCAAGGCGCGCCGCAGGAGCTGGCGCTGGATGCACAGATGATCGGCCTCGGTGTGGCGGCCGAAGATTTCGAAGAGCTGGTCTGGCGTGGTGCACGTTTGCTGCGGCAGGCCGACTGCGTGAGCAACGGTTTCTCCGCCGTGCTGCAGCAGGTTGAAGCGCTGCCCTTGGGCGATGGCCTGTGGTGGCTGCACAGCGAGCAGACGGTGAAGCGTCCGGGCCTGGCCTTCGTCACCCCGGACAGACCGCTGCGTTATCTCGGCCAGCCACTCACTGGGCTGTTCTGCCTGGCCAGCCTTGGTGAGGCCCATCAAACCCTGCTTGAACGCCTGTGCGCGTTGTTGATCGAAGGGCGTGGCCATGAGTTGGGGCGCGCCACCAGCAGCCGCAAGGTCCTCGAAGTGCTCGGTGGTGAAGTGCCCGCCGACTGGCCCAGCGCGCGAATTGCATTGGCCAACGCTCATGGTTTGCATGCGCGCCCGGCGAAAATCCTCGCGCAACTGGCAAAGAGTTTTGAAGGTGACATCCGCGTACGCATCGTCGATGGCCATGACAGTGCGGTGTCGGTAAAGAGCTTGAGCAAGTTGCTCAGCCTCGGCGCCCGTCGGGGACAGGTCCTGGAAATCATCGCCGAACCGGGCATCGCGGCTGATGCGCTGCCGGCCTTGTTGGCCGCCATCGAAGAAGGCCTCGGGGAGGAAGTCGAACCGCTGCCGCCGGTAAGCCTGGCGCGTGAAGTCGTTGCCGATTTGACCGAAGTGGTCCTCGCTCCGTTATCTGGCAGCGTGGTTCAGGCGATTGCAGCCGCTCCGGGGATCGCCATCGGCCCGGCCCATATTCACGTGCTGCAAACCATCGACTATCCGTTGCGCGGTGAGTCCGCCGCCATCGAGCGTGAACGTCTGCAGCATGCCCTGGCGCAGGTACGCCGTGACATCCAGGGCTTGATCGAGCGCAGCAAAAGCAAAGCCATTCGCGAAATCTTCATCACCCACCAAGAGATGCTCGACGACCCGGAACTGACCGATGAGGTCGATACGCGCCTCAAACAGGGCGAAAGTGCCGAGGCGGCGTGGATGGCCGTGATTGAATCGGCGGCTCGGCAACAGGAAGCGTTGCAGGATGCCTTGCTCGCCGAGCGTGCGGCCGACTTGCGCGACATCGGGCGTCGGGTGTTGATGCAGCTCAGCGGCATCGAAACCCCGAGCGAACCGGATCAACCGTACATTCTGGTGATGGACGAGGTCGGCCCCTCCGACGTCGCACGTCTCGACCCGGCTCGCGTGGCGGGGATTCTCACCGCTCGGGGTGGTGCTACGGCGCACAGTGCGATTGTTGCCCGGGCGCTGGGTATTCCGGCCTTGGTCGGCGCCGGTCCCGGCGTGTTGCTGCTGGCACCGGGTACGGCTTTGCTGCTCGATGGCCAGCGTGGTCGTCTGCATGTGGACGCTGACGCGTCGACCTTGCAGCGCGCCACGGCCGAACGCGATACCCGCGAGCAACGCTTGAAGGCGGCTGCTGAACTGCGTCATCAACCGGCATTGACCATCGATGGCCACGCCGTCGAAGTGTTCGCCAACATTGGTGAAAGTGCCGGCGTTACCAGTGCGGTGGAGCAGGGCGCTGAAGGCATTGGCCTGTTGCGCACCGAACTGATTTTCATGGCCCATCCGCAAGCGCCCGACGAGGCGACCCAGGAAGTCGAGTACCGTCGCGTTCTCGACGGTTTGGCCGGGCGGCCGCTGGTGGTGCGCACCCTCGATGTCGGTGGCGACAAACCTCTGCCGTACTGGCCGATTGCGAAGGAAGAGAACCCGTTTCTCGGCGTGCGCGGCATTCGCCTGACCTTGCAGCGTCCGCAGATCATGGAAGCGCAATTGCGCGCCTTGCTGCGGGCTGCCGACAACCGGCCGCTGAGGATTATGTTTCCGATGGTGGGCAGCGTCGACGAATGGCGCCAAGCCCGTGACATGACCGAACGCCTGCGCCAGGAAATCCCGGTCGCCGACCTGCAACTGGGGATCATGATCGAAGTGCCGTCGGCGGCATTGCTGGCGCCGGTCTTGGCCAAGGAAGTCGATTTCTTCAGCGTCGGCACCAACGACCTGACCCAATACACCTTGGCCATCGATCGTGGCCATCCGACGCTGTCGGCCCAGGCCGATGGCTTGCATCCGGCGGTGCTGCAACTGATCGACATCACCGTGCGTGCGGCCCATGCTCACGGCAAATGGGTCGGTGTGTGCGGTGAGCTGGCGGCCGACCCACTGGCGGTGCCGGTACTCGTCGGCCTCGGCGTGGACGAACTCAGCGTCGGGGCGCGCAGCATTGCCGAGGTCAAGGCGCGAATTCGCGAACTGGGCTTCACTCAGACTCAAACCCTTGCCCAACAGGCCCTTGCCGTGGGCAGCGCCAATGAAGTGCGCGCACTAGTGGAGGCCCTGTAATGGCCCGGATTCTCACCCTGACCCTCAACCCGGCGCTGGACCTGACCGTCCAATTGCCGCGCCTTGAAGCCGGCCAGGTCAACCGCAGCGATGTGATGCACACCCACGCTGCCGGCAAAGGCGTCAACGTGGCGCAAGTGCTGGCGGACCTCGGGCATCAGTTGACCGTCAGTGGCTTTCTCGGCGAGGACAATCTGCAAGCGTTTGAAACGTTGTTCGCCAGGCGCGGTTTTGTCGATGCCTTCATCCGCGTACCGGGCGAGACCCGCAGCAACATCAAGCTGGCGGAAAGCGACGGTCGCATCACCGACATCAATGGGCCGGGGCCGCAGGTCAGCGAGGCGGCGCAACAGGCCCTGCTGGATCGACTGGAGCAGATCGCGCCGGGGCACGATGCGGTGGTGGTTGCCGGCAGTTTGCCATTGGGCGTCAGCGCGCAGTGGTTGCAGGCGTTGATTGTGCGCTTGAAGAACCTGGGCCTGAACGTCGCCCTCGACACCAGCGGGGAGGCGTTGCGTGCAGCGCTGAAAGCGGGACCGTGGCTGATCAAACCCAACACTGAAGAGCTGGCCGAGGTGCTGGGCTGCGAGGTCGTGTCGCTCAGTGCCCAGGCCTTGGCGGCGGAGCGTTTGCATGCCCAGGGCATTGAGCATGTGGTGATTTCCCATGGCGTCGATGGCGTGAACTGGTTCAGCGTCGGCTCGGCGCTGCATGCCACGCCACCCAGGGTCAACGTCGCCAGCACGGTGGGCGCGGGTGATTCGTTGCTGGCGGGGATGCTCCACGGTTTGCTCAGTGCCGATACGCCGGAGCAGACCTTGCGAACCGCCACGGCGATTGCCGCGATGGCAGTGACCCAGATCGGTTTCGGCATTGGCGATGCAGCGCAACTGGCGCAGCTCGAACAGGGTGTACGCGTGCGTCCCCTGACAGAACAATAAGAGGGTTTGTCATGAAGTTAGCCATCATTACGGCCTGCCCGAACGGCATGGTCACCAGTGTGCTGTGCGCCCGGTTGCTTGATGCCGCGGCCCAGCGTCAGGGCTGGAGCACCAGTGTCGAAATCACCGATGCCGCACATCCTGAGAAACAACTGTCGGCGGCCACCCTCGACGCGGCCGAGTGGGTGCTGCTGGTGACCAGCGCACCCGTGGATATGTCGCGGTTTGTCGGCAAGCGGCTGTTCCAGAGCACCCCGGCCCAGGCCCTGCAAGACGTGGAAGCTGTGCTGCGGCGTGGTGCGCAGGACGCTCAGGTTTACGCCGCCGAAGAGGTCGTCGTCGAACCTGTTGCGGTTGTCCAGAACGCGCCGCGACTGGTGGCGGTTACCGCGTGCCCGACGGGTGTCGCTCACACGTTCATGGCCGCCGAAGCCTTGCAGCAAGCGGCCAAGCGCCTGGGCTATGAGCTACAGGTGGAAACCCAGGGCTCGGTCGGCGCACGCAATCCATTGAGCGCGCAAGCGATTGCCGAGGCCGATGTGGTGCTGCTGGCGGCCGATATCGAAGTCGCCACCGAGCGTTTCGCCGGCAAGAAAATCTATCGCTGTGGCACCGGTATTGCCCTCAAGCAAGCGGAAGCGACCTTGAAAAAGGCCTTGGCCGAAGGCCAGCAGGAAAGCGCTGGGAGCGCTGCCAAAACAACGGCCAAACAGGAAAAGACGGGTGTCTACAAACACCTGCTGACTGGCGTGTCGTTCATGTTGCCGATGGTGGTGGCCGGCGGCCTGATGATCGCCTTGTCGTTCGTGTTCGGCATCACCGCCTTCAAGGAGGAGGGCACGCTGGCGGCGGCGCTGATGCAGATCGGTGGCGATAGCGCATTCAAGCTGATGGTGCCGCTGCTGGCAGGCTATATCGCCTACTCCATCGCCGACCGTCCGGGCCTCGCGCCAGGGATGATCGGCGGACTGCTGGCGAGCACCCTGGGCGCCGGTTTCATCGGCGGGATCATTGCCGGTTTCCTCGCTGGCTATGCGGCCAAGGCGATCAACCGGTATGCGCGTTTGCCGCAAAGTCTCGAGGCGCTGAAACCGATCCTGATCATCCCGCTGCTGGCGAGCCTGTTCACCGGTCTGGTGATGATCTACGTGGTCGGCAAACCGGTCGCCGGGATGCTTGCCGGGCTCACGAATTTTCTCGACAGCATGGGCACCACCAACGCGATTCTGCTCGGTGTGTTGCTGGGCGGCATGATGTGCGTCGACCTCGGCGGGCCGATCAACAAGGCGGCCTATGCGTTTTCGGTGGGGTTGCTGGCGTCGCAGAGCTACGCGCCGATGGCGGCGACCATGGCGGCCGGCATGGTGCCGCCGATTGGCCTGGGCATCGCCACGTTCATTGCCCGACGCAAGTTCGCCCAGACCGAGCGCGAGGCCGGTAAAGCAGCGCTGGTGCTGGGGCTGTGCTTTATCTCTGAAGGGGCGATTCCTTTTGCGGCGAAAGATCCGCTACGGGTGATTCCGGCGAGCATCGCCGGCGGTGCGCTGACGGGGGCGTTGTCGATGTATTTCGGCTGCAAATTGATGGCGCCCCATGGTGGGTTGTTCGTCCTGGCGATCCCGAATGCGATCAACCATGCGCTGCTCTACCTGTTGGCGATTGTGGCGGGGAGTCTGTTGACGGCGGTGGCGTATGCGCTGGTGAAACGGCCGGAGGTGGTGGAGTTGGCGGTAGAACCCGCCACCGCCTGACACCTGCCCCTGTGGTGTTGGGAAGATTTGTGTCATGCCAGGGTCATAGGGTCATGCTTTAGTTTTCCTTTTTCAGGGAGAACACCATGAGCGATTTCAACCTCGGGCGCCGTCGTGTCATGCAAGCGGTCGGCGCCGGATTGCTGTTGCCAGGGCTGGCGCCGGCGGTGATCGCTTCGGTCAAGGACCGGCCGAAGGTCGCCGACGGCGTGCAGTCCGGCGACCTGCTGGGTGACCGGGCGATTATTTGGAGCCGCTGCGACCGCCCCGCGCGGATGGTGGTGGAGTGGGACACCCGCAGCCTGTTTCCCAACCCACGGCGATTCGTCTCGCCCCTGGCCGATGCGCGCACTGATTTCACTGCCCGGGTCGAACTCATCGGGCTGCCCGCCGGTCAGGCAATTTTCTATCGCGTGCAGTTTGAAGACGCCCAGAGCGGTGTCGCCAGCGAGCCCTGGTTCGGTCACTTGCGCAGCGTGCCGCAAGCCCGCCGTGACATCCGTTTCGTCTGGAGCGGCGACACCGTCGGCCAGGGCTTCGGCATCAACCCGGACATTGGCGGCATGCGCATCTACGAAGCAATGCGCCTGCGTTTGCCAGACTTTTTTATCCACAGCGGCGACACCATTTACGCCGACGGCCCGATCCCGGCTCAGCTCACCACGGAAGGCGGCCGGGTGTGGCGCAACATCACCACCGAGGCCAAGAGCAAAGTCGCCGAGACCCTCGATGAGTATCGCGGCAACTATCGCTACAACCTGATGGACGAAAACATCCGTCGTTTCAATGCCGAGGTCCCGCAGATCTGGCAGTGGGACGACCACGAAGTGGTGAACAACTGGTCGCCGGGCAAGCAGCTGGATGCGCGTTACCAGGACAAAGATATCCACAGCCTGGTGGGCCGCGCACGCCAGGCCTGGCTTGAATATGCGCCGATGCGTTTGCAGAGCGCCGATGGCGGCGGGAGGATCTATCGCAAGCTTGGTTACGGGCCGCTGCTCGATGTTTTTGTACTGGACATGCGCAGTTATCGCGGGCCCAACGATGACAATCAGGGCGCTGAAAAACCTTTCCTCGGGCGTGAGCAACTGGACTGGCTCAAGCGCGAAATGCAGGCCTCGAACGCGCAATGGAAAGTGATCGCCGCCGACATGCCCATTGGCCTCGGCGTGCCCGACGGCGAGGTCAGCCCTGGTGTCGCGCGCTGGGAGGCCGTGGCCAACGGTGACCCCGGCCCGGCACAGGGGCGTGAGCTGGAGATCGCAGAATTGCTCGGCTTTCTGCGGGCGCAAGAGGTGCGAAATTTCCTGTTCCTGACCGCAGATGTGCATTACTGCGCGGCCCATCATTACCATCCGGATCGGGCGGCGTTTCAGGATTTCGAACCGTTCTGGGAGTTCGTCGCCGGACCGCTGAATGCCGGTAGCTTTGGGCCGAACTCGCTGGATAAAACCTTTGGTCCTGAAGTGGTATTCGAGAAGGCGCCGCCCACGCAGAACGTCTCGCCGTTTGCCGGGTTTCAGTTTTTTGGCGAGGTGAACATCGATGGGCAGAGTGGGGAGTTGAGCGTGGTGTTGCGGGATCTGGATGGGGTGTCTGTATTTGAGAAAAAGCTGCAGCCGGTTTGAGATGGAGATGGATACATGAACCCTTGTGGGAGCGAGCAAGCTCGCTCCCACAGGGAACTCAGTGAATCAGTACACGTCGCGGCGGTAGCGGCCCTGTTCGATCAGGCGCTCCACTTCGGCGCTACCCAACACTTCGTTGAGCACCTGATCCACGCCCGAAGCCATGCCTTGAAGGCTGCCGCAGATGTAGATCACCGCATCGTCCGCCAGCCACTTCTTGAGCTCGGCCGCCGATTCACGCAGTCGATCCTGTACGTAAATCTTTTCGGCCTGGTCGCGGGAAAACGCCAGGTCGAGGCGCGCCAGATCACCATTGATCAGCCACTCCTCCAGCTCCTTTCGGCACAGGTAATCGTGCTCGCGATGGCGCTCGCCAAACAGCAGCCACTGGCGTTGCTGGCCATCGGCAATCCGGGCCTTGAGCAGGCTACGCAACCCGGCCAGGCCCGTGCCGTTGCCCAGCAGGATCATCGGCACCGGTTGGGCCGGCAGATGGAAACCACTGTTGCGCCGCACGCGCAGGCTGATGGAACTGCCTACCGGCACGTGTTCGGTCAGCCAGCCGGAACCGACACCGAGGTTGCCGTCGGCATGCACTTCCTGACGCACGATCAATTCCAGCACGCCATCGGCCGGGATCGACGCAATGGAATACTCGCGCATGGCCAGCGGCACGAGGGCCTCTGCCAACGCTTGGGCGTGCAGGCCGACCAGGTGGGCGCGGTTCTCCGGCAACTGGCGGCTGGCCAGGGCCTGTTCGAGGGTTTCTTCCAGGCCGTTGAGTTGCACCTTGGTTTCACCGTGAATCCCCATGCCATCGAGGAAGTGCTCGATGGCCCACGGGCAGTTGCGCGGCATCACTTCCACTAGGTCGCCCGCCAGCCAGCTGCTGGTGGAAGGAGGCTTGAGGCCCAGCAAGTACACCGGCGAGCCACTGCTGTCCGGATTGAGCAGTTCACGATGCAGCAGGGTCCAGTTGTCGTAGCTGGGCGCTTGCCAGGTATCCACGGGGGCCTGGCCGGTCAACAGACCCAGTTGCTGTTGCCAGTGGCGCAAGGCGTAAGGGTCACCGCTGTCGACCTCCACCGGGGCGAACAGGGTCTTTGCGCCCTGTTCGCCCAACCAGGCGTGCAGGCGTTTGGCGAAACCGCAGAAGTGTTGATACTGCCGGTCGCCCAACCCCAGGACGGCGTAATTCAGGCGCCCCAGGCTCGGTGTCTGGCCCAGTACCTTGCGCTCGAAACTGCGGGCACTGTCCGGTGCCTCGCCGTCGCCGAAGGTGCTGACCACGAACAAGGCATTGTTCGATTCATGCAAGTCCTGCTCGCTGACGTCCGCCAATGGCTGCACTTTGACCGGCAAGCCTGCGGCCTGCAATTGCCCGGCGGTTTGCCATGCCAGCTGTTCGGCAAAACCACTTTGGCTGGCGAAGCCGATCAGCCACGCCGGCGCGTCGCTGGCGGTTTGCACGAGATCTTTGCGTGCATCCTTGATCTGGCGCTTTTTGCGCCGACGATCCAGGTACAGCATCCAGCCGGTGATGAAGAACAGCGGCATGGTCAGCGAGGCGATGGTCAGGATAATGCGCCCGACGATGCCGAAGTAACTACCGACGTGCAGCGCATAGATGCTGGTCAGCAGTTGCGCCTTGAGGCTCTTGTCGCTGTAGCGATCAACCCGTTTGACCACGCCGGTGGCCGGGTCAAGGGTGATCTGGTTCAGGGCGCGGTCGTGAGGCGAAGTTTTCAGCAGGAAGTAAACGGTCGCTGGTTGGCCGGCCACGGGCGGCATGCGCACGTTATAGGAGCTGAGTTGCGGACCGGCCGCACTGTAGATGCTGCTCCACATCGCCGAGTAATCGGCCGTCGGTGCCGGACCGCTTGGCGCAGGGCCGCGTCCGCCGCGCACACGTTCGCTCTGTGGTGAGTCGGAGAGCAATCGGGTCAGGCCTTTGTTGTACCACTCGTAGGACCAGAACAACCCGGTCAGCGCCGCCAGAAGGTAAAACACCAGGCACCAGGTGCCGGCCACCGAGTGCAGGTCCCAGTTGAAGCTGCGGCCCTTTTTCTTCCAGTCCAGGGTCAGCCAGGTCCGCCAGCTTTTCCACTGGCGAGGCCAGCGCAGGTATAGGCCAGACAGGCAGAAGAACACCAGGATCAGCGTGCACGCGCCGGTGATCTGCCGCCCCGTGTCGCCCATGGCGAGGAAACGGTGCAGTTGCAGCATCAGACCGAAAAAGCCCTGGCCGCTGGCGTCGCCGAGGAACTCGGCGGTATACGGGTCGAAGTAGCGCATCTCGCCACGGCGTTCACCTGGCGGCGGGGTGAACCACACTTTGGCGGCGTTGCCGCTGTCGGTTTCCACCGTGAGCATCGAGACTTTTTTGCCCGATGCGGCTTCGATTCGCTCCACCAGTTCGACGGGCGGCAGCACACCGGCGACCTGTTTCTCGACCTGCAACACAGAAGGATTGAGTGCGCTCAGGATTTCATCCTGAAACGATACCATCGCCCCGGTGATGCCCATCAGGGCCAGGACCAGCCCGGCGCTGATGCCGAAAAACCAGTGCAACTGGAACAGGGTTTTCTTCAACACGTCGCTCGCCTTGTTCGTTCAAGTTGATTCATCACGGCGCGCATTATGCCGTGGGGTTGTCGAGAAGCATTCTTTTTACGCGCAAAGGCCCCGTTCATGTGGATGAACGGGGCCGGGTCTGATTTCAGCATTCACCCTCTCCTGTGGGTGCGAGCTTGCTCGCGATAGCGGTGTGTCGGCCAACATAAATGTTGAATGTGGCGACGTCATCGCGAGCAAGCTCGCTCCCACAGGGATTGCAGTGTGAGTGGCAATCAGAAGTGGAAGTTGGTGCTCAGCAAAGCGGTACGACCGGCCGCCTGGTTGGCGAAGTGAGTCGAGAACGCCTTGTCGTAGTAGGTTTCGTCAGTCAGGTTCTGTACGTTCAGTTGCAGGTCGACGTTCTTGGTCAGCTTGTAGGCCGCCATTGCGTCGTAACGAACGTAGGAATCGACCATGGTGGTGTTGGCGGCACTGCCGAACACGTCATCGACATAGAACGCACCGCCACCGATGGTCAGCCTTGGCGTGACCTGATAGGTCGTCCACAGGCTGGCGCTGTTTTTCGGCGTGTTAGGCAGTTCGTTGCCATCGTTGGCTTTGTTTGCCGGCAGGTCGCCGCCATCGACTTGCTCGCTGTCCATGTAGGCGTAACCGGCGAAGACCTGCCATTTGTCGGTGAGCTTGCCGGTGGCCGACAGTTCGATACCTTGAACGCGGGTTTTGCCGACGTTTTCAAACGTAGTGGTGTTGGTTTGCACACGAGCGTTTTCTTTCTCGGTGCGGAAGATGTCGGCAGTCAGGGACAAACGATCGTTCAGCAGATCCCACTTGGTACCGATTTCGTAGTTCTTGGTGGTTTCCGGTTCCATATCGCTTTTCAGCAGATTGCCGTTGCGATCCGGCGTGCCGCCCAGCGGGTTGCCTTCCGAACCTTCGCCCAGGGTGTTGCCCGGTGGAGTGGCAGATGTTGCGTAGGATGCATAGATGCTGCCGTTTTCGGCTGGTTTGTACACCACACCGAACTGACCGGTAACGAACTCGCTGGTGTCATCACCCTTGGACGTGGTCACGCTGGAGCCGTTGAAGGTTTTGTAGTCGGTGTCGAAATGGTCGTAGCGCAGGCCCATGTTCACCAGCCACTGCTCGGACAACGTCAGGGTGTCGAATACATACAGTGCGTAGGTGTTGGCCTTGGTTTCGGTGCCCGCGTAGTTGCGGGAGATGGCACCGCTCCACGGATCATTTGGCGTCGGGTTGGACAGCGAGGTGCAGTTGTAACCGCTTGGCGCGCCGATCAGTGCCGGCGAGCAGTTGTTGGTTACCGCTGCCGTTCCCGGGGTGGTGTCCGTGTTGACGTTGTACGAGGATTTTTCACTTTCCTCGTGGGTGTATTCGACACCGGTGGAGAAGCTGTTCTTGAACCCGGCGATGTAGATATCACCAAACAGGTCGGTCTGGTTGGTGGTGGTCTCGGTGTTGCTCACGCGGGTGTTTGCCCGGCGCCAGACGCTGCCGTTGTTGACGTTGCCTTTACTGTCGTCCGGCTGGGTCAGGATGTAATCCTGCATGCTGGTGCCGTGACGCAGGGTGTTCTTGATGGTCAGCGAGTCACTCAGGTCGTGCTCGATGGCGAAAGTTGCGGTGTCGGTGCGGGTCTTGCGGAAGTCGCGGTCGGTCAGACCATAGAAATTTCTGCTGTCGCCACCGTCATTCGGCTTGTCCGGGTTGGCCTTGGTACGGGCAGCCGAGCCTGCGGCCGGGATGGAGTAAGGGATGCCCGAATCCGGCGTGTCGTTGCTTTCGAGGTGGTAGTAGTCGAGGTTGACGCGGGTATCTGTACCCAGGCCGAAAGCCAGGGACGGTGCGACACCCCAGCGGTCGTAGTCGACGCTGTCACGTCCGGCGACGTTGCTCTCATGGCTCATCAGGTTCAGACGGCCAGCGGCAGTGTCGGTGAACTGATAGTTGCCGTCCATGGTGTAGCGCTGGGTCTGGTCGGAGCCCCAGGTGAAACCACCATCGAACGAATTGCCCAGGTGAGCTTTCTTGCTGACCAGGTTGATGCTGCCGCCTGCAGCGCCACGACCGCCGATGGCAGAGTTCGGGCCTTTGCTGACTTCGATCGACTCCACGGCGAAGATCTCGCGGCTCTGGGAACCGGTATCGCGAACGCCGTCCAGGTAGGTATCGCCCTGGGCGTCAAAGCCGCGAATGAACGGACGGTCGCCCTGTGGGTTGCCGCCTTCACCGGCACCGAAGGTGATGCCTGGAATGGTGCGCAGGGCGTCCTGCATGTTCATGGCGCCTGTGTCTTTCAACACTTGTTGCGGAATGACGGTGATCGAGCGCGGTGTGTCCACCAGCGGTGCGGTGTACTTGGGCGAGGAGGCTTTCTCTACGTTATAGGTCGTTTCGTCCTGGGCTTCGCCGGTGATGGCGGTGGCGCCCAGCGAAATCACATTGCCCGGTGCTTTTTCGTCGGCTTTTTCCGCCGCGAAAACCATGTGGCCCGCAGAGCCGGCAGTAAGCGCCATGCCGATGGCCGATGCGAGCAGACGTGGTGAACTGACCGGTACTTGTGGTTGTTGACGCGACATTTGAGTTCCCCTCCCCAAGGATTTGAGGCCGCGGAATATAGGGTAAACACGTATTTGTATCAATTGCGAAATATTACTATTCGCACTGAATTTACATTCTTTACAATTTACCCTTACGGTTTCTGCTGACTCATTCGTCAGATGTGTTTTACACAGGCAATAAGAATCAATACCATTGGCATCCCTTTGGTTTCAGGTGCCTTTGTCATGCTGCTGCACATTCCCGGCCTGTTTGAAAAAGACGAGGTGCAGCGCATTCGCGAGGCTCTGGAGCAAGCCGATTGGGCCGATGGCAAGATCACCGCCGGCTACCAGTCGGCGAAGGCCAAACACAATTTGCAGTTGCCGGAAGGTCACCCGCTGGCCAAGGAGATCGGCGCGGCGATGCTGGAGCGGCTGTGGAAAAATCCGCTGTTCATGTCAGCAGCGTTACCGCACAAAGTCTTCCCTCCGTTAGTGAACTGTTACACCGCCGGTGGCAGTTTCGACTTCCATATCGACAACGCGGTGCGTCAGCCAAAAGGCAGCATCGAGCGGGTGCGTACGGATTTGTCCGCCACTCTGTTCTTCAGCGAGCCGGAGGATTACGACGGCGGCGAGCTGGAGATCCAGGACACCTTCGGCACCCAACGGGTGAAGCTGCCTGCCGGCGACATGGTGCTGTATCCCGGCACCAGTCTGCACAAGGTCAATGCGGTGACACGCGGAGCGCGACTCGCCTCGTTTTTCTGGACGCAAAGCCTGGTGCGTGAAGACAGCCAGCGCGCCCTGCTGTTCGAGATGGACGGGGCAATCCAGCAACTGACCCGCGATGTGCCCGATCATCCATCGCTGATCCGCCTGACCGGGACGTATCACAACCTGCTGCGTCGCTGGGTCGAGGTGTAAGTGGCGGATTTTCGTTTACGCCGCGAGGAAATGCTCGACGTTGAGCGCCTGCGCGCGATGCTCGACGAAAGTCCGGCCCGTGCGGCCCAGGCGATTCTGATCGCGGCCCGCGAAGACGTCCTCGATGCGCAGGCGTTGCTCGGGCAGATTTTGCTGGACGGGCAGGGCATTGCTCAGGATCGTCCGCTGGCACTGCGTTGGTTCGACATTGCCGCGCGACGTGGGCATGTGATGGCACGCAACATGCTCGGCCGTTGCCATGAGCATGGTTGGGGCTGTGCTGCCGATGCGTCGCTGGCGGCCAGGCATTACCGACTTGCCGCCACTGCAGGGCTGGACTGGGCGATGTACAACTACGCCAATCTGCTGGCGACCGGTCGCGGGGTGGCTGAGGATCAGCTTCAAGCACTGAGTCTTTATCGCCGTGCGGCTGAGTTGGGTCATGCAAAATCGATGAATCTGTTGGGGCGGTATCTGGAAGAAGGGCGGGTTTGTCCTGGGAATCCGGCAGCGGCGCGTGACTGGTATCGACGTTCGGCCGAGGGCGGGGATTTTCGCGGGCAGTTCAGCTTTGCTGCGGTCTTGACCGACGAAGGAAATATCGAGGAAGCGTTGGTCTGGCTGCGCAAGGCGTTGGCCGGTGGCAACCTGAATTTTCTGCGAGTGGCCTGTAAGGCATTGTCAGCCGCCAATGATCCACAGATTCAGGCGATGGCTGTGGATTACAAACAACGTACCGAACAGCTCGAAACCCTGTAGGAGCAGCCGGTCGACACTCGATTGCTCGCGATGGTGGACAACGATAACGCGTGCTGTCTGAGTACACGCGGTGCTCTGAAATCCATCGCGAGCAAGCTCGCTCCTACATGGAACTGCATAAATGAAAAAGCCCATGACAGGTCATGGGCTTTTTGTTTTCTACGCAGTATTTACACGTAGAACGACTTCAGCGGCGGGAAGCCATTGAACTCGACGGCGCTGTAACTGGTGGTGTACGCACCGGTCGACAGCCAGTACAGGCGATCACCGATGGCCAGGTTCAGCGGCAGGCCGTACTTGTAGTTTTCGTACATGATGTCGGCGCTGTCGCAGGTTGGACCGGCGATGACCACTTCTTCCATTTCGCCTTTCTTCTCGGTCCAGATCGGGAACTTGATGGCTTCGTCCATGGTTTCGATCAGGCCGGAGAACTTGCCCACATCCGTGTACACCCAACGCTCTACCGCGGTACGGGATTTACGTGCAACCAGTACCACTTCGCTGACCAGGATGCCGGCGTTGGCGATCAGCGAGCGGCCTGGCTCCAGGATGATTTCCGGCAAGTCATCACCGAAGTCTTCCTTCAGGAAGCGGATGATTTCCTCGGCGTAGGTTTCCAGGCTGTTGGTGCGGGTGATGTAGTTGGCCGGGAAGCCGCCACCCATGTTGATCAGCTTCAGGTGGATACCGTCTTCTTCCTTCAGACGCTCGAAGATCACTTTGACCTTGGCGATCGCCGCGTCCCAGACGCTGATGTCGCGCTGCTGCGAGCCGACATGGAACGAGATGCCGTAAGGCACCAGGCCCAGGTCGCGGGCGAGGATCAGCAGGTCCATGGCCATGTCGGTCTGGCAGCCGAATTTGCGCGACAACGGCCAGTCGGCGGTGGTCGAGCCTTCGGTCAGGATACGCACGTAGACTTTCGAGCCCGGTGCGGCCTTGGCGATGTTGCGCAGGTCGGCTTCGGAGTCGGTGGCGAACAGGCGCACGCCCTTCTCGTAGAAGTAGCGGATGTCCTTGGATTTCTTGATAGTGTTGCCGTAGCTGATCTGGTCGGCGCTGACGCCGCGACCAAGCACTTTGTCCAGCTCGTAGATCGAGGCGATGTCGAAGCTCGAGCCTTTCTCTTTGAGAAGGTCGATGATCTCGACGGCCGGGTTGGCCTTGACCGCGTAGTAGACCTTGGCGAATTCGAAACCGGCGCGCAGGTCGTCATAGGCCTGGCTGATCATCGCGGTGTCGATCACCACGAACGGGGTTTCCTGTTTGTCGGCGAACGCCTTCATTTTCTGAAAGGTTTCACGCGCGAAATAGTCTTCGACCTGGATCGACATACCTGGGAGCTCCTAAAGGCAAACGTTGTTAATCAATGGGTGCAAATGAACGTCCTCCGTATCCCCACTTTGGTTCGCCTACTTCCCAAGGCATGTCGCCGAAAGCAAAAAGGCCATGGGAGGTGCAGCTTTCCCTTGGCCTTGCTGTCTCGTCGTCAGTACTTGAGCCGGATGGATCGTTTCCAGCATGGACGTTCGGCGCGAACTTTAGGGCGTGAGGGGCTTGAGATCAACAAAAAATGTCGCGTTTTTGCACTCTTCTGACGCGCGTTGCAGGCATCACTCTTTGTAACCGACACAGATGACAGTCGGATGTTCCCGAGGATTTATGGAGTGTTAAAAATACCTGCACGTTCGACGCTTTTGTGTGCAAAGTCGCTAGTAACTACGATAGCGTCAACATCGGCGACGTTGGCTGCTAAAAGGTGGGTTGAGAGGGGATTTGACTATTCAGGAGCGTGTTTCCGAATAGCCTTTACAGACGCTACTGTTGATATTTTTTTCCGGCCTGCGAATCACTGGAAAATCGCATAGAACCTGTGGGAGCGAGCTTGCTCGCGATGACATTTTCACAGCCAGCATCGTAGTTGCCTGAAATGACGCCATCGCGAGCAAGCTCGCTCCCACAGGTTTTGTGCTTTTACCTGGTTATGTGAGCTGTCAGGCGACCACCGCCTCAGCTGGCGAGACGATATGGGTCTTCATCCCCCGCGAACGTCCGGAACTCAGGTACGCCGCAATCGACTCCTGCGTGACCTCGCCAAGGAACACCCGCTCGGCATCCATCACCGGCAACCACGCCCGATTGAACTCGTACATGCGCGACAGCAGGATGCGCAAATGTTCGTCGTACGCCGCCGTGGCGTTGAACTCCCGCTGGTACTGCGCGCAGGTGCCGGTCTGACGGTGCAAGTCGCGACGTCGTACATAACCCAGGGCTTTATTCTCGGCACAAGTGACCACCACATAGCGTCGGTCATGCTCGTCCATCAACTCCAGAGCTTCGGCCACCGGAGTATGCGGGCTGACGGAAGGCGCGTTGTCCGCCGCATCTTCGGCTTTCACCAGCAGCAGGCGTTTCAGTGTGCTGTCCTGGCCGACGAAGTTGCTGACAAACTCATCCGCCGGATGCGCGAGCAACGTGTCCGGGTGATCGATTTGCAGCAGCTTGCCGGCGCGGAAAATCGCGATCTTGTCGCCGAGCTTGATCGCCTCGTCGATGTCGTGGCTAACCATGATCACCGTCTTGTTCAGTGCCCGCTGCATTTCGAAGAACTCGTTCTGGATCATCTCGCGGTTGATCGGGTCGACCGCACCGAAGGGCTCGTCCATCAGCAACAGCGGCGCATCGGCGGCCAGTGCGCGAATCACGCCGATCCGCTGTTGCTGGCCACCGGACAACTCTCGTGGATAACGATGCAGATATTGCTTGGGTTCAAGCTTGATCATGCTCATCAACTCGCGGGCGCGGTCGTGGCATTTCTGCTTGTCCCAGCCGAGCAGTTTCGGCACCACGACGATGTTCTCCTCGATGGTCATGTTCGGGAACAAACCGATTTGCTGGATGACATAGCCGATGTTGCGGCGCAGCGTCACTTCGTCGAGGCCCGTGGTGTCTTCACCGTTGATCAGGATCTTGCCCGAGGTCGGTTTGATCAGGCGGTTGATCATTTTCAGCGTGGTGCTTTTGCCGCAACCCGATGGCCCGAGGAACACGCAGATTTCGCCTTCATTGACGGTCAGGCTCACCGAGTCCACGGCTTTCACATCTTTGCCGTTGCTTTGGAAGGTCTTGCTGAGGTTTTGAAGTTCGATCATTTGAGCAGTCCTTTTGGAGTCAGCGAACGTTGCAGCACTTGCAGGATCAGGTCGGCGATGATCGCCAGCACACTGACCAGTACAGCGCCGACAATCAGCATCGACATGTCGCTGCGGCTGATGGCAGCGAGGATGAGTACGCCCAGGCCACCGGCGCCGATGGTCGCGGCGATGGTCATGACGCCGATGTTCATGACCACGGCAGTGCGCACACCAGCGAGGATCACCGGCACGGCGATGGGTAATTCGACCATGCGCAGGCGCTGGCCGAAGGTCATGCCGATGCCGCGCGCGGCTTCACGGATGCCCGGTTCGACGTTGGTCAGGGCCAGGTAGGTGTTACGCATGATCGGCAGCAGCGAATACAGAAACACCGCGGTGATGGCCGGCATCGGGCCCAGGCCCTGGCCGAACTTGGAGTAGAACGGCAGCAGCAGGCCAAACAGGGCAATCGACGGCACGGTCAGGAGCACCGTGGCGCTGGCTTGCAAAGGCCCGGCGAGGCTCGGGAAGCGTGTCATCAGGATGCCCAGCGGCACGCCGACCACAATCGCCAGGGTCACGGCGATGCCGACCAGGGTGATGTGTTGCCCGGTCAGCTGTATCACCTGCTGCCAGTCGAGGTGGGAAAAGGCGTTGAGAAATTCCATGGCTTTTCCTCCTTATTTGATTGGATGCTGGCGCAGGAAATCTGCGGCAACGGACGAAGGGCTTTGGTGATCGACATCGACCCGCGCATTGAGCTCGCGCATGGTGTCGTCGTCGAACAGCTCAGCCAGAGGCTTGAGTTGTTCGGCCAGTTGCGGATACGCATCGAGGTAGGCCTGACGCACCACCGGTGCGGCGGTGTAGTCGGGGAAGTAATGCTTGTCGTCTTCCAGGAGCTTGAGTTTGAAGGCGTTCAAGCGACCGTCGGTGGTGTAGACCAGACCGGCAAACACCTGACCGTTACGCAGCGCGGTGTAGACCAGTCCGGCGTCCATCTGGCGGATGTTCTTGCGGGTCAGGTTCATGTCGTAGAGCTTGACCATGCCATCAAGACCGTCCGAGCGGTTGGCGAACTCGGTATCCAGCGCCACCAGATTGTTGGTCTCGGCTTCCTTGCGCAGCACCGAGTTCAGCTCGCTGATGGTGTTGATCTGCGGGTATTGGTCAGCAACGTTTTTCGGCAGTGCCAGGGCATAGGTGTTGCTGAATTTCGACGGTGTCAGCCAGACCAGGCCTTTTTTCGCGTCGAGTTCTTTTACTCGTGCGTAGGACTGTTCGCTGTCGAGTTTTTCAGTGACATGGTTGTAGGCCACCAGCGAAACGCCGGTGTATTCCCAGAGCATGTCCAGTTGGCCACTTTCATGGGCGCTGCGGGCCAGATTGCTGCCCAGGCCGCCGGTCACCTGCACCTCGTAACCTTTGGTGCGCAGGTACTGCGAGGTGATTTCCGCCAGCAGGGTCTGTTCGGTGAATACCCGGGCGCCGATGCGGATCAACGGTTTTTCCGTGGCTTGGGCAAATCCTGCGAACAGCAGGACGCAGCCTAGTAAAAAGCTTGAAGTTTTCATGACGATTCCTTTGCCGAGGCTTAAGACGGGCGCAAGCCGCGTTCGAGCCAGAGGCGGCTGGCGAGTGTCACCAGGCCGTCGAGCAATAAGGCCAGCAGGGCGGTGCAGGCGGCGCCGAGTAGCAATTGCGGCTGATTGTTCAGGGCGATGCCGGGGAAGATCAGGCTGCCGAGACTGTTGGCGCCGATCAGGAACGCCAGCGGCGCCGTCCCGACATTGATCGCCAATGCCACACGCACACCACCGATGATGATCGGCACCGCGTTGGGCAATTCGACTTTCCAAAGCACCTGGCGCGGGGTCATGCCAATGCCGACGGCGGCTTCCTTGAGCGAACCCTGAACGTTTTTCAGGCCTTCGTAGGTGTTGCGCACGATGGGCAGCAAAGAGGCGAGGAACAGGGCGAAGATCGCAGGACCGCTGCCGATGCCGAGGATGCCCAAGGCGATGGCCAGGACGGCCAGGGGCGGAATGGTGTTGCCAATGTTGAAGAACTGCATGAAGCGTTCGGCACGGCCGATCATGGACGGGCGGCTGAGGAGGATGCCGGCAGGAATGCCCACGACAAGGGCGGCCAGCATGGAAGCGAGGACGAGAACCAGATGAGCTTGCAGGTAAAACAACAAATCGTCGCGGTAGTGTTCGATCGTGTTGATGCCGATCCATTGGATCAGCAGGGCCAGAAGGGCGAATACCAGCGCGCCTCCTATCAGCCCTTTGCCATAGTGGATAGCCACAGGCGGACTCCTTTTTTCAGTCGACGAACACTTTCTCGTGTGGCAACGCCATTCCTGGCTGCCGAAAAAATGATCGCGATAAGCAGCTCATGCCGAGCGCGTTTCACTGTAGGAGCGAGCTTGCTCGCGAAAAACTTCAAGACAATGCGTACCTTCAGGTACCTAGCATTATCGTTGACTTCCATCGCGAGCAGGCTCGCTCCTACAGGGGGAAACGCACGGCAATCGAGCCATGAGCACAGCCTCGTCAGGCCGAATTGCAGGTGTTTCAGGCCCCCGACGAGTGGTCGTTACGGGGGAGTGGACGTCTCCGTGCTTTAAAAGGTTCCCATCTGCGCAAGCATTTGGCCACCCCAAATGTGCTCAACGGTTCGGTTCTTGGATCAACTTGGGCTATAATCTGCGCCCTTTTTTGAATCACCTGCCAGGCGATTTCCCATGACCAAACAGGCCGCCGAAGTCGCGAAACGCCGCACTTTCGCCATTATTTCCCACCCCGATGCCGGTAAGACCACCATCACCGAGAAGCTCCTGCTGATGGGCAAGGCGATTGCGGTAGCCGGTACGGTGAAATCTCGTAAATCCGATCGCCATGCCACCTCCGACTGGATGGAAATGGAAAAGCAGCGGGGTATCTCCATTACCACGTCGGTCATGCAGTTCCCGTATCGCGAACACATGATCAACCTGCTCGACACTCCGGGCCACGAAGACTTCTCCGAAGATACCTATCGCACCCTGACGGCGGTGGACTCGGCGTTGATGGTTCTCGACGGCGGTAAAGGTGTAGAGCCTCGGACCATCGCCCTGATGGACGTCTGCCGTCTGCG
This sequence comes from Pseudomonas sp. EU05-FHT14B02, assembly GCF_058791055.1. Classification (NCBI taxonomy): domain Bacteria; kingdom Pseudomonadati; phylum Pseudomonadota; class Gammaproteobacteria; order Pseudomonadales; family Pseudomonadaceae; genus Pseudomonas; species Pseudomonas sp. EU05-FHT14B02. The sequence goes on along the minus strand of NZ_JBYTDD010000001.1, from coordinate 319,958 downwards.
TGACACGCCGATCGTCAGCTTCATCAACAAACTCGACCGTGACATCCGCGACCCGATCGAACTGCTCGACGAAATCGAAGCCGTCCTCAAGATCAAGGCTGCGCCGATCACCTGGCCGATTGGTTGCTACCGTGACTTCAAAGGCGTGTATCACCTCGCCGATGACTACATCATCGTGTACACCGCCGGTCACGGCCACGAACGCACCGAAACCAGGATCATCGAGAAGCTCGACTCCGATGAAGCCCGCGCCCACCTGGGTGACGAGTACGAGCGTTTCATCGAGCAGCTGGAACTGGTGCAGGGCGCCTGCCACGAGTTCAACCAGCAGGAGTTCCTCGACGGTCAACTGACTCCGGTGTTCTTCGGTACGGCACTGGGCAACTTCGGTGTCGACCACGTCCTCGACGCTGTCGTTGATTGGGCGCCGCGCCCACTGGCACGCGTGGCCAACGAGCGCACCGTGGAGCCGGTGGAAGAGAAGTTCTCGGGTTTCATCTTCAAGATCCAGGCGAACATGGACCCGAAACACCGCGACCGCATCGCCTTCATGCGTATCTGCTCGGGCAAGTACGAAAAAGGCATGAAGATGCGTCATGTGCGCACCGGCAAGGACGTGCGGATCGGCGACGCGCTGACCTTCTTCTCCTCCGAGCGTGAGCAACTGGAAGAGGCGTTTGCCGGCGACATCATCGGCCTGCATAACCACGGCACCATCCAGATCGGCGACACCTTCAGCGAAGGCGAAGTTCTGGGTTTCACCGGCATTCCACACTTCGCCCCGGAACTGTTCCGTCGCGTACGTCTGAAAGATCCGCTGAAATCCAAGCAACTGCGCCAGGGCCTGCAACAACTGGCCGAAGAAGGCGCGACCCAGGTGTTCTTCCCGGAACGCAGCAACGACATCATCCTCGGCGCCGTCGGTGTGCTGCAGTTCGATGTGGTCGCCAGCCGCCTGAAAGAGGAATACAAGGTCGAGTGCTCCTACGAGCCGATCACTGTTTACTCTGCGCGCTGGATCGAATGCAGCGACAAGAAGAAGCTTGAGGAATTCTCCAACAAGGCTGTGGAAAACCTGGCGCTGGACGGCGGTGGTCACCTGACCTACCTCGCTCCGACCCGGGTCAACCTGGCACTGATGGAAGAGCGCTGGCCGGACGTGAAATTCCGCGCGACCCGTGAGCATCACTAAGCGCTGAGTTGCTAAATCCCAAAGCCCCGTTGCGAAAGCTGCGGGGTTTTTTATTGCCTGGCGCAATTCCCTGTAGGAGCGAGCCTGCTCGCGATGACTCCAGCCGCGCTGCGTTTATCCAGACAGAGCGCGTCATCGTTAGCATCCATCGCGAGAAGGCTCGTTCCTGCAGGGGGCTTCGGCGTTAGTGGCGTTGTGAATAACCCCTATTCCAAACCAGTCTCCAAACCCGCTGCATTTTCCCCCGCCAGATAGCGTCCAATCTGGAGAACCCGGCTGATCGGAACTAGATTTGACTCAGCACCAGACAGGCACTCAACGAAAGGAAGGAATCGGCTATGAACAGGTTGTTTCGCGTTTTACTGCTGTTGAAGGTGATGGTGATGCTCTCGCTCGGAGCTTCGACGGCGTGGGCCGAGTGTATCGATCACGGGGAGCAGGCTTCGAGCGGGCAGGCGGGTTATGCGGGGTTGATGATCGCCAAGTCTGAATCGGAACCGGGAGATCAGGGGCAGGGCGGTGCGGACAACGACGATGACTCGACCACCGACGAACCGGACTCCGATGAGGAAGAGGGCGACAGCCAGACGTAGTCGCTCAATTGCAGGCAAAAGAAAACCCCTTCTACCTGAGTGATGCGCATTCGAGGCGGAAGGGGTTTGGTTAACGCGTAATTACTTGAGCTACTCAATCCCTGTGGGAGCGGGCTTGCTCGCGAAAGCGATCTGTCAGTCGACATTGAGGTTGACTGGAATGACGCCTTCGCGAGCAAGCCCGCTCCCACATTTTTATGCCGCGCCGTCGAGGAATTGCTCGGCGTAGTGGCAAGCCACCTGGCGGCCGGCGATCAGGCGCAGGGCCGGCTCTTCAGTGCTGCAACGCTCGGTGGCGTACGGGCAGCGCTTGTGGAAGGCGCAGCCGGACGGCGGGTTCAGCGGGTTGGGCAGTTCGCCGACGATCTTGATTTTCGGCTTGTCCGGATCCGGGTGGATGGCCGGCGTCGCCGACAACAGCGCCTGGGTGTAAGGGTGCAGAGGTCGGGAGTAAATGTCCTCTTTCGTGCCCATTTCCACCGGGCGACCGAGGTACATCACCATCACATGGTCGGCAACGTGACGTACCACCGCCAGGTTGTGGGAGATGAACACATAGGCGGTGTTGAACTCTTGCTGCAAATCCATGAACAGGTTGAGCACCTGTGCCTGAATCGACACGTCCAGTGCCGAGGTCGGTTCGTCCGCCACCAACACTTTCGGTTGCAGCATCATCGCGCGGGCCAGGGCGATCCGCTGGCGCTGACCACCGGAGAACATGTGCGGATAACGCTGGTAGTGCTCGGGACGCAAACCCACCTGCTTCATCATCGCCTGGACTTTCTCGCGACGTTCCGCGGCGCTCAGGTTGGTGTTGATCAATAATGGCTCTGCAAGCTGATCACCGACTTTCTGCCGAGGGTTCAACGAGGCGTACGGGCTCTGGAACACCATCTGCACGTCTTTGCGCAGTTGCTTGCGCTGGGCCTTGTCGGCACCGGCGACTTCCTGCCCGGCAATTTTCAAGGAGCCGGAGGACGGCTCTTCGATCAGGGTCAGGGCACGGGCCAGGGTGGATTTGCCGCAACCCGACTCGCCTACGACAGCGAGGGTCTTGCCGGCTTCCAGTTCGAACGACACGCCGTTGAGGGCGCGCACGGTGGCGTGACCCTTGAACAGGCCTCGGGACACCTCGTAGTGACGGGTCAGGTCGCGGGCGGTAAGAACGACGGCCATTACGCCACCTCCTGGTTCAGCGGGTAGAAGCAGCGAGCGAGGCTGTTGCTTTTCTGGTCAAGGGTCGGACGTTGTTGACGGCAGTTGTCTTTCACGTACGGGCAGCGTGGCGACAGCAGGCAACCTTGCGGGCGGTCGTAGCGACCGGGAACGATGCCCGGCAGGGTCGACAGGCGCGAGGCACCCAGGCTGTGTTCCGGAATTGCCTTGAGCAACGCTTCGCTATACGGGTGTGCCGGAATGTCGAACAGTTGCGGCACCTGGCCGACTTCGACTGCCTGGCCGGCGTACATCACGCACACGCGCTGGGCGGTTTCGGCCACGACGGCGAGGTCGTGGGTGATCAGCACCAGGCCCATGTTCTGCTCTTTCTGCAACGCCAGCAGCAGGTCCATGATTTGCGCCTGGATGGTTACGTCCAGCGCCGTGGTCGGTTCGTCGGCGATCAGCAGTTTCGGTTCGCCGGCAATCGCCATGGCAATCGCGACACGCTGGCTCATGCCACCGGACAGTTGATGCGGGTAGGCGTCCATACGGCTGGCGGCACCCGGGATTTCAACTTTTTCCAGCAGTTCGATGGCGCGCTTGCGCGCAGCCTTGCCGGACATTTTCAGGTGCAGGCGCAACACTTCTTCAATCTGGAAACCGACGGTGTAGCTCGGGTTCAGGGCAGTCATCGGGTCCTGGAAGACCATGGACAGGTCTTTACCCACGATCTGGCGACGCTGGCGATTGTTGAGCTTGAGCATGTTCTTGCCGTCGAAATTCAGGGCGTCAGCGGTGACGATCCCCGGATGCTCGATCAGGCCCATCAGCGCCATCATGGTCACGGACTTGCCGGAACCGGACTCGCCAACGATGGCCAGCACTTCGCCCTTGTCCACTTGCAGGTCGAGACCATCGACGACTGGCGTGGCGTTTTTGTCGCCGAAGCGAACGTTGAGATTCTTGATTTCTAGCAGTGACATGGGAATCTCCTCAGGCGGCGTTCTTGAGTTTCGGGTCCAGCGCATCGCGCAGGCCGTCGCCCATCAGGTTGATTGCCAGCACGCTGAGCAAAATGGTCAGACCAGGCAGGCTCACGACCCACCAGGCGCGTTCGATGTAGTCGCGGGCCGAAGCCAGCATGGTGCCCCACTCAGGGGTTGGCGGTTGTACGCCAAGGCCGAGGAAGCCCAGTGCGGCGGCATCGAGGATCGCCGAGGAGAAGCTCAGGGTGGCCTGAACGATCAGCGGCGCCATGCAATTAGGCAGCACGGTGACGAACATCAGGCGCGGCAGACCGGCACCGGCCAGGCGCGCGGCGGTCACGTAGTCGCGGTTCAGTTCGCCCATCACCGCAGCGCGGGTCAGACGGACGTAGGACGGCAGGGACACCACGGCGATGGCGATCACGGTATTGATCAGGCCAGGGCCGAGGATGGCGACGATCGCCACGGCCAGCAGCAGGGACGGCAGGGCCAGCATGATGTCCATCAGACGCATGATGCTCGGGCCAAGTATGCGCGGGAAGAACCCGGCGAACAGACCCAGCAGGATCCCCGGGATCAGCGACATCACCACCGACGACAAACCGATCAGCAAGGACAGGCGCGAGCCCTGGATCAGGCGCGACAGCAGGTCGCGCCCCAGTTCGTCGGTGCCGAGCAGGAACTGCATCTGTCCACCTTCCAGCCAGGCCGGCGGGGTCAGCAGGAAGTCACGGTATTGCTCGCTCGGGTCGTGAGGGGCGACCCACGGGGCGAAGATGGCGCAGAAAATTACCAGCAGCATGAACATCAGGCCGGCGACGGCGCCTTTGTTCTTGGAAAACGCTTGCCAGAATTCTTTGTACGGAGACGGGTACAGCAGGCTTTGATCGACTGCTACCGATGGAATTGGAGTGGTCATGGTCATGATCTCAGCGCTGATGACGGATGCGTGGGTTGGCAAAGCCGTAGAGGATGTCCACTACGAAGTTGACCACAATCACCAGGCAGGCGATTAACAGGATGCCGTTTTGCACGACGGGATAATCCCGGGCGCCAATGGCTTCGATCAGCCATTTGCCGATGCCGGGCCACGAGAAGATGGTTTCGGTCAGGACCGCACCGGCCAGCAGAGTGCCGACTTGCAGGCCTACCACGGTGAGTACCGGGATCAGCGCGTTACGCAGGCCGTGTACGAACACCACGCGTGCCGGCGACAGGCCTTTGGCCTTGGCGGTGCGGATGTAGTCTTCACGCAGTACTTCGAGCATCGACGAACGGGTCATCCGTGCGATCACTGCCAGCGGAATGGTGCCGAGCACAATGGCCGGCAGGATCAGGTGGTGCAGGGCGTCGAAGAAGGCGTCCGGCTCGTCGGCCAGCAGCGTATCGATCAGCATGAAGCCGGTGCGTGGTTCGATGTCATATAGCAGGTCGATCCGCCCGGATACCGGAGTCCAGCCCAGACTTACCGAGAAGAACATGATCAGGATCAGGCCCCACCAGAAGATCGGCATCGAGTATCCCGCCAGGGAGATACCCATCACTCCATGGTCGAACAGGGATCCTCGCTTGAGCGCCGCGATCACCCCGGCCAGAAGGCCCAGGATGCCTGCGAACAACAGGGCGGCCATGGACAGTTCCAGGGTCGCGGGGAACAGGGAGGTGAATTCGCTCCACACGCTTTCACGGGTACGCAGGGATTCCCCGAGATCGCCGTGGGCCAGCTTGCCGATGTAATCCAGGTACTGGGCATACAGGGGTTTGTTCAGACCTAGGCGTTCCATTGCCTGAGCGTGCATTTCGGGATCGACCCTACGTTCTCCCATCATGACTTCTACGGGGTCGCCCGGGATCATGCGAATCAACGCGAAAGTCAGCAAGGTGATGCCGAAGAACGTGGGGATCAGTAACCCCAGTCGGCGGGCAATAAAACTAAACATCGTGTGTTGTACCTCATCAGCCGGTTAGGCGTGCCCGGCATGCCTGGGTCAGGAATGCCGGGAGTTTTCTTATTACTTCACCTGGGTGGTGGCGAAGTTATTCGTGGTGAGGGGGCTAATGTGATAGCCCTCTACGTTGTTGCGCGTTGCGGTGAACATTCTAGTGTGTGCGAGGCTGATCCATGGTTGATCCTGGTTGAAAATCACCTGAGCCTGTTCGTAAAGCGCTGCACGCTCAGCCGGGTCGACTTTTGCGCGGGCCTGGTCGATGAGTGCCTGGAACCTGTCATTGCACCAGCGTGCATAGTTTTCGCCGTTCTGCGCAGCTTCACAACTGAGCATAGGCGTCAGGAAGTTATCCGGGTCGCCGTTATCGCCCGCCCATCCGGCGGAAACCATGTCGTGCTCGCCGTTTTTCGCGCGCTTGAGCATCTCGCCCCATTCCATCACGCGGATGTCGATCTTGATCCCGACCTTGGCCAGGTCGGCCTGCATCATCTGCGCACCGAGCATCGGGTTCGGGTTGGTCGCGCCGCCTCCGTTGCGGGTGAACAGGGTGAAGGTGGTGCCTTCCGGTACGCCGGCTTCCTTGAGCAGGGCGCGTGCCTTGTCCAGGTCTCGGGCAGGATTCTTCAGCGTGTGGTTGTAGCCCAGCAGGGTATCCGGGAACGGGTTGACCGCCACGGTGGCATTGCCCTTGCCGAACAGCGCGTTGACCGCGGCTTCCTTGTCGAAAGCGATGTCGATGGCTTTGCGCACGCGCACATCGCTCAAGTACTTGTGGGTGGTATTGATGGCGATGTAGGCGACGGTCATCGCATTCATTTCATCGACCTTCAGGTTCGAGTCTTTCTTGATGCTCGGGATGTCATCCGGTTTTGGATACAGCGCGACCTGGCACTCGTTGGCCTTGAGCTTCTGCAGGCGCACGTTGTTGTCGGTGGCGATGGCCAGGATCAGCGCATCAGCCGGTGGCTTGCCACGGAAATAATCCGGGTTGGCCTTGAAACGAACCTGGGCGTCCTTGTTGTAGCGCTGGAAGACGAACGGGCCGGTGCCGACTGGCTTGTTGTTCAGGTCGCCGGTCTTGTTGGTCTTGAGCAGCTGGTCGGCGTACTCGGCGGAGTAGATCGACGAGAAGGCCATGGCGATGTCGGCCAGGAACGGCGCTTCACGGCGGGTCAGGGTGAACTTGACCGTGTTGTCGTCGACTTTCTCGACGCTCTTGAGCAGTTCCTTGAAGCCCATGCTTTCAAAGTACGGGAAGCCCACGCTCGACAGTTTGTGCCACGGATGATTCGGGTCCAGCTGGCGCTGGAAGCTCCAGACCACGTCGTCGGCATTCATGTCGCGGGTCGGCTTGAAGTATTCGGTGGTGTGGAACTTGACGCCTTTACGCAGATGGAACGTGTAGCTCAGGCCGTCTTCGCTGATGTCCCAGGACTCGGCCAGTGCCGGAATCACGTCGGTGGTGCCGGGCTTGAAGTCCGCCAGGCGATTGAAGATGGTTTCGGCCACCGCATCGGCTGTGACTGCAGTCGTGTACTGGACCATGTCGAAGCCTTCGGGGCTGTTTTCGGTGCAGACCACCAGCGGCTTGGCCGATACACCCACCGCGACACTCAGCAAGGCAGCCGCGATGGCCGCACGTAGGGGAAGCATTTTCATCAAGAACCCTCTGCAATCAGTTGAAGGACAAAAGCCGAACGGCCGATTCGTCACTGAATCAGCCGTTCGGCACGGGCATTACAGGATGTTGAACGGAACCGTGGTCACTAGGCGGAACTCGTTGATGCTGCCGTCAGCCTGGTTTTCGCTGGCACGGTGAGCGGTGTAGGTGCCGCGAATCGTGGTGGCCTTGAGCGGGCCGCTCTGCACGGCGTAGGTCGCGCCGATGCCGTATTCATAATGGTGTTCGCCATCCTGGGACTGGATGCCGTCGTAACCCTTGCCTGCCACGCCGCCGTTGCCGGTGTAGTGAGTACCGTCGATACCCCAGCCGCGAGCCTGGTAGATGTTGAACTTCAGGCCTGGTACGCCGTATTCGGCCATGTTCAGACCGTAGGCAACCTGGAACGATTTTTCGTTCGGGCCGTTGAAGTCCGACAACAGGGAGTTGGCCAGGTAGATGCCGTTGGTTTCGTGCAGGTAGTCGAAGTACTCGTTACCGTTCACTTCCTGGTACGAGAAGGTCAGGGTGTGGGCCTGGTGGGTCAGGCCGAACGACAGCGAGTAGGTGTCGTTGTCGATGTCGCCGATCAGGGCTTTACCGGTTTCCTTGGTTTTGTAGTAGTTCAGGCCGGTGGTCAGGCTCAGTACCTGGCTGTCGCCCAATACGTGAGAGGCGCCGAAGTAGTACTGGTTCCAGATATCTTCAGCCTGGGTCGCCCAGAGACTGGTGGTCAGGCTGGCGAACGGGTTGTAGGTGATGCCGCCGGTGTAGACGTGGTCGGTTTCGACGATGCCGTTTGCGTATTCGGTGCGGAATTTGCGTTGGCTTTCTTCGGTGCGCGGTGAGTTGCGGTCGAAGGTGGCCAGGTCGAAGGCCAGGTTGTTCAGCTCTTCGCTGTGAAGGGCCACGCCCTGGAAGCTCGAAGGCAGTGCACGGTTACCGATCACGTCGACCATCGGGCTGCTGAAGTTCATGCGGCCGGCGGTCAGGGTGCTGTTGGAGACACGAGCCTTGACGTTGGCCAGGCCCAGTTTGCTCCACTGGCCTTGAGCGTCGCCGCCCTCTTTGGTCAGGGTACGGTTGTTGCCCGCGCCTGGACGAGTGCCCGGTGCGCCGCCGTTGTTGGACGCCAGGTCTTTGCGGTCCTGGTCCAGTGCGATGGCGTTGTACGCCGCCACCTCAGTGCTGAAGCCTACGGTGCCTTCGGTGAAGCCGGAGTTGTACTTGAGGATGGTGCCCTGGACCCAGTTGATCCGGCGATCGGTCGGGGTCGAAACGCCGTCTTTCTTGTAGGCGAACTTGGCGCCGCGTTGCAGTTGTTCGTTGGCGTACCAGTTGCGCGTGGTGCCTGTGATCGACTGGCCTTCGATAAAACCGGTGGCTTCGCTTTGAGCGCTTTTCTCGTTCACGGTAACCGGGGTGAAAGCCTGGCTTTGGGTTTCTGCGTAAGCCGTGGCGGTTACGCTGCTGATGGCCATGGCCAATAACGCGGTGCTGCTCAGTTTCATGGGTAAAGCTCCTTACTTTCTTTTTTTTATGCCGGTCTTTTTTTGTGATCCGGCTATTGGTTTAGAACTCATTCAGGGCATCGCAAACGTTTGCTGTCAGCCAAATTGGCAAAAGACGGCAAAGCGTCTGCGTGAGGGCGGAACATCCGCCCCCCGGCATTTCTGGCTAATCGGTTATTTTTCTATGCTGACACCCGAGAAAACATTGCGACCGAACGGGCTCACCTTGAACCCTTCGATTTTGGCGCTCAGCGGCTGGTTGACCGTCGAGTGGGCGACTGGCGTCATCGGCACTTGCTGCTTGAGCAATTGCTGCGCCTGTTTGTAGAGCAGGGTGCGCTGGTCGCGGTCGGTGACGACCTTGGCCTGCTTGATCAGCTTGTCGTAAGTCGGGTCACACCACATCGAGTAGTTGTTGCCGCCAATGGCGTCACAGCTGTAGAGCGTGCCCAGCCAGTTGTCCGGGTCACCGTTGTCACCGCTCCAGCCAATCAGCATCGCGCCGTTCTCGCCGCCCTTGGAGCGCTTGATGTACTCGCCCCACTCGTAGCTCTGGATCTTGACCTTGAGGCCGATCTTGGCCCAGTCGGACTGCAGCATTTCTGCCATCAGCTTGGCGTTCGGGTTGTACGGACGCTGAACCGGCATCGCCCACAGGACGATTTCGGTACCTTCCTTGACGCCGGCTTCCTTGAGCAGCTCCTTGGCTTTCTCTGGATCGTATTTGGCGTCCTTGATGGTGGTGTCATAGGACCACTGGGTCGGCGGCATGGCGTTGACCGCCAGTTGGCCGGCGCCCTGGTAAACGGAGTCAATGATCTGCTGCTTGTTGACGGCCATGTCCATGGCCTGGCGCACTTTTAACTGCGACATCGGGTTTGGCTTGTCGTCGCCCTTGATCTTGTCCATCACGTTGTAGGCGATGTAGCCCAGGTTGAACCCGGCCTGCTCAGGCATCTTCAAGGACTTGTCTTCCTTGAGCGCCTTCAGGTCGGCCGGACGAGGGAACAGGGTGACCTGGCACTCGTTCTTCTTCAGCTTCTGGATGCGTACCGACGGGTCGGTGGTGATGGCGAAGATCAGGTTGTCGATCTTGACGTCGTCAGGCTTCCAGTAGTCCTTGTTCCCTGTGTAGCGGATGTTGGAGTCTTTCTGGTAGCTCTTGAACACGAACGGGCCGGTGCCGACCGGCTTCTGGTTGATGTCGGCTGCCTTGCCTTCCTTGAGCAGCTGGGCAGCGTACTCGGCGGACTGGATCGAGGCGAAGCTCATGGCCATGTTCTGGATGAACGCGGCATCAACGTCCTTGAGGGTGAACTTGACCGTGTGGTCGTCGACTTTATCGATCTTGGTGATGTTGGTATCCATCCCCATGTCGGTGAAGTACGGGAATTCGGTCGGGTACACTTTGCGGAACGGATCATCCTTGTTAATCATGCGATTAAAGGTGAACAGCACGTCGTCGGCGTTGAACTCACGAGTCGGTTTGAAATACGGGGTAGTGTGGAACTTGACGCCTTCACGCAGGTGGAAGGTGTAGGTCAGGCCGTCATCGGAAACGTCCCACTTGGTCGCCAGCCCAGGAACCACGGCGGTGCCGCCACGTTCGAACTGGGTGAGGCGGTTGAACATGGTTTCTGCAGAGGCGTCGAAGTCGGTTCCGGTGGTGTATTGACCTGGATCGAAACCGGCCGGGCTCCCTTCGGAGCAGAACACCAGGTTAGTCGCTGCTTGGGCGAACGGTGCGCTGGCTAACAAGCTTGCGCCAACTAAGAACGGAATGACCGCGTGTTTAAGCATGGTGGCCTCATGATTTGTTGTCATTTTTGGAATTAGAGGACGACCTCGTGAGTCGTGCCTGCGGATACTTATGCAGGGGCCATACCCAATGCAAGATCCAGAGTGACTACAAGCCTTAAACAGTGGCACGAACGTACCTTAATGTCGCATTTGTATAATTCCTGACGCATTTGACCGTTTGCGCGGCGTTTTTACGGTGCAAATGACGCACTTTTACAGTGCGCTCCTGACTCGGGTTGCTCCCGCGTGGGGCGGGGTGTTACTTATTCATACCCCGGATTGTGGGGTGGGTATGGCGTGAATAAGAGTGGTTATTGTTGTACCGATAGTAGCCAATCGACGGCTTTTCTCGGGGGGACCTATCCAGTTATAGCTCATGCCTGAAAACTGCCAAAAAAAACGGCGATCATTTTCATGATCGCCGTTTTTGTTTACGGGCTACCGATTCAAGGCATCAGCACTTCAATCGAGCCATCGGCGGTCATGCTGACCTGGCTGGTGCCGGCCTCGACATCCGGCGTCACCGGTGCGCTGTCCATGGCGGCGGCTTTCATCATCATCGGCGCGCGCATGTAAGGCTGTGGATAACCGTTGCTGTTGAGGTTCAGGTTGACGATTTTGTAGCTCTTGCCGCCAAGGGCGTCGGTGGCCAGTTGGGCGCGGGCCTTGAAGGCGGTCACGGCGTCCTTGAGCAAGGCGTCTTCGCTGGCCTTGCGGGTCGGGGTGGCGATAGCGAAGTCCATGCCGCCCATTTTCAGGTCGGTGAGCAGTTCGCCGGTCAGCTTCGACAGCGCAGCGAAGTCCGGGCTTTCCAGGCGCAATTCGGCGCGCTCGCGCCAGCCGGTGATTTTCTGGCCCTTGGTGTCATAGATCGGGTAGCTGTTGCGGCTGCCCTGGCGCAGAGTGATGTCCTTGACTTGCTTGGCCTTGGCCAGCGCCTTGTTCATGGTGGTGCTGACATCGGCGGCGAGTTTGGCCGGGTCGGTGTTCTGTTCTTCGGTGTAGAGGGTCACGATCATCAGGTCGCGGGCCACTTCCTGACTGACTTCGGCGCGCAGGGAAATCTGGTTGTAATGAAGCTCGTCGGCGGCCAGGGCCGGGAGGCTGGCGACGGTGCCAACGCTCAGGGCGAGGAGGGCGGCGCTGCGGCGGAATGTGTGCATGAAGGCTCCTTGAAAGGTGCGCAGGGGTATGGTCCGGACCTGCGTGAAACCATCAGACTCTAGCTTTTAAGTTCCGGTTCGCACAGTTACAACTTCTATACAGATGGAACTCAGGTGGCCCTGTGGCCGTTTGCCGCACTTTTGCCTGTCAGCCCCCTCGCTTGGTTATACTCCCTGCGATCCGCCTGGAGCGCTCATCAGGAGAGCTCATGCTCGCCCCCGTTCAAATCACTTCCGCCACTCGCCAGAACCTCTGGCGGCTGACGTTCATCCGCACGCTGGTGCTGGCCGCCCAGGCCGGTTCCGTTGGCCTGGCCTACTGGCTAGAATTGCTGCCACTGCCCTGGTTTCAATTGGCGGCGACGCTCGCATGTTCAATGCTGCTGTGTGTGTTCACGGCCATTCGCCTGCGTACCTCGTGGCCGGTGACCGAGCTTGAATACGCCGTGCAACTGGCCTGCGATCTGTTTATCCACAGCGCATTGCTGTATTTCTCCGGTGGCTCGACCAACCCCTTCGTCTCCTATTACCTGGTGCCGCTGACGATTGCCGCTGTGACGTTGCCGTGGCGTTACTCGGTGATCCTGTCGGGTATCGCGCTGACGATGTACACGCTGTTGCTGGCGCAGTTCTATCCGCTGCAAACCTTCCCGATCGCCCGGGAAAACCTGCAGGTGTACGGAATGTGGCTGAGCTTCGCCCTCGCTGCAGCGGTGATCACGTTCTTCGCCGCGCGCATGGCCGAAGAGCTGCGTCGTCAGGAAGAGTTGCGCGCCATTCGCCGCGAAGAAGGCCTGCGCGATCAGCAACTGCTGGCCGTCGCCACCCAGGCCGCCGGTGCAGCCCATGAACTGGGCACGCCGTTGGCGACCATGAGTGTGCTACTCAAGGAAATGCGTCAGGATCATCATGATCCGATGTTGCAGGACGACCTGAGCGTGCTGCAGGATCAGGTCAAGCTGTGTAAAGAGACCTTGCAGCATCTGGTTCGCGCCGCCGAGGCCAATCGCCGGTTGGCGGTGGAGATGCAGGACGTCACCGATTGGCTTGATGAAGCCCTCAATCGCTGGCACCTGATGCGTCCGGAAGCCAGTTATCGCTTCCAGCGCCTCGGCCAGGGCCCGGTTCCCCGGATGGCGCCGCCGCCGGACCTGACCCAGGCTTTGCTGAATCTTTTGAACAACGCTGCCGATGCCTGCCCCGAAGGGCTGCAAGTGACGCTGGATTGGGATTGGGAAAACCTCACCATCAGCATTCGTGACCATGGCGCCGGTGTGCCGCTGGCCATCGCCGAGCAAATCGGCAAGCCGTTTTTTACCACCAAGGGCAAAGGTTTCGGCCTGGGCCTGTTTTTGAGCAAGGCCAGCGTGACACGCGCCGGCGGCTCAGTGAAACTCTACAGTCATGAGGAAGGTGGCACGCTCACCGAGCTGCGCCTGCCCCGTGTCGCCCGAGGAGACGAACATGAGTGAAGAGATCCAAGTCGAAGGCGAAGAACTGCCGCATTTGTTGCTGGTCGATGACGACGCCACATTCACCCGTGTCATGGCCCGTGCCATGGCGCGCCGCGGTTTTCGCGTCAGCACTGCCGGTTCCGCCGAGGAAGGCCTGGAGCTGGCCAAGGCCGATTTGCCGGATTACGCCGCCCTGGACCTGAAGATGGACGGCGATTCCGGCCTGGTGCTGCTGCCCAAGTTGCTGGAAATGGACCCGGAAATGCGCGTCGTGATCCTCACCGGTTACTCGAGCATTGCCACTGCCGTCGAGGCGATCAAGCGCGGTGCCTGCAATTACCTGTGCAAGCCGGCGGACGCCGACGACGTGCTGGCGGCGCTGCTGTCCGAGCACGCCGATCTCGACAGCCTGGTGCCGGAAAACCCGATGTCCGTGGACCGCCTGCAGTGGGAGCACATCCAGCGCGTGCTGACCGAACACGAAGGCAATATCTCCGCCACCGCTCGTGCACTGGGCATGCACCGCCGCACCTTGCAGCGCAAACTGCAGAAGCGTCCCGTTCGCCGCTGAACCTGCGCTGAACGAATGCGGGCCGTATCTCGCGAAAAACCGGACCGATCATCTATGATCGGTTCGTGTGTGTACTTTTTTCTATCGAGCCTTATCCATGAATCAGAACGCTGAGTATTCCGCGGTCAATGACGCTGTGCGCGGGCAGTTTTTTCGCAAAGTGTGGGCGATGATCACGCCTTACTGGCGCAGTGAAGAGAAGGTCAAAGCCTGGACTCTGCTGATCGCCGTGATTGCGCTGTCGCTGATCAGCGTAGGGATCTCGGTGTGGTTCAACACCTGGTACAAGGATTTCTACAACGCGCTGCAACAAAAGGACGAGGAGGCATTCTGGCGGCTGATCCTGTATTTCTGCGGGATTGCTGCGGTGGCGATCGTCGGCGCGGTGTATCGGCTGTACCTGACGCAGATGCTGACGATCCGCTGGCGGGCATGGCTCACCGAAAAGCATTTCACCCGCTGGCTGGGTGACAAAAACTACTACCAGCTGGAGCAGGGCGGTTACACCGATAACCCGGACCAGCGGATTTCCGAAGACCTCAACAGCTTCACCTCCCAGACCCTTGAGCTGGGTGTCGGGCTGCTGCGCAATATTGTCAGCCTGGTGTCGTTCTCGATCATCCTGTGGGGCGTGTCGGGCAGTATTGAAGTCTTCGGCATCACCATTCCCAGCTACATGTTCTGGTGCGTGCTGGTTTACGCGGTGGTCGGTAGCTGGTTGACGCATTTGATCGGTCGTCGCCTGATCGGCCTGAACAACCAGCAACAACGCTTCGAAGCTGACCTGCGTTTCTCCATGGTGCGAATTCGCGAGAATGCCGAAAGCATCGCGTTGTACAACGGAGAGCCGAACGAAAACCGCCGGTTGAGCAGCCGCTTCGGGATGGTCTGGCATAACTTCTGGGACATCATGAAGGTGTCCAAGCGCCTGACGTTCTTCACCGCTGGTTACAGCCAGGCCGCGATCATCTTCCCCTTCATGGTTGCCGCCCCGCGTTACCTTTCCGGCAAGATCGAACTGGGCGAGCTGATGCAAATCAGCTCGGCGTTCGGCAATGTGCAGGAGAGCTTCAGCTGGTTTATCAGTGCCTACCAGAGCCTCGCTTCCTGGCGCGCCACCTGCGATCGTCTGTTGAGCTTCCAGCAGGCCATGCGTGACAACGAAGAACGTGCGCCGGCCATCGACGTCCAGAATTCGGGATCGGTGCTGAAGGTGCACAACCTCGACCTCGACCTGGCTGAAGGTCGTCACCTGCTGACCAACGCCGACATGACCGTGAGGGAGGGCGAGCGTGTGATGCTCAGCGGTCGTTCCGGCAGCGGCAAGTCGACCCTGCTGAGGGCGATGGGACATCTGTGGCCGACCGGCCACGGCAGTATTCGCCTGCCATCGGCGCGCTACCTGTTCCTGCCGCAAAAACCGTATTTGCCGATTGGCACCCTGCGTGATGCCCTCAGTTATCCGCAGCCCGGCGATACCTATCCGAAGGAACGCTACGTGCACGTGCTGGAAACCTGTCGTCTGCCGCACCTGATTACCCGTCTCGACGAAGCCAACCACTGGCAACGCATGTTGTCGCCGGGTGAGCAGCAGCGCCTGGCTTTTGCCCGTGCGCTGCTTTATGCACCGCAATGGCTGTATATGGACGAAGCGACTTCGGCGATGGATGAAGAAGACGAGGCCACGCTGTATCAGGCGCTGATCGATGAGTTGCCGGGGTTGAGCATTGTCAGCGTCGGTCATCGCAGCAGTCTGAAGCGCTTCCACCCTCGGCACATCCGTATCGAGAATGGCCATCTGGTGGACCAGGCTGTGACTGCATAACACCACAATCCCTTGTAGGAGCGAGCTTGCTCGCGATGATGGTTAACGATAACGCGTGCTTCCTGAAGACCCGCGGTGCTTGCCAGTCCATCGCGAGCAGGGGTGGTAGTGATCGTACAACCGCGTTGCGCTATGATGCGCTTTCAGCCGCCGATTTTTTCGAGACAGATGTTCACCATGGAAAACCCGAACGACGTACCACGCCTCCCACGCAAGCGCCGCAGCCTCGCTCAGGAACTGGTGACGGTGCTGTCGGAGCAGATCCGCGACGGCCATCTCAAGCGTGGCGACAAGTTGCCCACCGAGTCGGCCATCATGGATGCCCATGGTGTCAGCCGCACGGTGGTGCGTGAGGCGATTTCCCGGTTACAGGCGGCAGGGCAAGTGGAAACCCGCCACGGTATCGGCACCTTCGTGCTCGACACGCCGAGCCCGAGCGGTTTCCGTATCGACCCGGCGACTGTGGTAACCCTGCGAGATGTGCTGGCGATCCTGGAACTGCGTATCAGTCTGGAAGTGGAGTCTGCCGGGCTGGCGGCGCAACGTCGCAGTCCGGAACAACTGGCCAACATGCGCGCCGCCCTCGATGCGTTGAATGAAAGTGCCGCTCACGCCAGTGACGCCGTGGCTTCGGACTTCGCCTTCCACCTCGAAATCGCGCTGTCCACCGGCAACCGTTATTTCACCGACATCATGACCCACCTGGGCACCAGCATCATTCCTCGCACGCGGCTGAACTCCGCACGCCTGGCCCATGACGACCAGCAGCACTATATGAGCCGCCTGAGCCGTGAGCACGAAGAAATCTACGACGCCATTGCCCGTCAGGATTCCGATGCGGCGCGGGCCGCCATGCGTTTGCACCTGACCAACAGCCGTGAGCGGTTGCGTCATGCCCATGAAGAGGCTGAGGCGCAGCGCGGATAAGAAATCTGACTCCGGTAATCCCTCGCCTGATCTGCCGCCATCGCGAGCAAGCTCGCTCCCACAGTGTCTTGTGTCGATCGTAGAATCGAGATCACACACAGCCCCCTGTGGGAGCGAGCTTGCTCGCGATTGGGCCGTAAGCTACACCAGAAAAGCCTCGTTCCTACTGATTTCTCTTCTGACAACGTATCTCTGATACGCCTACGGTCGCGACTTTTTTCCTCCGCGCTCTTAGGTCGGAGAGCCTCTGATTTGCTGGTTTCCTGATCCGTTTGTCCAACAATTTTCACCCCCAGCGATGAAATGCAGTTGACGGCTGTATTTTAAGTTGTACGATGACCTACAACATCAGCTCGGGCTGAACGGTTTTTCTCACACAACGTCGCAATCCAGGGTGTTCGAACAATGAATCCACAAGAACTGAAGTCCATCCTCTCTTCCGGTCTGCTGTCTTTCCCGGTTACCGATTTCAATGCTCAGGGCGACTTCAATCGCGCGGGTTACATCAAGCGTCTGGAATGGCTGGCCCCATACGGCGCCTCGGCTCTGTTCGCCGCGGGCGGCACCGGTGAGTTCTTCTCTCTGGCGGCCAGCGAATATTCGGAAATCATCAAGACTGCGGTCGACACATGCGCCACCAGCGTGCCAATCCTGGCCGGTGTGGGCGGTTCGACCCGCCAGGCTATTGAATACGCACAGGAAGCTGAGCGTCTGGGCGCCAAAGGTCTGCTGCTGTTGCCGCACTACCTGACCGAAGCCAGCCAGGACGGCGTTGCCGCCCACGTTGAGGCCGTGTGCAAATCGGTCAACATCGGCGTGGTGGTCTACAACCGTAACGTCTGCCGCCTGACCGCGCCGCTGCTGGAACGTCTGGCCGAGCGCTGCCCGAACCTGATCGGCTACAAGGATGGCCTGGGTGATATCGAGTTGATGGTGTCGATCCGTCGTCGCCTCGGTGATCGCTTCAGCTACCTGGGTGGCTTGCCGACCGCCGAAGTCTATGCCGCGGCCTACAAGGCACTGGGCGTGCCGGTCTACTCCTCGGCGGTGTTCAACTTCATTCCGAAAACCGCGATGGACTTCTATCACGCGATCGCTCGCGAAGATCACGCCACCGTCGGCAAGATCATTGATGACTTCTTCCTGCCGTACCTGGACATCCGTAACCGCAAAGCCGGTTATGCCGTAAGCATCGTCAAGGCCGGGGCAAAAATTGCCGGCTACGACGCAGGTCCTGTGCGTGCACCGCTGACTGATCTGACCGGCGAAGAGTACGAAATGCTCGCCGCGCTGATCGACAAGCAGGGTGCGCAGTAACACATCCGTTTAAGTAAGGCCGCTGAGCAATCAGCGGCCTTTTGCGTGAGGAGATCTCAAAGTGGCAGATGCAAAGCGTTTTGATAACTACATCAACGGCGAATGGGTTGCCGGTGGCGATTATTCGACCAACATCAACCCGTCCGAACTGAGCGACGCCATCGGCGACTACGCCAAGGCTGATCTGGCTCAGGTCCACGCCGCCATCGACGCCGCCCGTGCCGCGTTCCCGGCCTGGTCCACTTCCGGCATTCAGGCGCGTCACGATTCCCTGGACAAAGTCGGTACTGAAATCCTCGCCCGTCGCGAAGAGCTCGGCACCTTGCTGGCCCGGGAAGAGGGCAAGACCCTGCCTGAAGCCTTCGGCGAAGTGACCCGCGCCGGCAATATCTTCAAGTTCTTCGCAGGCGAGTGCCTGCGCCTGTCCGGCGACTACCTGCCGTCGGTGCGTCCGGGCGTCAACGTTGAAGTCACTCGCGAAGCTTTGGGCGTGGTCGGTCTGATCACCCCGTGGAACTTCCCGATCGCCATCCCGGCATGGAAAATCGCCCCGGCCCTGGCCTACGGTAACTGCGTCGTGCTGAAACCCGCAGACCTGGTTCCAGGTTGCGCCTGGGCCCTGGCGGAAATCATCTCCCGCGCAGGCTTCCCGGCCGGTGTGTTCAACCTGGTGATGGGCAGCGGTCGCGTGGTGGGCGATGCACTGGTCCACAGCCCGAAAGTCGACGGCATCAGCTTCACAGGTTCCGTGGGTGTCGGTCGTCAGATCGCTGTCAGCTGTGTATCGCGCCAGGCCAAAGTCCAGTTGGAAATGGGCGGCAAGAATCCGCAGATCATTCTCGACGACGCCGACCTCAAGCAAGCGGTCGAGTTGTCAGTGCAGAGCGCGTTCTACTCCACCGGCCAGCGTTGCACCGCTTCCAGCCGCTTTATCGTCACCGCCGGGATTCACGACCAGTTCGTCGAAGCCATGGCCGAGCGCATGAAGTCGATCAAGGTCGGCCATGCATTGAAGGCGGGTACCGATATCGGTCCGGTGGTCTCGCAAGCGCAACTCGAGCAGGACATGAAGTACATCGACATCGGCCAGTCCGAAGGTGCGCGTCTGGTCAGCGGCGGTGGTCTGGTGACGTGCGACACCGAGGGCTACTTCCTCGCGCCAACCCTGTTTGCCGACAGCGAAGCTTCGATGCGCATCAGCCAGGAAGAGATCTTCGGCCCGGTGGCCAACATCGTCCGCGTCGCCGATTACGAAGCCGCGCTGGCCATGGCCAACGACACCGAGTTCGGGTTGTCGGCGGGCATTGCCACCACCTCGCTGAAGTACGCCAACCACTTCAAACGCCACTCCCAGGCCGGGATGGTGATGGTCAACCTGCCGACCGCCGGTGTGGATTACCACGTTCCGTTCGGTGGGCGTAAAGGTTCATCCTATGGATCACGTGAGCAAGGTCGCTATGCGCAAGAGTTCTACACGGTCGTGAAGACCAGCTACATCGGTTCGTAAACGCAATACCCCTGTAGGAGCGAGCCCTGCTCGCGATGGTCTTGAGGTCGCGGCGGTAAACCTGATGCCTCGCGTCATCGTTGACCACCATCTGAGCAAGCTCGCTCCTACAGAACACCGTTATTACCCGCATAAAAATAATCAGTGGGAGTACATCTACATGCAACCGACCCAGAAGCCGACTCACGTCCGCTATTTGATCCTGCTCATGCTGTTTCTGGTGACCACAATCAACTACGCCGACCGGGCTACCATCGCAATCGCTGGCTCCAGCCTGCAAAAAGACCTCGGCATCGACGCCGTGACCCTCGGCTACATCTTCTCCGCATTCGGTTGGGCCTATGTGGCCGGGCAAATCCCCGGCGGCTGGCTACTGGACCGTTTTGGCTCGAAAAAAATCTACGCATTGAGCATCTTCACCTGGTCGCTGTTCACCGTACTGCAAGGCTTCGTCGGTGAGTTCGGCATGTCCACGGCGGTGGTTGCGCTGTTCATGCTGCGCTTCCTGGTGGGCCTGGCTGAAGCGCCGTCTTTCCCTGGTAACGCCCGAATCGTTGCGGCGTGGTTCCCGACTGCTGAACGCGGTACGGCCTCGGCGATCTTCAACTCGGCGCAATACTTCGCCACCGTGCTGTTCGCTCCGCTGATGGGCTGGATCGTCTACTCCTTCGGCTGGGAGCACGTGTTCATCGTCATGGGTATCCTGGGCATCATCTTCTCGCTGGTCTGGCTGAAAGTGATCTACAGCCCGCGCGAACACCCACGGATCAACGATGCTGAGTTCAAGCACATCTCCGAAAACGGCGGCATGGTCGACATGGACCAGAAGGGCAAGAAGTCCGACGGTCCGAAGTGGGATTACATCCGCCAGTTACTGACCAACCGCATGATGCTCGGCGTGTACCTGGGCCAGTACTGCATCAACGGCATCACTTACTTCTTCCTGACCTGGTTCCCGGTATACCTGGTGCAGGAGCGCGGCATGACCATCCTCAAGGCCGGTTTCATCGCGTCCTTGCCGGCAATCTGCGGCTTCATCGGTGGTGTGCTCGGCGGGGTGATTTCCGATTACCTGTTGCGCAAGGGCCATTCCCTGACCTTCGCCCGCAAGGCACCGATTATCGCTGGCCTGCTGGTTTCCAGCAGCATCGTGGCGTGCAACTACGTGGACGTAGAATGGATGGTCGTCGGCTTCATGGCCCTGGCGTTCTTCGGCAAAGGCGTCGGTGCACTGGGCTGGGCCGTGGTGTCCGACACGTCGCCGAAGCAGATCGCCGGTCTGAGCGGCGGCCTGTTCAACACCTTCGGTAACATTGCTTCGATCACCACTCCAATCGTGATCGGTTACATCATCAGCTCCACCGGTTCATTCAAGTGGGCGTTGGTGTTCGTCGGTTGCAACGCACTGGTTGCGGTGTTCAGCTACCTGGTGATCGTGGGCCCGATCAAGCGCGTGGTGCTCAAAGAGCCACCAGCGAACGGTACTGAAGCCCCAGGCAAATTGTCTCAAGCGCATTCCTGAGGAGCGGCGTCATGCAGTTGATTGAACATTCCGACTCGCCGCGCTACATCCGCCTGCACGAGCGGGACAACGTAGTGATCGTGGTCAATGATCAGGGCGTACCGGCCGGCACCGAGTTTGCGGACGGTCTGGTTACCGTGGATTTCGTGCCGCAGAGCCACAAGGTCACCCTGGAAGACATTCCCGAAGGTGGCCAGGTGATTCGTTATGGCCAGGTCATTGGCTATGCCTTGCAGCCGATTCCCCGAGGCAGTTGGGTCAAGGAAGATCAACTGCGCATGCCGACCGCGCCACCGCTCGACAGCCTGCCGCTGTCCACCGACGTGCCGGCCGCGCAAGCACCGCTGGAAGGCTTAACCTTCGAGGGTTATCGCAATGCCGACGGCACCGTCGGCACGCGCAACATTCTTGGCATCACTACCACCGTGCAGTGCGTGACCGGAGTGCTGGATCATGCGGTCAAGCGCATCAAGGACGAGCTGCTGCCCAAGTACCCGCACGTCGATGACGTGGTGGCGCTCACCCACAGCTACGGCTGTGGCGTGGCCATCACCGCCACCGACGCGTACATCCCGATCCGCACCGTGCGCAACCTGGCACGCAACCCGAACCTGGGTGGCGAAGCCTTGGTGATCAGCCTGGGCTGCGAGAAATTGCAGGCCGGGCAAGTGATGCACGAGAACGACAGCTCGGTGGATTTGAGCGAGCCATGGCTGTACCGCTTGCAGGATTCCAGTCACGGATTCACCGAGATGATCGAGCAGATCATGGAACTGGCCGAGACGCGCTTGAAGAAGCTCGATCAACGTCGCCGGGAAACCGTGCCGGCATCCGAGTTGATCCTGGGCATGCAATGCGGTGGCAGTGATGCGTTCTCCGGCATCACCGCCAACCCGGCGCTCGGATATGCCTCGGACCTGCTGCTGCGGGCCGGTGCGACGGTGATGTTCTCCGAAGTCACCGAAGTGCGCGATGCGATTTATCTGCTGACCTCCCGCGCGGAAAACCAGGACGTCGCCCAGGAACTGGTGCGGGAAATGGACTGGTACGACCGCTACCTGGCCAAGGGCGAGGCGGATCGCAGTGCCAACACCACGCCGGGCAACAAGAAGGGCGGGTTGTCGAACATTGTCGAGAAATCCCTGGGATCGATCGTCAAGTCCGGCAGCAGCGCGATCAACGGCGTGCTTGGCCCAGGCGAGCGTTTCAAGCGCAAAGGCCTGATTTTCTGCGCGACCCCGGCCAGCGACTTTGTCTGCGGGACCTTGCAGTTGGCGGCGGGGATGAACCTGCACGTGTTCACCACCGGTCGTGGCACGCCTTACGGGCTGGCCATGGCGCCGGTGGTGAAGGTCTCTACCCGGACCGAACTGGCGCAACGCTGGCCGGACCTGATTGACATCGACGCAGGGCGCATTGCTACTGGCCGCGCGTCCATCGAAGATCTTGGCTGGGAGTTGTTCCATTACTATCTGGACGTGGCGAGCGGCAAGAAGCAGACGTGGGCCGAGCACCACAAGCTGCATAACGACATCACCCTGTTCAATCCGGCGCCGATCACTTAAGACCGAGTCGCCTGCTTCGCTAGCAAGCCCGCTCCTCACTGGATTGTCGCCGCGCACAAATTTTGCGTTCGACACTGATCAAATGTGGGAGCAGGCTTGCTCGCGAAGGCGATCCAGCAGGCGCCGAAGTCTTCAGTGGCTTATCATTAGCCCCCTAACGACGCCCACCCCAAGGTCCTCCCGGCATGCTGGCAATTTTCCTCGAAACCCTGAACATCACCGCGCCGGTGTTCGTCATGCTGTTTCTGGGGGCTCTGCTAAAGCGTATCGACTGGATCAACGACAATTTCATCCACACCACATCAGCATTGGTGTTCAACGTCACCATGCCGGCGTTGCTGTTTTTTGGCATCCTGCATGCCGACCTGCACGCGGCGTTGCAGCCGGCGCTGTTGATCTATTTTTCCCTTGCGACCCTGGTGTGTTTTGCCATCGCCTGGGTTTGGGCGATCTGGAAGTGCCCGCGGGAAGATCGGGGGATCTACACCCAAGGTGCCTTTCGCGGTAACAACGGGGTCATTGGCCTGGCGCTGGCGGCAAGCATGTACGGCGACTACGGGATTTCCCTCGGAGCGATCCTGGCGGCGCTGGTGATCCTGTTCTACAACACCCTTTCGACCATCGTGCTGGCGGTGTACAGCCCGGTGATCAAGTCCGATCCGTGGAGCATCTGCAAAAGCGTGTTCAGCAATCCGCTGATCATCAGCGTGATTGCAGCTGCACCATTCGCCTATTTCAAGATCGGCTTGCCTGGCTGGCTGGAAACCTCCGGCCAGTACCTGGCGCAAACCACGTTGCCGCTGGCGCTGATCTGCATCGGCGGCACGCTGTCGCTGGCGGCGCTACGCAAAAGCGGTTCGATGGCGTTAAGTTCGAGCCTGGTGAAAATGCTCGGTCTGCCGATCCTGGCGACACTCGGTGCGTGGCTCTGGGGCTTCCGTGGTGCGGAGCTGGGGATTCTGTTTTTGTACTTCGGCAGCCCGACAGCGGCGGCCAGTTTCGTCATGGCCCGGGCGGCGGATGGCAATCATGAACTGGCGGCGGCGATTATCGTGATCACCACATTGATGGCGGCGGTGACCACCAATGTCGGGATCTTTTTGTTGCAGTGGGGTGGGTGGATTTAGCTTCCGGATTGTCGCTGTGCTTTAGGGCCTCATCGCGAGCTTGCTCGCGATGGCGCCAGATCAGGCAGCCTGAATTTCAATGACTCACTCTGGCTTCTGGTAATTGTCGATCACTTCCTGCGCCGCCCGAAACGCATCGATCGCCGCCGGCACACCGGCATACACCGCGCAATGCAGCAGCGCTTCGCGAATTTCATCCACAGTGCAGCCGTTGTTCAGCGCACCGCGTACGTGACCTTTCAGCTCCTGCGGGCACTTGAGTGCGGTCAGGGCGGCAAGGGTGATCAGGCTGCGGGTTTTCAGCGGCAGGCCTTCGCGATTCCACACGCCGCCCCAGGCGTGTTCATTGACGAAGTCCTGCAGCGGCTGGGTGAACTCGGTGGCGTTGCCCAGTGCGCGGTCGACGAAGGCGTCGCCCATCACTTGGCGGCGGACTTCAACGCCGGGTTTTTTGTTCTCGGTCATGGGGCTTCCTTCTTATGGTGTTGGCGACGCCAGGCGCGTAGTGACGTGAACAGCAAAAACGCTACCAGCGCTGGCAGGACGAATAACAGCATCAAGTGTTCCAGCTTGCCGGCCAGTGGCATGCCGGTGGTGAACGACACCACGTGCAGCCCATACGCCAGGTACAAACCCAGAAACAGCAGACCTTCGGCGCGGGTCACCCGATAGCCGGAGTAGAACACCGGCAGGCACAGCGCCGCGATGCCGAGCATCACCGGCAGGTCGAAGTCCAGGGCGTTGGGCGACACCGACAGCGGTGACGGTGCCACGAGCGCCGTAAAGCCGAGCACGCCCAGGAGGTTGAACAGGTTGCTGCCGATCACGTTGCCCACGGCAATATCGCGTTCGCCGCGTATAGCCGCGATCAACGAAGTGGCGAGCTCAGGCAGTGAGGTGCTGACGGCGACGATGGTCAGGCCGATGATCCGCTCCGACAGCCCAAGGTCGGTAGCGACCGCAACGGCTGCCCCCAGCAGCAAGTGTCCGGCGTACACCAGCATCGCCAGTCCGGCGACTATCATCAGCAGGCTGCTCATCCATGACGCCTGGCCGTTGTGATCATGGCTCGATACCGGGCGTGCCGAGTGTCGCGACTGACGCAGTAACAAGCCCAGGTAAATCGCCAGAGCCGTCAGCAACATCACACCGTCGGCCCGGGTCAGTTCTTCATTCCAGGCGAGTACGAACACCAACAGGCTGGCGCCGATCATCAGCGGAATATCCAGGCGCACCAACTGTCGGGAAACCCGCAGCGGAATGATCAGCGCAGACAACCCCAGGGTGACGAGGATGTTGAAAATGCTGCTGCCGATCACACTGCCGACGGCGATATCGGCATTGTGCGCCAGGGTTGCTTGCAGGCTGACCGCCATCTGCGGTGCGCTGCTGCCGAGGGCGACGATGGTCAGTCCGATGATCAGCGGTCGTATGTGCAGCCGTGCGGCGATGCGTACGGCGGCGCGCACCATCAATTCGGCGCCGACAATCAGCAGGAGCAATCCGCTGAGCAATTCGATCACGCTGATCAGGGGTAAATCGGCTAATCCGAAAATGGTCGGGGCTCCATCGGTCAGTCGTCGAGAGCTTGCACGCGAACCCGCGCGGTGCCGCTACGCAGCATGCCCAGGCGCTCGGCGGCTTCCTTGGACAGGTCGATCAGGCGGCCCCGGGTGTGCGGCCCGCGATCATTGATGCGCACCACGCAGGATTTGTCGTTATTCAGATTGGTGACCTTCACCCGTGTACCGAAGGGTAGCTGGCGATGGGCGGCGGTCATGGAATTCATGTTGAAACGCTCGCCGTTGGCGGTGCGTTTGCCTTGGTGTTTGGCGCCGTAGTACGAAGCCACGCCGGTTTTGTCGTAGCCATGCGGATCGACGGTGTCGGTGCTGGCGCAACCGGCCAGGATCGAAAGGAGGGCGCAAAGTCCAACTAGACGCTTCATTTGAAAGCTTCCGAAAACAAATGTGGGGGCGACGGTGCGGCGGTCCGACTTGGTCGCGATTGGCATTCTGACAATCAACTTTGTATTGAGTGCCGGACCGCTATCGCGAGCAAGTCGAATCGTCGCACCGTCGCTCCCACAGGGAATGGAGCCAGATTTTAGAGCTGGCTCCATTCTCATCAGCCTTCGAGCTTGCTTTTGAGCAGTTCGTTGACCTGTTGCGGGTTGGCCTTGCCTTTGGAGGCTTTCATGGCTTGACCGACGAAGAAGCCGAACATCTTGCCGCGCTTGGCTTCGTCTGCCGCGCGGTATTGCTCAACCTGCTCGGCGTTGGCCGCGAGCATCTCGTCCAGCACCGCCGAGATGGCGCCGGTGTCGGTCACTTGCTTGAGGCCGCGCTTGTCGATGATCTCGTCTGCGCTGCCTTCGCCGTTGGCCATCGCTTCAAACACCACTTTGGCGATCTTGCCGGAGATAGTGTTGTCCTTGATGCGCAGCAGCATGCCGCCCAGAAGCTCGGCGGAAACCGGCGACTCTTCGATGTCCAGGCCTTGCTTGTTGAGCAGGCTGCCCAACTCGACCATCACCCAGTTCGCCGCCAGTTTGGCGTCGCCGCCGATGCTCGCGACTTTCTCGAAGTAATCGGCTTGCTCGCGGCTGGTGGCCAGTACGCTGGCGTCGTAGACCGACAGACCGAACTGCTCCTGGAAGCGCTCGCGCTTTTGCGGTGGCAATTCCGGCAGGGTGGCGCGCACTTCGTCGAGGAACGAGTTTTCGATGACCACCGGCAACAGGTCCGGATCGGGGAAGTAACGGTAGTCGTTGGCTTCCTCTTTGCTGCGCATTGGACGGGTCTCGTCCTTGTTCGGATCGTACAGGCGGGTCTGCTGGATCACCTTGCCGCCGTCTTCGATCAATTCGATCTGACGCTGGATTTCGCTGTTGATCGCCTTCTCGATGAAGCGGAACGAGTTGACGTTCTTGATCTCGCAGCGGGTGCCGAACTCGGCCTGGCCTTTCGGGCGGATCGATACGTTGCAGTCGCAGCGCAGCGAACCTTCGGCCATGTTGCCGTCGCAAATCCCTAGGTAACGCACCAGTGCGTGGATCGCCTTGACATAAGCCACGGCTTCCTTGGCACTGCGCATGTCCGGCTCGGAGACGATTTCCAGCAGCGGTGTGCCGGCACGGTTCAGGTCGATGCCGGTGGCGCCGCTGAATTCTTCGTGCAGGCTCTTGCCGGCGTCTTCTTCCAGGTGCGCGCGGGTGATGCCGACACGTTTGACCGTGCCGTCCTCGAGGGCGATGTCCAGGTGGCCCTTGCCGACGATCGGCAGCTCCATCTGGCTGATCTGGTAGCCCTTGGGCAAATCCGGGTAGAAGTAGTTTTTACGGGCGAACACGTTGTGCTGGCCGATCTCGGCGTCAATTGCCAGACCGAACATGACCGCCATGCGTACCGCTTCCTGGTTCAATACCGGCAATACGCCCGGCATCCCCAGGTCTACCAGGCTGGCCTGGGTGTTCGGCTCGGAACCGAAGGTGGTGGAACTACCGGAAAAGATTTTCGACCGGGTGGTGAGCTGGGTATGAATCTCCAGCCCGATCACGACTTCCCATTGCATGTGTGTCTCCTCAGAAGCCGGTTGGGGTGCGGGTGTGCCAGTCAGTGTTCAACTGATACTGGTGGGCAACGTTCAACAGGCGACCTTCCTGGAAATACGGAGCGAGCAATTGCACGCCGACCGGCAGGCCGTCGACAAAACCGGCCGGCATCGAGAGGCCGGGCAGGCCTGCGAGGTTGGCGGTGATGGTGTAGACGTCTTCCAGGTACGCAGCGACCGGGTCGCTGTTCTTGGCGCCAAGCTTCCAGGCCGGGTTCGGCGTGGTTGGGCCGAGGATGATGTCGACCTCATTGAAGGCCGCCATGAAGTCGTTCTTGATCAAGCGACGAATCTTCTGCGCCTTCAGGTAGTAGGCGTCGTAGTAACCGGCGGACAGGGCGTAGGCACCGACCATGATCCGGCGCTGCACTTCTGTCCCGAAACCTTCGCCGCGGGAGCGCTTGTACAGGTCTTCCAGGTTTTTCGGGTCTGCGCAACGGTAGCCGAAACGTACGCCATCAAAGCGCGACAGGTTGGAAGAGGCTTCCGCCGGGGCGATCACGTAGTACGCAGGAATCGCGTGCTGCATGTTCGGCAGGCTGATTTCCTTGACCACGGCGCCGAGCTTTTTCAGCTCTTCGACGCTGGCCATGACCAGGTCGGCAATGCGCGGGTCGAGACCGGCGCTGAAGTACTCTTTCGGCACGCCGATACGCAGGCCTTGCAGCGAGCCGTTGAGGCTGGCGCTGTAGTCCGGCACGGGTTCGTCGATGCTGGTGGAGTCATTCGGATCAAAGCCAGCCATACCTTGCAACAAAATTGCGCAGTCTTCAGCAGTGCGCGCCAACGGGCCGCCCTGATCGAGGCTGGACGCGTAGGCAATCATGCCCCAGCGCGAAACACGACCGTAGGTCGGTTTCAGGCCGGTGAGGTTGGTCAGGGCCGCAGGCTGGCGGATAGAACCGCCAGTGTCGGTGCCGGTGGCTGCCGGCAACAGACGAGCGGCAACCGCCGCGGCGGAGCCGCCGGACGAACCACCCGGAACGTGCTCCAGGTTCCACGGGTTTTTCACCGCGCCGTAGTAGCTCGACTCGTTGGCCGAACCCATGGCGAATTCGTCCATGTTGGTCTTGCCCAGGGTCACGGCGCCGGCAGCGGCCAGCTTGGCGACGACGGTGGCGTCGTACGGGGCCTTGAAGTTGTCGAGCATCTTCGAGCCGCAGCTGGTGCGAATGCCCTGGGTGCAGAACAGGTCCTTGTGGGCGATCGGCGCGCCGAGCAGGGCGCCGCTCTCACCATTGGCCCGACGGGCGTCAGCGGCTTTCGCCTGCGTCAGCGCCAGGTCTTCGGTGAGGCTGATGAAACTGTTGAGCTGCGGATCGAGCTGGGCGATGCGCGCCAGCAAGACCTTGGTCAGCTCTTCGGAGGAAAACTTTTTATCGGCGAGTCCGCGGGCGATCTCGGCCAGAGTCAATTGATGCATTGCAGGCTCTTTCCCTATTAGTCGATGACTTTCGGAACCAGGTACAGGCCGTTTTCGACCGCTGGTGCGATGGACTGGTAGGCCTCGCGGTTATTGGTCTCGGTCACGACGTCTGCGCGCAGGCGCTGGCTGGCTTCCAGTGGGTGGGCCAGCGGTTCGATACCATCGGTATTGACCGCCTGCATTTCGTCGACAAGCCCGAGAATGCTGTTAAGGGCCGAAGTGATGTGTGGAAGATCGGCATCATTGAGGCCAAGGCAGGCCAGATGAGCGATTTTTTCCACGTCGGAGCGTTCAAGCGCCATTGGGATTCTCCAGTGGAAAACAAAACGGACGGCGTCCGTGTGTTAGATTGTCGGAACACTACCGCACTTCTACGGTCATAAGGCCGCGATTGTGGGGCTTGGTGCACAGAAAAGCGGCCAATTTAAC
The DNA here is from genome assembly GCF_058791055.1 of Pseudomonas sp. EU05-FHT14B02. Lineage (NCBI taxonomy): Bacteria > Pseudomonadati > Pseudomonadota > Gammaproteobacteria > Pseudomonadales > Pseudomonadaceae > Pseudomonas > Pseudomonas sp. EU05-FHT14B02. The sequence continues at coordinate 290,661 of NZ_JBYTDD010000001.1, read as the reverse complement.
ATATTGGCGCCTTGCCCAAAATCCCTGTCGTTGTTAGAGTTTGCCGCACTTTTTTACCCACGCGTTGCCTAGGGTCCCTTTCCCATGTTCAAGAAACTGCGTGGCATGTTTTCCAGCGATCTTTCCATTGACCTGGGCACTGCCAACACCCTTATTTACGTGCGCGAGCGCGGTATCGTCCTGAATGAGCCCTCCGTTGTGGCCATTCGGACACACGGTAACCAGAAAAGTGTCGTTGCTGTCGGCACCGAAGCCAAGCGCATGCTGGGTCGTACGCCGGGCAACATTGCTGCCATTCGTCCGATGAAAGACGGCGTGATCGCCGACTTCAGCGTGTGCGAAAAAATGCTGCAGTACTTCATCAACAAGGTTCACGAAAACAGCTTCCTGCAGCCTAGCCCACGCGTGTTGATCTGCGTTCCATGCAAATCCACCCAGGTTGAGCGTCGTGCCATCCGTGAATCGGCCCTTGGCGCCGGTGCCCGTGAAGTGTTCCTGATCGAAGAGCCAATGGCTGCTGCGATCGGTGCCGGCCTGCCGGTTGAAGAAGCTCGCGGTTCGATGGTCGTGGATATCGGTGGCGGTACCACTGAAATCGCGCTGATCTCCCTGAACGGTGTGGTTTACGCCGAATCCGTACGCGTGGGCGGCGACCGCTTCGACGAAGCGATCATCACCTACGTGCGTCGCAACTACGGCAGCCTGATCGGTGAGTCCACCGCCGAGCGCATCAAGCAGGAAATCGGCACCGCGTATCCTGGCGGCGAAGTTCGCGAAGTCGACGTTCGTGGCCGTAACCTGGCCGAAGGCGTTCCACGCGCATTCACCCTGAACTCCAATGAAGTGCTGGAAGCTCTGCAAGAGTCCCTGGCAACCATCGTTCAGGCCGTGAAAAGCGCCCTGGAGCAATCGCCTCCGGAGCTGGCTTCCGATATCGCCGAACGTGGCCTGGTACTGACCGGTGGCGGCGCCTTGCTGCGTGACCTGGACAAATTGCTGGCCCAGGAAACCGGTTTGCCGGTGATCGTTGCCGAAGACCCGCTGACCTGTGTTGCTCGCGGCGGTGGCCGTGCATTGGAAATGATGGATAAACACACCATGGACCTGCTTTCCAGCGAATAAGTCGCCGGATTGCCTCTATGCTGTTGAGCGCGCAGGCGGCACTTTGCAGTGCTGCCTGTTCGCGTTTATCTTCTGTCAGTCTGCATCCAGGCCGGATTGCTGCCGTATGAATAAACAGAACATTTGCCTGGGAGGAGCGGCTTATTAAACCGCTTTTCACCAAGGGCCCTTCACTTGGCGTGCGCCTGTTGGTGCTGGTCGTGCTATCGGTCGCGCTGATGGTGGTCGATGCCCGTTTCAGTCTGCTCAAGCCTGCACGCAGCCAGATGTCGCTGGTGCTGATGGACGCCTACTGGATCACCGACTTGCCAGGGCGGCTGTGGGAAGGCGTTGCCAGTCAGTTTGGCAGCCGGACCGAACTCGTCGCCGAAAACGAAAAGCTCAAGACCGAGAACCTGCTGTTGCAGGGGCGCATGCAGAAGCTTGCTGCCCTGACCGAGCAGAACGTTCGGCTGCGCGAGTTGCTCAACTCTTCGGCCCTGGTCAACGAGAAGGTCGAAGTGGCCGAGTTGATCGGCATGGACCCCAACCCCTTCACCCATCGCATCATCATCAATAAAGGTGAGCGCGATGGCGTGGTTCTCGGTCAGCCGGTACTCGATGCCCGTGGCCTGATGGGGCAGGTGGTCGAGTTGATGCCCTACACCTCCCGCGTCTTGCTGCTGACCGATACCACCCACAGCATTCCGGTGCAGGTGAACCGTAACGGTTTGCGGGCGATTGCCAGCGGCACCGGCAACCCGGAACGTCTCGAGTTGCGGCATGTGGCCGATACCGCCGACATCAAGGAGGGCGACCTGCTGGTCAGCTCCGGCCTCGGTCAGCGTTTCCCGGCGGGTTATCCGGTGGCGACGGTCAAGGAAGTGATTCACGATTCCGGCCAACCGTTTGCCATTGTCCGCGCCGTTCCGACCGCCGCCTTGAACCGTAGCCGTTACCTGTTGCTGGTGTTCAGCGACAACCGGACTGCCGAAGAGCGCGTCAACGCTGCCGCCCAGGCCCAGGAAAGTCTGGATGCGCAGGGCGGTGGGCCGATCATTCCGTCGACGGTTCCGAAACCGGTCAGCCCCGGGGTCCCCGCTGCACCGGCCGCCGCACCGGCGATTCCTGCGACGGCGGCGCCTGCAGCCACCGCGCCAGCCAAGCCTGCGGCCTCGCATCCTGCGGCGGCTAAACCGCCGGCGGCGCAACCCGCTGCCGCGAAGCCTGCCGCCAAACCGCCAGTGTCCGCGCCGGCCACTCCAGTGGGGAGAGAATAATGGGCGGTGTGAAAGCATCCCGAAACGGCTGGATAGTCTGGCTGACGTTCGCCGTCGGTCTGCTGTTGAGCGTTTCGCCTCTGCCGCAATTCATGGAAATCCTGCGCCCGCTATGGCTGGCCTTGTTGCTGGCATTCTGGGCGTTGAACCTGCCGCAGACCGTCGGGATGGTGACGGCGTTTTGCCTGGGGCTGGCTGAAGATGTGCTCTACGGTACCTTGCTGGGTCAGAATGCCTTGATCCTGACGCTCATCACCTATCTGGTGCTGGCGCTGCAGCAACGCCTGCGGATGTTCCCGATGTGGCAGCAGAGCCTGGTGATCCTGGTGATCTTCGGACTCGCCCAGCTAGTACAGCTATGGCTCAGTGCATTGACCGGCAATCGTCAGCCGACGTTGGCGCTGGTGCTGCCGGCACTGGTCAGTGCGCTGCTCTGGCCCTGGATCAGTTTCGGTTTGCGCGGACTGCGTCGACGCTACAAAATCAATTAATTCGTTCAGGCATTGGACAGGGAGAGGTCTTGATGAAACGGTTGTACCTCGCCTCTGGTTCGCCGCGTCGACGTGAATTGCTCACGCAGATCGGCGTTGCGTTCCGCGCCGTCAATGCGGACATCGATGAAACCCCTTTAGCTCAAGAATCCCCATCGGCCTACGTCGAGCGCCTGGCACGCGGCAAGGCCGAGGCCGGGCGCGTCGTCGTCGTGTCTGATGAACCATTTTGTGTGCTCGGTGCCGATACCGCCGTGGTGCTCGATGGGAAAATTCTCGGCAAACCGGTTGATCAAGCGGATGCGTGCGCCATGCTGACGATGCTGTCAGGGTGTGAACATGAAGTCCTGACCGCGATTGCCGTGCTCGATGGCGCACGTTGCGAATCCCGGGTTGTCACCAGCCGGGTGCGTTTTCGAGATATCAGTCGTGAGGAAGCCGCAGCCTACTGGGCCAGCGGCGAACCACGGGACAAGGCGGGCGGTTATGGCATTCAAGGACTGGGTGCGGTGTTTGTCGCCGGGCTCGATGGAAGTTATTCAGCGGTGGTTGGACTACCGCTTTGCGAAACCGCGGAACTGCTCGGCCATTTCGGCATACCCTGTTGGCAACCCCGGAACGCACACCAAGCAACGTTCTGAACAGATGCGGCCATTATCGTGAACATGCCTGAACGAGACCCTGCCATGAGTGAAGAGATTCTGATCAACATCACGCCGATGGAGTCGCGCGTGGCGGTGGTCGAAAACGGTGTCCTGCAAGAGGTCCACGTCGAGCGTACGCAAAAGCGCGGGATCGTCGGCAACATCTATAAGGGCAAAGTTGTGCGGGTATTGCCTGGAATGCAGGCGGCATTCGTCGATATCGGCCTGGACCGGGCCGCGTTCATTCATGCGTCGGAAATTTCCCTGCGCGAAGGCCCGGCGGTCGAGAGCATCAGTGCACTGGTGCACGAGGGCCAGAGCCTGGTGGTGCAGGTGACCAAGGATCCGATCGGTTCCAAAGGCGCTCGCCTGACCACTCAGTTGTCGATCCCTTCGCGTTACCTGGTGTACATGCCGCGCACGGCCCATGTCGGCATTTCCCTGAAGATCGAAGACGAAGCCGAGCGCGAACGCCTCAAACAGGTGGTCACTGATTGCGTGGCCAAGGAAGGCATCAAGGAAGCTGGCGGTTTCATCCTGCGCACGGCGGCCGAAGGTGCCGGCGCGGATGAAATCCTCATGGACATCCGTTATCTGCGCCGTCTCTGGGATCAGATCAACGTCCAGATCAAAACCATCAGTGCGCCTAGCGTAATCTACGAAGACCTTGGTCTGGCGCTACGCACCCTGCGTGACCTGGTGAGCCCGAAAATCGAGAAGATCCGCATCGACTCCCGGGAAACCTTTCAGAAAACCACGCAGTTCGTCGCCGAACTGATGCCCGAGATTGCTGACCGCCTCGAGCATTATCCGGGTGAGCGACCGATTTTCGACCTGTATGGCGTCGAAGACGAAATCCAGAAGGCACTCGAACGCAAGGTCCCGCTCAAGTCCGGCGGTTATCTGGTGGTCGATCCGGCGGAAGCCATGAGCACCATCGACGTCAATACCGGGGCGTTCGTCGGCCATCGCAATCTCGAAGAGACCATCTTCAAGACCAACCTCGAAGCCGCGACGGCCATCGCCCGTCAATTGCGCCTGCGTAACCTGGGCGGAATCATCATCATCGACTTCATCGACATGGAAGATGAAGAGCACCAGCGCCAGGTGTTGCGCACGCTCGAAAAGCAACTGGAACGCGATCACGCCAAGACCAACATCATCGGTATCACAGAGCTGGGCCTGGTGCAGATGACCCGCAAGCGCACCCGCGAAAGCCTTGAACAGGTGTTGTGCGAGCCGTGCAATGCCTGTCAGGGACGGGGCAAGCTCAAGACCCCGGAAACCGTTTGCTACGAAATCTTCCGTGAAATCCTGCGCGAGGCTCGCGCCTATCAGGCGGAAGGCTATCGTGTATTGGCAAACCAGAAAGTGGTGGATCGCCTGCTCGACGAAGAGTCGGGCAACGTTGCCGAGCTGGAAGGGTTTATCGGGCGCACCATCCGCTTTCAGGTCGAAACCATGTATTCCCAGGAACAATACGACGTGGTGCTGCTCTGAAGCGTTTTGTTTTGATTGTTCGAGAATGGCTGGCCTCAGCTTTTTGCAAAACTTTTGCCATGGGAGCCACCTGACATGGATCGTCTGACACGCATATTGGCCGCACTGACCCGCTGGGGTCTGGGCCTGTGCGCGTTGGTTTTGGTGTTGATGGCGCTCTACGTCAGCCTTGGCCGGGAGCTGACGCCGTTAGTCGCCGAGTACCGTGCCGACATCGAAACCAAAGCCAGCGATGCCTTGGGCATACCGTTGCAGATCGGCGAGCTCGAAGGCAACTGGAGTGGATTCGCCCCTATATTGATGGCCCGCGACGTGACGGTCGGCGACGGTGCCAATGCCTTGCACCTGGATCAGGTGCGCGCGGTGCCGGACCTTTGGGCCAGCCTGTTGGCTCGTCAGGTACGCATCGCTCATCTGGAGTTCAGCGGCCTCAAGATCAACCTCAGGCAAGGAGAGGGCGGTCAGTGGGCTCTGGAAGGTTTGCCGATGCGCCAGGACCAGCCCGCCGATCCGGAGCAACTGCTCAATCAGATGCAGATGATCCAGCAACTGTCGGTGCTCGACAGCCAGGTGACCCTGCAGCCGTTTGGCGAATCGCCGCTGACCCTGACTTATGTCGGCCTGAATCTGAATACCGGGGCGTCACGGCAGCGGCTCGACGCACGGCTGACCCTGCCGGACGGGCAACCGGTGGCCATGAGCCTGCGTACCCGTATTCGAGCCAGCCAATGGAAGGATGGAGAAGCCGAGGTCTACCTGAGCCTGCCGCAAAGCGACTGGTCGAAGTGGTTGCCTGAACGTCTGACCCAACAGTGGAATTTTTCCGAGATCAAGGCCGGCGGCGAGCTGTGGGCGACTTGGGGCAAAGGCACCTTGCAAAGCGCTGCGGTGCGCTTGAACGCGCCACAACTCAAGGGCGCCTACGCCGAGCGCAAGCCGATCCAGATCAATAACCTGGCGCTCAATGGTTACTTCCAGCGTACTGCCAAAGGTGTGTCAGTGACTCTGGACTCCCTTGCGATGAACTTCGGCTCGACTCGCTGGGAAACGCATCTGCAGCTCACGCAAAGCGCCGCCACTGATAAAACCGAAGAACTCTGGCACCTGCAAGCCGACCGGGTTGATCTCACGCCGCTGACCCCGCTGTTCAACGCCCTGGCGCCGTTACCAGAGGGTTTTGCCACGGTCGTCGAGCGACTCAAGGTCACGGGTAGCCTGCGTAACGTGCTGGTCGACTTCCGCCCCAATGCCACTGACGACAGCAAGTTCGGGTTTGCCGCCAACCTCGACCAGGTGGGCTTCGACGCCTATCACGGTGCGCCGGCGGCGCGAAATGTCAGCGGCAGCATCAGCGGTGACCTGGGGCACGGCGAACTGCGCATGGACAGCAAGGATTTCATGCTGCACCTGGACCCGATTTTCGCCAAGCCATGGCAGTACATTCAGGCCAATGCGCGGCTGACCTGGAAACTTGATAAAGAAGGTTTCACCCTGATCGCGCCGTATCTGAAAGTGCTGGGCGAGGAAGGCAAAATCGCCGGCGACTTCCTGATTCGCCTGTATTTCGATCACACCCGGGAAGACTACATGGACCTGCGGGTCGGCCTGGTGGACGGTGACGGTCGCTACACCGCCAAGTACTTGCCGACGGTCCTCAGCCCGGCACTGGACGAATGGCTGCGCACGGCGATTCTCAAGGGCGCGGTGGATCAAGGCTTCTTCCAGTATCAAGGGTCGCTCAGCCGCGGTGCCGCGGACGTCGATCGCAGCATCAGCCTGTACTTCAAGGTTCACGATGCCGAGCTGGCGTTCCAGCCGGGCTGGCCCCATGTCAGCAAGGTCAGCGGCGATGTGTTTGTCGAAGACAGCGGCGTGCGGATTCTGGCCAGCACGGGCCAATTGCTCGGCACCCAGGTCAACGATATCTACGTCGACATTCCCCATGTGCCGGCCGGACAGAGCGTTCATTTGTTCCTCGATGGCGGATTTGCCGGCGGTTTGGGCGATGGCTTGAAAATCCTTCAGGAGGCACCGATCGGCACCGCAGCAACCTTTGCCGGCTGGGAAGGCGAGGGTGACCTGCAAGGCAAATTGAAGCTCGATATTCCCCTGGCAAAAGGCGAGGAGCCGAAGATCCTCGTCGATTTCAAGACCGCCAAGGCGCGCTTGAAGCTGGCTGAACCTGCGCTGGAACTGACCCAACTCAAAGGTGATTTCCGTTTTGACAGCGGCAAAGGCCTGACAGGGCAGAACATCAGTGCCCGGGCGTTCGACAAACCGGTCACCGCACAGATATTTGCCGATGGCAGCCCTGGTAAGCACAGTACCCGGGTGGCTGCGTCAGGGCAGGTCGAGGTCAAGAAACTGACTGACTGGCTGAAGGTCACCCAGCCTCTACCGGTGAGTGGTGTGATCCCGTATCAACTGCAACTGACCCTGGACGGCGCCGACAGCCAGTTGGTGGTCAATTCCAGCCTCAAGGGCGTGGCCGTCGATTTGCCTGCACCGTTCGGCATAACCTCCGAGGCCGGGCGCGACACCACGTTCCGCATGACCTTGCAGGGCGACGAGCGGCGTTATTGGGTCAGTTACGGGGACTTGGCGAGTTTCACGTTCGCGGCCCCGGCCAGTAGTTTCGCCGACGGTCGCGGGGAGTTGTTCCTCGGTGGCGGCGAGTCCGTCTTGCCTGGCACCAAAGGCTTGCGGGTACGGGGCGTGCTGTCGGAGCTGGACGTTGGCCCGTGGAAGGATCTGGTGGACAGATACGCCGGACAAGACCCCGGCGGCAGCGCCAGGCAACTGCTCAGCGGCGCGAATTTCAAGGTGGGCAAACTCAGCGGTATCGGCACCACCCTCGATCAGGCCTCGATCCAGCTGGCGCGCAAGCCTTCTGCCTGGGCGCTACAACTGGACAGCCAGCAGATCAATGGCAGCGCCAGCCTTCCCGATGCGAAAGCCACGCCGATAACGATCAATCTGCGAACTGTGCGCCTGCCCGCACCGGACCCGACCGTGCTGGCCGATGAAAATTCGCCGGATCCGCTGGCGTCGGTGGACCCGACAAAAATCCCAGCGATGGACATCACCATCAATCAGCTATTCCAGGGGCAGGATCTGGTGGGGGGCTGGTCGCTGAAAATTCGTCCGACGCCCAAGGGCATGGAGTTCAACTCCCTGGACCTGGGCCTCAAGGGCATGCTGTTGGTGGGCAGCGGTGGTTGGGAAGGCGTGCCTGGCGCCAGCAACAGCTGGTACAAGGGTCGTATCAGCGGCAAGAACCTCGCCGATGTGCTCAAGGGCTGGGGGTTTGCGCCGAGCGTCACCAGTAAGGACTTCTATATGGATGTCGATGGCCGCTGGCCCGGCTCACCTGCCTGGGTGGCGACCAAGAGTTTCTCCGGCACGCTTGATGCGACCCTCAATCAGGGGCAGTTCGTCGAGGTTGAGGGCAGTGCCCAGGCGCTGCGGGTATTTGGCTTGCTCAACTTCAACTCCATCGGCCGGCGCCTGCGCCTGGACTTCTCCGATCTGTTTGGCAAAGGCCTGAGTTATGACCAGGTCAAGGGGCTGCTGGTCGGGACCAATGGTGTGTATGTCACCCGTAAGCCGATCCAGCTGACGGGCCCGTCGAGCACCATTGAACTCGACGGCACCCTGAACATGGTGGCCGATCAGATCGATGCGAAACTGATGGTGACCTTGCCGGTGACCAATAACCTGCCGATTGCCGCATTGATCGTCGGTGCACCCGCGGTCGGCGGGGCGCTGTTCCTGATCGACAAGCTGATCGGAGACCGGGTCGCCCGTTTCGCCAGTGTGAAGTACACCGTCAAAGGGCCTTGGAAAGAACCGAAAATTACCTTCGACAAGGCTTTTTGAGATCCTTTTGAAAAGGCGCTCGGCAAGCCTATGGAGTAGCATGGCCGCATACGATTCCGGGAGTGCGCCATGTCTGTAGCGGTGATTCAAATGGTCAGCCAGAGCGATGTGCTGGCCAATCTGGCCCAGGCCCGTCGGCTGCTCGAGCAAGCGGCCGCCGGTGGTGCGAAGCTCGCGGTATTGCCGGAAAACTTCGCCGCCATGGGCCGGCGCGACATTGCCGACATCGGGCGCGCCGAAGCACTGGGCGAAGGTCCGATCCTGCCCTGGTTGAAACAGACCGCACGCGACCTCAATTTATGGATTGTGGCCGGCACGTTGCCGTTGCCGCCGGTGGATCATCCGGCGGCCAAAGTACATGCCTGTTCGTTGCTGGTCGATGACCAGGGTGAAACGGTGGCGCGCTACGACAAGCTGCACCTGTTCGATGTCGACGTGGCCGACAATCGCGGCCGTTATCGTGAATCCGATGACTATGCTTATGGCAGTAGGATCGTGGTGGCGGACACACCGGTTGGGCGGGTTGGCCTGACGGTCTGTTACGACTTGCGCTTCCCGGAGCTGTACAGCGAATTACGCGCGGCCGGCGCGGAACTGATTACCGCCCCTTCGGCCTTCACGGCGGTGACCGGCGCGGCGCATTGGGATGTGCTGATTCGCGCACGGGCCATCGAGACACAATGTTATGTGCTCGCGGCTGCCCAGGGGGGGGCGCATCCGGGGCCGCGGGAAACTTTCGGTCATGCTGCCATCATCGACCCGTGGGGACGTGTGCTGGCACATCAGGATCAAGGCGAGGCCGTGCTGCTGGCCGAACGCGACAGCAGCGAACAGGCGTCCATCCGGGCGCGGATGCCGGTGTCCAGTCACCGGCGCTTTTTCTCGCAGGGCGCCCAGCGACCTGCATCAGAACGACGAATTTAAGGCGTAAAGCATATGAGCGAGTTGTTGTCCTCAGTCAGTGAACACCTGCTGGCGCCCGGTGGCGTCACGATCGAGAGCCTGCAAGGCGTGCTAGGCGACCTGGCCGGGCCGGGCATCGATGCGGCCGACCTGTATTTCCAGGGGCAGATCTCCGAGTCTTGGGCGCTGGAAGACGGCATCGTCAAGGAAGGCAGCTTCAACCTTGACCAAGGTGTGGGCGTGCGCGCGCAATCGGGTGAAAAAACCGGTTTTGCCTACAGCAATGCCATCACCCTGGAAGCCCTTGGCGCGGCGGCGCGGGCCGCCCGTTCGATTTCCCGCGCGGGCCAGAATGGCACCGTGCAGGCATTCACCAGCCAGGATGTCGCGCAGTTGTATGCGCCGGACAATCCTCTGGAAGTGCTGACCCGTGCCGAGAAAGTCGATTTGCTCAAGCGAGTCGATGCCGCGACCCGCGCCCTCGACCCACGCATCCAGCAAGTCACCGTGAGCATGGCCGGTGTCTGGGAGCGGATTCTGGTGGCTTCCACCGACGGCGGTCTGGCGGCGGATGTACGGCCGCTGGTGCGCTTCAACGTCAGCGTGATCGTCGAGCAGAACGGTCGCCGCGAACGAGGTGGTCATGGCGGTGGTGGTCGGACCGATTACCGTTATTTCCTCGGCGAAGACCGCGCCATGGGCTATGCCCGTGAAGCGTTGCGCCAGGCGCTGGTCAACCTCGAAGCCATTCCGGCACCGGCCGGTACCTTGCCGGTGGTACTCGGTTCCGGCTGGTCGGGCGTGTTGCTGCACGAAGCGGTCGGTCACGGTCTGGAAGGCGACTTCAACCGCAAGGGCAGTTCAGCCTACAGCGGTCGCATGGGCGAGATGGTTGCGTCGAAGCTGTGCACCATTGTCGATGATGGCACCCTGGCCGGTCGTCGTGGCTCGTTGAGTGTCGACGACGAAGGCACGCCGACCGAGTGCACCACGCTGATCGAAAACGGCGTACTCAAAGGCTACATGCAGGACAAGCTCAATGCCCGCCTGATGGGCGTGGCGCGCACCGGTAACGGTCGTCGCGAATCCTACGCGCACCTGCCGATGCCGCGCATGACCAACACCTACATGCTCGCCGGCGAAAGCGACCCGGCGGAAATCATCGCTTCGGTGAAGCGCGGCATTTACTGCGCCAACCTGGGTGGCGGTCAGGTGGACATCACCAGCGGCAAGTTCGTGTTCTCCACCAGCGAGGCGTACCTGATCGAGGACGGCAAGATTACCGCTCCGGTCAAGGGCGCGACCCTGATCGGCAACGGGCCGGAAGCCATGAGCAAGGTGTCGATGGTCGGTAATGATCTGTCGCTGGACAGCGGCGTGGGTACGTGTGGCAAGGATGGGCAGTCGGTGCCGGTGGGTGTCGGCCAGCCAACGCTGAAGATTGATGCGATCACCGTGGGTGGCACGGGGTCGTAAGAAGTGAGGCTGCGGGTGAGCTGCGAAGCAGCTCACCCGCTTCGAGAATTAACGCAGACCGCGTTGAGTCTCGTCCAGCTCACGGATGTACTTGAAGATTTTACGGCTGGAAGCAGGAGGTTTGTTTTGCGCAACCTCATGCTGGGCCTGACGGATCAGGGAACGCAATTGCTGGCGGTCCGCGTCCGGGTAGTCGACGACGAATTTTTCCAGTACGGCATCGTCGCCGGCAATCAGACGATCGCGCCAGCGTTCCAGGTTATGGAAGCGTTCGTTGTATTGACGGGTGGAGGCATCGAGTTGATCGAGCAGAACCAGAATGGCGGCAGTGTCCTGATCGCGCATCAGTTTGCCGATGAACTGAAGGTGCCGTTTTCGCGCGATGTTCGCGGTGTGCTTGGGCGCATCGGCCAGAGCCCGACGCATTCCGTCGGTCAAGGGCAGTTTTGCCAGCAAGTCAGGCTTGAGTGTTGTAAGGCGCTCGCCAAGGTCAACCAGAGCATGCAGCTCGCGTTTGACCTGGGATTTGCTTTTTTCTCCCGTATCGAGGGAGTCGTCGTAAGAATCAACCATGGTGGCCGTCCGCAAAGAAACGCCGCCATGATAACCAGTCGGGGGCCGCTTGTCCGGCCCGGTCGCTCGATGACCGTCACCGAAAGCAGAATTTGAGTGGAGAACAGCATGAGTGCAGTTGAAAGCGTCGGCCCACAAGCGTTGCCGGCACTGCAGGAACAAGTCGAGCAGATCATCGCTGAAGCCAAGCGCCAGGGGGCCAGCGCCTGTGAGGTGGCGGTGTCGCTTGAGCAGGGTTTGTCGACTACGGTGCGCCAGCGTGAAGTCGAAACGGTCGAATTCAACCGCGATCAGGGATTTGGCATCACCTTGTATGTCGGCCAGCGCAAAGGCTCGGCCAGCACTTCGGCCAGCGGTCCGGAAGCGATTCGCGAAACGGTTGCCGCTGCACTGGCTATCGCCAAACACACGTCAGAAGACGAAGCCTCGGGCCTCGCGGATGCCGCGCTGATGGCGCGGGATATTCAGGATTTCGACCTGTTCCACCAATGGGACATCACTCCGGAACAAGCCATCGAACAGGCCCTGGCCTGCGAAGCTGCGGCGTTTGCCGCCGACAACCGGATCAAGAACGCCGACGGCACCACCCTCAGTACCCATCAGGGCTGCCGTGTCTACGGCAACAGTCACGGGTTTATCGGCGGTTACGCATCGACTCGCCACAGCCTGAGCTGCGTGATGATCGCCGAGGCCGATGGCCAGATGCAGCGCGATTACTGGTACGACGTGAACCGCCAGGGCAATCTGCTCACCGACCCGGTGAGCATCGGTCAACGTGCTGCGCAACGGGCGGCGAGCCGTCTAGGCGCGCGTCCGGTACCGACTTGCGAGGTGCCGGTGCTATTTTCCGCAGAGTTGGCCGGGGGGCTGTTCGGCAGTTTCCTGTCGGCGATTTCCGGCGGCAGTCTGTATCGCAAGTCGTCCTTCCTCGAGGGCACCCTTGGGCAGAAGCTGTTTCCGGAGTGGCTGACCATCGACGAACGTCCGCATCTGATGCGTGCCATGGGCAGCGCAGCGTTCGACGGTGATGGTTTGGCAACCTACGCCAAACCGTTTGTCGAAAAGGGCGAATTGGTGTCTTACATCCTTGGCACCTACTCCGGTCGCAAGCTCGGCATGCCAAGTACGGCCAACGCTGGCGGCGTGCACAACCTGTTCGTCACCCACGGCGATGAAGACCAGGCGGCCTTGTTGCGGCGCATGGGGCGCGGGCTGTTGGTCACCGAGTTGATGGGCCAGGGGCTGAACATGGTCACCGGCGATTACTCCCGGGGCGCGGCGGGTTACTGGGTCGAGAACGGCGAAATCCAGTTCGCGGTCCAGGAAGTGACTATCGCCGGCAACATGCGTGACATGTTCAAACAGATTGTCGCGGTCGGTAATGATCTCGAACTTCGCAGCAACATCCGCACCGGTTCGGTGCTGATCGAGCGGATGACCGTAGCGGGCAGTTAATCCTTCCCGTGATACAAAAAAGGCGCGCCACCCAATGAGTGGCGCGCCTTTTTTATGGTTCTTCACGCAATCCCGGGAAACACAGAAACAAGAGCGCTGTTTTGCTTGATGAAGGTGATGGATGCGACGCTCGCCACAAAGCTGCGGCGTTTACTCGCCTTCGTCGAAGTAATTGTTGATCAAGGCCACCAGTGCATCCATCGCTTCCTGTTCCTGCTCGCCTTCCGTGCTCAGATGGATTTTTGTGCCCTTGCCCGCGGCGAGCATCATCATGGCCATGATGCTTTTTCCATCGACGGTGGATTCTGGCGTGCGTCCCACACGGATCGTGCAATCCTTGAATTGCCCGGCGACACCAACGAATTTTGCGGATGCCCGGGCATGCAAACCCAGTTTATTGATGATTTCGATTTCCAGAGCAGGCATCGCGATGTGAATCCTTTAGCTGAGGTCGCGGTGGCGGACCTGGACGTTCTTCAGGGATTGTTGCAGCGTTTGCCCCAGACGCTCGGTCAGGTAGACGGAACGGTGATGTCCGCCCGTGCAGCCAATGGCAATGGTGACGTAGGCGCGGTTGCTGGCGGCAAAGCGTGGCAGCCACTTTAGCAGGTATGTGGAAATGTCCTGGAACATCTCTTCGACATCCGGCTGAGCCGCCAGGTATTCCGCAACCGGTTGATCGAGCCCGGACTGCTCGCGCAACTCCGGTTTCCAGTAAGGGTTGGGCAGGCAGCGCACATCGAACACCAGGTCGGCGTCCACCGGCATTCCGCGCTTGAAGCCGAAGGATTCCACCAGGAACGCAGTCCCCGGCTCCGGCTGATTCAACAGACGCAGTTTGATGGCATCGCGCAGTTGATAAAGGTTCAGGCTGGTGGTGTTGATCTTGAGATCGGCAAGGTCGGCAATAGGCCCGAGCAGGACGCTCTCAACGTTGATGGCTTCGGCCAGCGAGCGGTTGGCATTGGTCAGGGGGTGACGTCGGCGGGTTTCCGAGAAACGCTTGAGCAGGGTTTCTTCGTCTGCGTCCAGGTACAGCACATCGCACTGGATGTGGCGGGCACGGACTTCCTCGAGCAGGTCGGGGAAGCGTGACAGGTGGCTGGGCAGGTTGCGCGCGTCAATGGAAACAGCGACCAGCGGCTGCAGCATCTCGGTATGAACCAGGGCGCGTTCGGCCAGCTCCGGCAGCAGACCGGCTGGCAGGTTGTCGATGCAGTAGTAGCCGCTGTCCTCAAGGACGTCGAGGGCGGTACTTTTACCTGAGCCGGAACGGCCACTGACGATGATCAAACGCATGATTACTGACCGTTTTGCTCGTCCAGGACAACCTGATACAAGGCTTCGTTGCTTGCAGCACTACGCAGCTTTTCGCGAACTTCCTTGCGGTCGAGCATGCTGGCGATCTGTCGCAGCAGCTCAAGGTGCGCATCGGTGGCGGCTTCCGGGACCAGCAGCACGAAGAGCAGGTCAACCGGCGCGCCGTCGATGGCGTCGAAATCGATAGGGGCGTCCAGGTGCATCAATGCACTGATGGGCGAAATACAGCCCTTGAGACGGCAATGTGGAATAGCGATGCCATTGCCAAACCCGGTGGAGCCGAGTTTTTCACGGGCGATCAGCGCCTCGAAGACATCTTGCATCTCCAGGGCCGGCACTTCGCGGGCGATAAGATTGGCAATTTGTTCGAGGGCTTTCTTTTTACTGCCTCCCGGCACGTTCACCAGGGAACGGCCGGGGGTCAGGATACTTTCAAGTCGGATCATGGGTTGGGGGTGTTAACGACCGGTTGCGCCCTGGAGGAGGCTCTGGGTCTTTTCCTTATGCTTTTTGAGTTGTTTATCCAGCTTGTCGGTGAGTGCGTCGATCGCGGCATACATATCGGTATGTTCCGCGTTGGCGACCACTTCATTCCCGGGAATATGCAGCGTGGCTTCGATTTTCTGCTTCAGTTTTTCGACGGTCATCGTGACCTGCACATTAGTGATCTTGTCGAAATGTCGCTCCAATCGTTCGAGTTTTTCGCCGATGTAGGTGCGAAGAGGTTCGGTCACTTCCAGTTGGTGTCCACTGATGTTGACTTGCATACAGCTTCTCCTTCGTTGCCAGTGCATAAAGCGGTAGATCAGATGATCTACCACTGGAACGCTGTGGCGTGGCCCTACATCAACCGCTTGCGTTCGCTCGAAGGCGCGATCCCGAGGGATTCGCGGTACTTGGCGACGGTGCGGCGAGCCACCTGAATGCCTTGTGCCTCCAGTAAACCAGCGATCTTGCTGTCACTCAACGGCTTTTTCTGATTTTCCGCTGCAACCAGTTTTTTGATGATCGCCCGGATCGCCGTGGACGAGCATTCGCCGCCTTCGGAGGTGCTTACGTGACTGGAAAAAAAGTACTTCAGTTCATAAATGCCCCGGGGGGTGTGCATGAACTTCTGGGTGGTCACCCGTGAAATCGTCGACTCGTGCATGCCGACCGCTTCGGCGATGTCATGCAGGACCAGCGGCTTCATGGCTTCGTCGCCGTACTCCAGAAAGCCGCGCTGATGCTCGACGATCTGGGTGGCAACCTTCATCAGGGTTTCATTGCGGCTTTGCAGGCTCTTGATGAACCAGCGGGCCTCCTGCAACTGATTGCGCATGAAGGTATTGTCGGCGCTGGTGTCGGCGCGGCGCACGAAACCGGCGTACTGGGCATTGACCCGCAGCCGTGGCACCGACTCCTGATTGAGCTCCACGAGCCAGCGCTCGTTGTCCTTGCGTACGATGACGTCAGGGACGACGTACTCGGCTTCGGTGGACTCGATCTGCGAGCCCGGGCGCGGGTTGAGGGTCTGGACCAACTCGATGACCTGGCGCAGCTCATCTTCCTTGAGCTTCATGCGACGCATCAACTGGCTGTAGTCGCGGCTGCCAAGCAGGTCGATGTAATCGGTAACCAGGCGCTTGGCCTCGGCCAGCCAAGGGGTTTTGGCAGGCAGCTGGCGCAATTGCAGCAGCAGGCATTCGCCCAGGTTGCGGGCGCCGATGCCGGCGGGCTCGAATTGCTGGATGCGGTGCAGGACGGCTTCGATTTCGTCCAGTTCGATGTCCAGTTCCGGGTCGAACGCTTCGAGGATTTCCTCGAGGGTTTCGTCCAGGTAGCCCTGATTGTTGATGCAATCGATCAGGGTCACGGCGATCAGGCGATCGGTGTCGGACATCGGGGCCAGATTCAGTTGCCACAGCAAGTGGCTCTGCAGGCTTTCGCCGGCCGAGGTGCGGGTGGTGAAGTCCCACTCGTCATCATCATTGCTGGGCAGGCTGCTGGCGCTGGTCTGGTAAACGTCTTCCCACGCGGTATCGACGGGGAGTTCGTTGGGGATACGCTCGTTCCAGTCTCCCTCATCGAGGTTATCTACCGTCGGGGCGCTTTCCTGGTAGGAGGGCTCCTGGATGTCGCTGTTGGGCTTTTGTTCGGCGTTGTCGGCCAGGGGGTCGGAATTGTCGAAGTCGTCGCCTTCTTCCTGGCGTTCGAGCATCGGATTGGACTCCAGGGCCTCCTGGATTTCCTGTTGCAGGTCCAGGGTCGACAATTGGAGCAGGCGGATGGCCTGTTGCAGCTGCGGTGTCATCGTCAGCTGCTGGCCCATTCTCAAGACTAGCGATGGTTTCATGGCAGGGGCTTAACACCTTATTCGCCGGCGCACATGCGCCATCCACTACAGGGCGCCGGGGCGCCAAACTTAAGCAAATTATATGCCTGAAACTAAAGGGTTTGCCTAGAGCGCTGTAACAATAAAAAACTATAAAGCTGTATTGCTGCGCTGCCCTTGTCGAGGGCTGATGACGCTTGTCGGCACGGAGGCGCTGGTGAGTGGCTGGTCAGGTGCCCGGGCAACGGCCTGGGCACGGCTCAGCGCTTACAGGCGGAACTCATGGCCCAGATACACTTCCTTGACCAGGTCGTTGGCCAGGATGGTCTCAGCGTCGCCTTCGGCAATCAGTTGGCCGTCATTGACGATATAGGCGGTTTCACAGATATCCAGGGTTTCACGAACGTTGTGGTCCGTGATCAGCACGCCAATGCCCTTGGCCTTGAGGTGGTGAATGATCTGCTTGATGTCGCCGACCGAAATCGGGTCCACGCCGGCGAAGGGCTCGTCGAGGAGGATGAATTTCGGATTGGTGGCCAGGGCGCGGGCTATTTCCACGCGACGGCGCTCACCACCGGACAGGCTCATGCCCAGGTTGTCGCGGATGTGGCTGATGTGGAATTCCTGCAGCAGGCTTTCCAGTTCCTTGCGACGACCGGCCTTGTCGAGTTCCTTGCGGGTCTCGAGGATGGCCATGATGTTGTCGGCCACCGACAGTTTGCGGAAGATCGATGCTTCTTGCGGCAAGTAGCCGATACCAGCCTTTGCGCGGCCGTGCATCGGTTGGTGGCTGACGTCCAAGTCATCGATCAGGACGCGGCCCTGGTCGGCTTGTACCAGGCCGACAATCATGTAGAAACAGGTGGTCTTGCCGGCGCCGTTCGGACCAAGCAGGCCGACGATCTGGCCGCTGTCGATGGACAGGCTGACATCACGCACGACCTGGCGGCTCTTGTAGCTCTTGGCCAGATGCTGAGCTTTCAGAGTTGCCATTACTGGGCCTTTTTCTCGTCGGTTTTCTTCTTCGGCTGGATCACCATGTCGATGCGCGGACGCGCTTCGGTGATCTTGCTGCCTGTGGCGCGACCGGCGCTGGCGAGTTTCTTGTCCGTGTCGTAGACAATTTTCTCGCCTTGGGTGACGTTGTTGTCCTTGTCGACAACTTTGGCCTTGTCGATCAGGACGACGCGATTTTGCGAAGCGTGATACTGGATCGTCACGCCCCAACCCTGGACAGGCTTGGTATCGCCAGCCGTTTGCAATTGCTCGAAGTACGCCAGGTTGCCCACCGAGGTCACGACGTCAATGTCGCCAGCCGGGGTGCGGGTGATGGTAACGGTGTTGCCTGTCACCTTCATCGAGCCTTGGGTGATGATCACGTCACCCTTATAGGTAGCAATACCTTGCTTGTCGTCCAGTTGGGCATCGTCGGCCTGAATACGGATAGGCTGCTGTTGGTCTTCCGGCAGAGCCCAGGCGCTCACGCTTCCCAGTGCTGCGCCCAGACTGAGCAAAATCGGGAGGGTTTTAACGAGCCTCATACTGTCCTCTTACGTTCGATAGCAGGTGTATCCTGCTTTCTTTCAAATACGCTTTCATTCCCTTGCCAGTCGATACACCGCCAGCGCCGTCGATTCTAACGTCTTGCTCGGTCTGCGCATATTGCTGCTGCGGGAACACGGTCATGCGTGTGCTGGTGATCAGGGTTCTACGGTTTTTTTCGTCGAAGCGCGTGATGCGCACGTCATCGATCAGTTCGACCTGTGTGCCATCAGGGTTGACCTCGCCGCGCAGGCTCTGGACATGCCACGGGAATTCAGTGCCGCGGAACACATTCAGGTCGGGGTTGGTCAGTAATGTCACCTCGGTCGATTTCACGTGCTCGACCTTGTCGGACACCAGATCATATTGCAGCTTGCCGTCGGGCAGGTACTGCACGCTGTGGGCGTTGATGGCGTAATAGTCGATCGCGCTTTCATCGACCGGCGTTACCGGCTTGTCGAGGAAACGTTCCGGGCTGATGTTCCAGTATCCAACCGCAGCGAATATCGCCGCGATGCAACTGAACATCAGGGTGTTGCGAAATTTTTTGCTCAGCATAGTGGGCTCACAGGTACGCCGCATTGGCCGCGTCGAGGCGGTCCTGGGCGCGCAGGATCAATTCGCAGAATTCGCGAGCGGCACCTTCGCCGCCACGGGCGAGGGTGATGCCGTGGGCGTGTTCACGCACGAAGCTGGCGGCATTGGCCACCGCCATGCCCAGGCCGACGCGGCGAATCACCGGCAGGTCCGGCAGGTCGTCGCCGAGGTAGGCCACCTGTTCATAGCTCAGGTTGAGTTGGGCCAGCAGTTCGTCGAGTACCACCAGTTTATCCTCGCGACCCTGATAGAGGTGCGGGATACCGAGGTTTTTGGCTCGTCGCTCGACCACCGGGGTCTTGCGGCCACTGATGATGGCGGTCTGCACGCCGGCGGCCATCAGCATCTTGATGCCCTGGCCGTCGAGGGTGTTGAATGTCTTGAACTCGCTGCCGTCTTCGAGGAAATACAGGCGCCCATCGGTCAGCACGCCATCGACATCGAACACCGCCAGCTTGATCTGTTTGCCGCGTTGCAGCAGGTCCGCACTCATTACATTACTCCTGCACGCAGCAAGTCGTGCATGTTCAAGGCGCCGACCGGGCGGTCTTCACTGTCGACTACAACCAGCGCGTTGATTTTATGGTCTTCCATGATTTTCAGCGCTTCGGCGGCGAGCATCTCGGCGCGGGCAGTCTTGCCGTGTGCTGTCATGACCTGATCGATGGTAGCGCTATGGATGTCGATGCTACGGTCCAGCGTGCGACGCAAGTCACCGTCAGTAAAGATTCCGGCCAGCTTTCCGTCGGCTTCCAGGATCACGGTCATGCCCAGGCCTTTGCGGGTCATTTCCATTAGCGCATCCTTCAGCAAGGTGCCGCGTTGTACTTGCGGTAACTCTTGCCCGGCGTGCATGACATTTTCCACTTTCAGCAGCAGGCGTCGGCCCAGGGCGCCGCCTGGATGGGAAAAGGCGAAGTCTTCGGCGGTAAAGCCACGGGCTTCCAGCAGCGCGACTGCCAAGGCGTCGCCCATGACCAGGGCGGCGGTGGTCGACGAGGTGGGGGCCAGGTTCAACGGACAGGCTTCGTGCTCGACGTGAACATTCAGGTTGACCTCGGCGGCCTTGGCTAGCGGCGAGTCAGGCTTGCCGGTCACGCTGATCAACTGAATGCCCAGGCGCTTGATCAGTGGCAGCAGGGTCACGATTTCATTGGTGGAGCCGGAATTCGAGAGCGCCAGAATGATGTCGTCGCGGGTAATCATGCCCATGTCGCCGTGGCTGGCTTCAGCCGGGTGCACAAAAAACGCCGTGGTGCCGGTGCTGGCCAAGGTCGCGGCAATCTTGTTGCCGATGTGTCCCGATTTGCCCATGCCGACCACAACCACGCGGCCTTTGCTGGCCAGAATCATCTCGCAAGCGCGTACGAAATCTGCGTCGATATGGGGTAGCAGGCCTTGCACGGCTTCTACCTCGAGGCGGATGGTGCGTTGTGCAGATTGAATCAGGTCGCTGGATTGGCTCATGTCAGAAATCGTATAGCCTGATGAAAAGGCGGCGATTATAACGGTTATGATCGAATCCCTCACGCTAGTTCGTCGCGCATTGCCATCCTTGTTGCCGGAAACCTTCTAAACGGGGCCTTCAACCTGTCATGCAGTTGAACATGACCTGGCTTTGGCCTTGGGCGCGCAGCCGTTGCAGTGATATAGTTCGCCGCCAGTTCGGCCTGCCCGGGAGGTATGTGCTTTTGTCAGAAAGCCAGGCGTCCGAGTGAGAGGCTGCATCGCAAGGAGTTTAGATGAGTGCCGATAACGCCTACGCGGTCGAGTTGAAGGGACTGTCCTTCAAGCGCGGTGCGCGCAGCATTTTCAATAATGTCGATATCCGTATCCCGCGCGGCAAGGTCACCGGCATCATGGGGCCTTCCGGGTGTGGCAAGACCACGCTCTTGCGTCTGATGGGCGCCCAGTTGCGGCCCACCAAGGGCGAAGTCTGGGTCAACGGTCAGAACCTGCCAAAACTGTCGCGCAGCGACCTGTTCGATGCGCGCAAGCATATGGGCGTGCTTTTTCAGAGCGGCGCACTGTTTACCGACCTCGATGTCTTCGAGAACGTCGCTTTTCCGTTGCGTGTTCATACCCAACTGCCGGATGAAATGATCCGCGACATTGTTCTGCTCAAATTGCAGGCAGTGGGCTTGCGCGGTGCCATCGACTTGATGCCCGACGAGCTTTCCGGCGGCATGAAACGCCGTGTTGCGCTGGCCCGGGCGATTGCGCTCGACCCGCAGATCCTCATGTACGACGAGCCCTTTGTCGGTCAGGACCCCATCGCAATGGGTGTTCTGGTGCGCCTCATCCGGTTGCTCAATGATGCGCTGGGCATCACCAGCATCGTGGTATCCCACGACCTGGCCGAGACCGCGAGCATTGCCGACTACATTTATGTGGTGGGCGATGGTCAGGTGTTGGGGCAGGGGACGCCTGACGAGTTGATGAATTCGGATGAACCGCGCATTCGTCAGTTCATGACCGGCGAACCCGATGGCCCGGTTCCGTACCACTTTCCAGCGACGGATTACCGCGCAGATCTTCTGGGGAAGCGCTGATGCGCAGAATTTCATTGATGGAGCGCGTTCGCCGCTTCGGCCAGGCCGGCATCGATGTACTGGCGGTGTTCGGGCGTTCGAGCCTGTTCCTGTTCCATGCCTTGCTCGGGCGGGGCGGTATTGGTGGCGGCTTCGGGCTGCTGGTCAAGCAGTTGCATTCGGTGGGCGTGATGTCCCTGGTGATCATCGTGGTCTCCGGGGTGTTCATCGGCATGGTGCTCGCGCTGCAGGGCTTCAACATTCTTTCCAGCTATGGTTCAGAGCAGGCTGTCGGGCAGATGGTGGCGCTGACACTGCTGCGTGAACTGGGGCCGGTGGTGACCGCCTTGCTGTTCGCCGGGCGCGCAGGTTCGGCGTTGACTGCCGAAATCGGCAACATGAAGTCCACCGAGCAGTTGTCCAGCCTGGAAATGATCGGGGTCGACCCGCTCAAGTACATCATCGCGCCACGCTTGTGGGCCGGTTTCATTTCCCTGCCGGTGCTGGCGATGATTTTCAGCGTGGTGGGTATCTGGGGCGGCTCGTGGGTAGCGGTCGACTGGCTGGGAGTCTATGAGGGCTCCTACTGGTCGAACATGCAGAACAGCGTGACGTTCGTCGACGATGTGCTCAACGGGATCATCAAAAGTATCGTATTTGCCTTTGTCG
The DNA here is from genome assembly GCF_058791055.1 of Pseudomonas sp. EU05-FHT14B02. Classification (NCBI taxonomy): domain Bacteria; kingdom Pseudomonadati; phylum Pseudomonadota; class Gammaproteobacteria; order Pseudomonadales; family Pseudomonadaceae; genus Pseudomonas; species Pseudomonas sp. EU05-FHT14B02. The sequence goes on along the minus strand of NZ_JBYTDD010000001.1, from coordinate 268,386 downwards.
TGACCTGGATCGCCGTATTCCAAGGCTATGACTGCGAACCCACTTCCGAGGGGATCAGTCGTGCCACTACCAAGACCGTTGTATATGCCTCGTTGGCAGTACTCGGCCTGGATTTTATTCTGACTGCCTTGATGTTTGGAGATTTCTGATGCAAAACCGCACCCTGGAAATCGGTGTCGGCCTTTTCTTGCTGGCTGGCATCCTGGCTTTGCTCTTGTTGGCGTTGCGGGTCAGTGGCCTGTCCCCGACTCCGAGCACCGACACGTATAAACTTTACGCTTACTTCGACAATATCGCCGGTTTGACGGTCAGAGCAAAGGTGACCATGGCCGGTGTGACTATCGGCAAGGTCACGGCCATCGATCTGGATCGCGACAGTTTCACCGGTCGGGTGACCATGCAGCTGGAAAAACGCATCGATAATCTGCCGGCGGACTCCACTGCATCTATCCTGACTGCTGGCCTGTTGGGCGAGAAGTACATCGGTATCAGCGTGGGCGGGGAAGACACCCTGCTCAAGGATGGTGGAACCATCCATGACACGCAGTCATCGCTGGTGCTCGAAGACCTGATCGGTAAATTCCTGCTCAATACCGTTAGCAAAGAAGCTAAATGAGGAACTGTTAAATGATCTCTACCTTGCGACGTGGCCTGTTGGTATTGCTTGCGGTGTTTCCGTTAGTGTCCCACGCCGTAGCGGCGCCTTCGGCGCACGATCTGGTGCAGGACACAACCGACCGTATGCTCGCGGACCTGGCGGCAAACAAAGAGAAGTACAAGCAGGATCCGCAAGATTTTTATGCGGCGCTGAACACCATCGTCGGGCCGGTCGTGGATGCCGAGGGTATTTCCAAGAGCATCATGACGGTCAAGTACTCGCGTAAAGCTACGCCTGCACAGATGAAGACCTTCGAAGAAAACTTCAAGAAGGGGCTGTTCCAGTTCTATGGCAATGCCTTGCTGGAGTACAACAACCAGGGCATCACCGTTGAACCGGCCAAAGACGAGTCGGGCGACCGTACCAGTGTAGGCATGACTGTCAAAGGCAGCAGCGGCGCGATCTATCCAGTGTCTTACACGCTGGAAAAGATCAATGGTGAGTGGAAGCTGCGTAACGTCATCATCAATGGCATCAATATCGGCAAGCTGTTCCGCGATCAGTTCGCCGATGCGATGCAGCGCAATGGCAACGACCTGGACAAGACCATCAATGGTTGGGCCGGGGAAGTCGCCAAGGCCAAGGAAGCCACCGACAAGAAACCAGAGCAGTCAGCCCAATGAGTGAGTCGGCAGTCCAGATGGGCGAAGCGGGCGAGCTGCGACTCAGTGGCGTGCTGGATTACCGCACCGGTCCTGGCCTTCGCGAGCAGGGCAAGGCGCTGATCAAGGCCAGCAACGCTGCAGCGCTGGTGGTCGATTGCTCGGCGGTAACCAAGTCCAGCAGTGTCGGTTTGTCGTTGCTGCTGTGCTTTATCCGTGATGCGCAGGAGGCCGGCAAGGCCCTGAGCATCCGTGGGATGCCGGAAGACATGCGTGAAATCGCTCAGGTCAGCGAGCTGACCGAGCTGTTGGCGCGTCCCTAACCCGCATCTATGAAGAAGCCCCCCGTCTGAGTCCTGCTTGGCGGGGTTCGCAGGCGCGGGGCTTTTTTGTATGATGTCCGACCCGCGCGCACAGGGCGCCGATTGAGGTTGAGCATGCAGGCCAACGAAGTTAAGAGCTTTCTTGAAGGAAAGCTGCCCGGAACGAAAGTAGAAGTCGAGGGCGAAGGCTGCAATTTCCAGCTGAACGTGATTAGCGATGAACTGGCGGCGTTGAGCCCGGTCAAGCGTCAGCAGCAGGTCTATGCCCATTTGAACCCATGGATCACCGATGGCAGCATCCATGCGGTCACTATGAAATTTTTCAGCAGCGCGGCCTGGGCCGAGCGCACCTGAGCCCAAGGGCGTCGAGATTCTTATGGATAAATTGATTATTACTGGCGGTGCTCGTCTTGACGGCGAGATCCGCATCTCCGGGGCAAAGAACTCTGCCCTGCCGATCCTGGCGGCTACCCTGCTGTGCGATGGCCCGGTGACTGTGGCCAACCTGCCGCACCTGCACGACATCACCACCATGATCGAGCTGTTCGGGCGCATGGGTATCGAACCTGTGATCGACGAGAAACTGGCCGTCGAAATCGACCCGCGCACCATCAAGACCCTGGTCGCACCTTACGAACTGGTTAAAACCATGCGTGCGTCGATTCTGGTGCTCGGTCCGATGGTTGCTCGTTTCGGTGAAGCCGAAGTCGCCTTGCCTGGCGGTTGCGCCATCGGTTCGCGTCCGGTTGACCTGCACATCCGTGGCCTGGAAGCCATGGGCGCCGTCATCGACGTCGAAGGCGGCTACATCAAGGCCAAGGCGCCTGAAGGCGGCCTGCGCGGTGCGCACTTCTTCTTCGATACCGTCAGTGTGACCGGTACCGAAAACATCATGATGGCCGCAGCCTTGGCCAAGGGCCGTAGCGTCCTGCAAAACGCCGCTCGCGAGCCTGAAGTGGTCGACCTGGCGAACTTCCTGAACGCCATGGGCGCCAAGGTTTCCGGCGCTGGTACCGATACCATCACCATCGATGGCGTCGAACGTCTGCACACCACCACTTATAAAGTAATGCCTGACCGCATCGAAACCGGCACCTATCTGGTGGCGGCGGCGGTGACCGGTGGTCGTGTGAAGGTCAAGGATACGGATCCGACCATCCTCGAAGCCGTTCTGGAAAAACTCCGTGAGTCCGGTGCCGAAATCACCTGTGGCGAAGACTGGATCGAGCTGAACATGCACGGTAAGCGTCCGAAAGCCGTCAACGTGCGGACCGCTCCGTACCCGGCGTTCCCGACCGACATGCAGGCGCAGTTCATCTCCCTCAACGCCATTGCCGAAGGCACCGGCGCTGTGATCGAGACGATCTTTGAAAACCGCTTCATGCACGTCTACGAGCTGCACCGCATGGGCGCCAAGATCCAGGTCGAAGGCAACACCGCCATCGTCACCGGCACCGAAAAGCTCAAGGGCGCGCCAGTGATGGCGACCGACCTGCGTGCTTCGGCCAGCCTGGTGATCTCGGCCCTGATCGCCGAAGGCGACACGCTGATCGACCGCATCTACCACATAGACCGTGGCTATGAGTGCATCGAAGAAAAACTGCAGATGCTGGGCGCCAAGATCCGTCGCGTTCCGGGCTAGTCCCTGCTGTATGGGCATAAGGACATGCCCGTTGATTTGTTGAAGTCGAGCCGTTTTCGGCTCGATGTGTGTCCGGCGCCATTTGCGACCGGGCATGAGTACCTTGATAAGGACTGACGTTTCCCATGTTGACCATCGCACTGTCCAAGGGCCGCATCCTTGACGACACCCTGCCGCTTCTGGCTGAAGCGGGCATCGTGCCGACCGAGAATCCGGACAAGAGTCGCAAGCTGATCATTCCCACGACCCAGGAAGATGTACGCCTGCTGATCGTGCGTGCCACCGATGTGCCGACTTACGTCGAGCATGGTGCCGCCGACCTCGGTGTCGCCGGTAAAGATGTGCTGATGGAATACGGCGGCCAGGGCCTGTACGAGCCGCTGGACCTGCAAATTGCCCAGTGCAAGCTGATGACCGCCGGCAAGGTCGGCGCGGTAGAGCCCAAGGGCCGCCTGCGTATCGCCACCAAGTTCGTCAACGTTGCCAAGCGCTACTACGCCGAACAGGGCCGTCAGGTCGACATCATCAAGCTCTACGGTTCGATGGAGCTGGCGCCGTTGATCGGCCTGGCGGACAAGATCATCGACGTGGTCGACACTGGTAATACGTTGCGGGCCAACGGTCTGGAGCCACAGGATTTCATTGCTGCCATCAGCTCCCGGCTGATCGTCAACAAAGCTTCGATGAAGATGCAGCACGCCCGTATCCAGGCGTTGATCGACACCCTGCGCAAGGCAGTGGAGTCTCGACACCGCGGCTGATTCACCTGCGCGACGTTAAGTCGCGCCCGTCTATCCGCCTCATAGCCAGAATTCTCAGGTGCCCAAGCGGAAACGACTGCTAAGTTAGGGCGCCTGAGTTTTTGCCATTCCTATGAGGCTCTCGCTATGACCGCACTGACTGCAATTCGCCGACTCAACGCTGCTGACCCGGATTTCGCGCATCATCTGGATCATCTGCTGAGCTGGGAAAGTGTGTCTGACGACTCGGTCAATCAGCGGGTGCTGGACATCATCAAGGCTGTGCGTGAACGAGGCGACGCGGCACTGGTGGACTTTACCCGCCAGTTCGACGGCCTGGACGTGAAGTCCATGGCCGACCTGATCCTGCCGCGCGAGCGTCTGGAATTGGCACTGACGCGCATTACCGTGGCTCAGCGCGAAGCGCTGGAAGTCGCTGCCGCCCGTGTGCGCAGCTACCACGAAAAACAGAAGCAGGACTCCTGGAGCTACACCGAGGCCGACGGCACCGTGCTGGGCCAGAAAGTCACGCCGCTGGACCGTGCCGGCCTGTACGTACCGGGTGGCAAGGCGTCGTACCCGTCGTCGGTGTTGATGAACGCGATTCCGGCCAAGGTCGCAGGTGTCACCGAAGTGGTCATGGTCGTGCCGACCCCGCGCGGTGAAATCAATGAACTGGTGCTGGCCGCTGCCTGCATCGCCGGTGTCGATCGTGTGTTCACCATCGGTGGCGCTCAAGCCGTTGCCGCATTGGCTTACGGCACCGAAAGCGTGCCGAAGGTCGATAAAGTGGTCGGCCCGGGCAACATCTATGTCGCCACGGCCAAGCGCCACGTGTTTGGCCAGGTCGGAATCGACATGATCGCCGGTCCCTCCGAGATCCTCGTGGTGTGCGACGGCCAGACCGATCCGGACTGGATCGCCATGGACCTGTTCTCCCAGGCCGAGCACGACGAAGACGCCCAGGCGATTCTGGTCAGCCCCGACGCCGAATTCCTCGACAAGGTCGCCGCCAGCATCGCCAAGCTGATGCCGACCATGGAGCGCGCCGCGATCATCGAAACCTCGATCAATGGCCGTGGTGCACTGATCAAGGTGCGCGACATGGAGCAAGCCATCGAAGTGGCCAACCGCATCGCGCCGGAGCACCTCGAATTGTCCGTTGCCGATCCACAAGCCTGGCTGCCGCAGATCCGCCACGCCGGCGCGATCTTCATGGGCCGCCACACCTCTGAAGCCTTGGGCGACTACTGCGCAGGTCCCAACCACGTGTTGCCGACCTCCGGCACCGCGCGTTTCTCCTCGCCGCTGGGTGTGTATGACTTCCAGAAACGCTCGTCGATCATCTTCTGTTCCGAGCAGGGCGCTTCCGAGTTGGGCAAAACCGCTTCCGTGCTGGCCCGTGGCGAATCGCTGACCGCCCACGCGCGTAGCGCCGAGTACCGCATCGTCGACGAAGACTTTCCACAAGGGCAGGGGAACTGAACATGAGTAAATTCTGGAGCCCGTTCGTCAAGAATCTGGTGCCTTACGTCCCGGGCGAGCAGCCGAAGCTGGCAAAACTGGTGAAGCTCAACACCAATGAAAATCCGTACGGTCCATCGCCAAAAGCCTTGGCCGCGATGCAAACCGAACTGAACGACAACCTGCGTCTGTACCCGGACCCGAACAGCGATCTGCTGAAGAACGCGGTCGCCAGGTACTACGGTGTGCAAAGCAATCAAGTGTTCCTCGGCAACGGTTCCGATGAAGTGCTTGCGCACATCTTCCACGGTTTGCTACAGCACGATCAGCCGCTGTTGTTCCCGGACATCAGCTACAGCTTCTACCCGGTCTACTGCGGTTTGTACGGCATCAAGTTCGACGCGGTGCCGCTGGACGAGCAGTTCCAGATCAACCCGGCGGACTATGCCAGGCCCAACGGCGGGATCATCTTCCCCAACCCGAACGCGCCGACTGGCTGCCTGTTGGCGCTGGAAGCGGTGGAGCAGATTCTCAAGGCAAGTCCGGATTCGGTGGTGGTGGTCGACGAGGCCTACATCGACTTCGGTGGCGAGACGGCAATCACCCTGGTGGACCGTTATCCGAACCTGCTGGTGACCCAGACCCTGTCCAAGTCCCGTTCCCTGGCGGGCCTGCGGGTTGGATTGGCGGTCGGCCATCCGGACCTGATCGAGGCGCTGGAGCGGATCAAGAACAGTTTCAACTCCTATCCGCTGGATCGCATGGCGAATGTCGGCGCTGCCGCCGCGTTCGAGGATCGCGAGTATTTCGACAAGACCTGCCGGTTGGTGATCGAGAGTCGCGAGAAGGTCGTTGCGCAGCTGGAGGGAAAGGGCTTTGAAGTGCTGCCATCGGCGGCGAACTTCATTTTTGCCCGTCACCCCCGACACGATGCGGCGGGGCTTGCGGCGAAGCTGCGCGAGCAAGGCGTGATCGTCCGGCACTTCAAGCAGGAGCGGATTGCCCAGTTCCTGCGGATCTCCATCGGTACGCCAGAGCAGAATCAGGCGCTGATCGACGGCCTGGGCGACTTGTAAACTACCGCTGACCCCTGTAGGAGCGAGCTTGCTCGCGATGGTGTCTCAGATACATTGATGTTGACTGACACACCTTCGCGACCAAGCCCGCTCCCACAAGGGTTTGTATTAGCCGCTTACTCTTCTTCTTTTTCCTTGATCGGAGCCGGCGGCGGACGCAGGCCGACTTCAGCTGTCAGCTTGAGCTCCTTGCCGTTGCGCATCACCTCGATTGCGACCTTGTCGGTCGGCTTGATCCGCGCTACCTGATTCATCGAGCGACGGCCATCACCGGCCGGTTCGCCATCGATGGCAAGAATCACATCACCCAGTTGCAGACCGGCCTTCTGTGCCGGGCCATCGCGGAAAATTCCCGCCACGACAATGCCTGGGCGACCGGACAAGCCGAACGACTCGGCCAGTTCCTGGGTCAGCGGCTGCACCTCGATACCCAGCCAGCCACGAATCACCTGGCCGTGCTCGATGATCGACTTCATCACTTCCATCGCCAGCTTCACGGGGATTGCGAACCCAATGCCCTGGGAGCCCCCGGACTTGGAAAAGATCGCCGTGTTGATACCGGTCAGGTTGCCGATGGCATCCACCAGCGCACCGCCTGAGTTGCCCGGGTTGATCGCCGCATCGGTCTGGATGAAGTCTTCGTAGTTGTTCAGGCCCAATTGATTGCGCCCGGTGGCGCTGATGATGCCCATGGTTACGGTCTGGCCGACGCCGAACGGGTTGCCGATGGCCAGCGCGACATCGCCGATGCGGATGTTGTCGGAACGCCCCACGGTGATCGCCGGCAAGTTTTTCAAGTCGATTTTCAGAACCGCGAGGTCAGTCTCCGGGTCGCTGCCGATCACTCGCGCCAGGGTTTCCCGGCCGTCCTTGAGCGCCACCACGATCTGGTCGGCACCGCTGGTCACGTGGTTGTTGGTCAGGATGTAGCCTTCCGGGCTCATGATCACGCCGGAACCGAGGCTCGACTCCATGCGTTTCTGCTTGGGCGAGTTATCGCCGAAGAAGCGACGAAACTGCGGATCTTCGAACAGCGGATGGTTGGGTTTGTTGATGACTTTGGTGGTGTACAGGTTCACCACCGATGGCGCGGCGGTGGATACCGCTTCGGCATAAGACACCGGACCCTGCTGCATGCTGGTGGTTTGCGGCGCTTGTTGCAGATTGACGTCGAGGCTCGGGAGCCCGACCCACTGCGGGTAACGCTGGATTATCAAAAGAGCGACAAGCACGCCGGCCAACAGCGGCCAGCCGGAAAAACGCAGCGCCTTGAGCATTAAGCAGTTCCTGAGAGAGTTGCAGGCGGTCTGAGACCGCTCATAATGACGCGCATTATACGAGGCCGCGCGCGCCTCTGAACGGGATATTTAGGAGTCTTTTATGGCCGTCGCCCTGAGCACCCTGGTCGAAGAAGCCGACCGCTACCTCAACAGCGCCAAAATCGCCGATTATTGCCCCAACGGCCTGCAGGTCGAGGGGCGGCCACAAGTGATGCGCATTGTCAGTGGCGTCACCGCCAGCCAGGCCCTGCTCGATGCGGCCGTGGAGGCCAACGCAGACCTGGTGCTGGTGCATCATGGCTACTTCTGGAAGGGTGAAAACCCGTGCATCACCGGCATGAAGCAGCGTCGCTTGAAGACCCTGCTCAAGCACGATATCAGCCTGTTGTCCTATCACCTGCCGCTGGACCTGCACCCGGACGTCGGTAATAACGCGCAGCTCGCGCGACAGCTCGACATCACCGTCGAAGGACCGCTGGATCCGGACAACCTGAAGATTGTCGGCCTGGTCGGCTCGCTGAACGAGCCAATGATGCCCCGGGATTTCGCCCGCCGCGTCCAGGAAGTGATGGGGCGTGAGCCACTGTTGATCGAAGGCAGCGCCATGATCCGCCGCGTCGGCTGGTGCACCGGTGGTGGCCAGGGTTACATCGATCAAGCCATTCTGGCGGGTGTCGATCTGTACCTCAGCGGTGAGGCTTCCGAGCAAACCTTCCACAGCGCCCGGGAAAACGACATCAGCTTCATCGCCGCCGGTCACCATGCGACCGAGCGCTACGGCGTTCAGGCGCTGGGGGATTATCTGGCCCGTCGGTTTGCGCTGGAGCACATCTTCATCGATTGCCCGAATCCGATCTGACGAAACGCTATCCCTGTAGGAGCGAGCCTTGCTCGCGATGTACCCGAGAACAACGCGGGGTGTCAGACTCCCAGCGTTATCGTTGACGACCATCGCGAGCAAGCTCGCTCCTACAGGGGGTGAGCCCAAACAGGCAGGCATATTCATATGCTCTTTCGATCTAGTTGGCGTCCTGATTAGAAGGGGGCGCTGTGCTAGGATCCCCGCTCGAACACGGCCCGGTGGCCGTTCATAAGAAAGTTTTCGTGAGTAGCCATGGTCGACAAACTGACGCATCTGAAACAGCTGGAGGCGGAAAGCATCCACATCATCCGCGAGGTGGCCGCCGAGTTCGATAACCCGGTGATGCTGTACTCCATCGGTAAAGACTCCGCCGTGATGCTGCATCTGGCACGCAAGGCGTTCTTCCCGGGCAAGCTGCCGTTTCCGGTGATGCACGTCGACACTCGCTGGAAATTCAAAGAGATGTACAGCTTCCGCGACAAGATGGTCGCCGAGCTGGGCCTCGACCTGATCACTCACGTCAACCCGGACGGCGTGGCGCAGGACATCAACCCTTTCACCCACGGCAGCGCCAAGCACACCGACATCATGAAGACCGAGGGCCTCAAGCAGGCACTCGACAAGTATGGTTTCGACGCAGCATTCGGCGGCGCCCGTCGCGATGAAGAGAAATCCCGCGCCAAAGAGCGCGTCTACTCGTTCCGCGACAGCAAGCACCGCTGGGATCCGAAAAACCAGCGCCCCGAGTTGTGGAACGTCTACAACGGCAAAGTCAACAAGGGCGAGTCGATCCGCGTCTTCCCGTTGTCGAACTGGACCGAGCTGGACATCTGGCAGTACATCTACCTTGAAGGCATCCCGATCGTTCCGCTGTACTTCGCCGCCGAGCGTGAAGTCATCGAGAAGAACGGCACGCTGATCATGATCGACGACGAGCGCATCCTCGAACACCTGAGCGACGAAGACAAAGCGCGCATCGTCAAAAAGAAAGTGCGTTTCCGTACCCTTGGTTGCTACCCGTTGACGGGCGCGGTGGAGTCCGAGGCCGAAAGCCTCACGGACATCATTCAGGAAATGCTCCTGACGCGAACTTCCGAGCGCCAGGGCCGTGTCATCGACCACGATGGCGCCGGCTCGATGGAAGACAAAAAACGTCAGGGTTATTTCTAAGGGGTTGTCATGTCGCACGCATCTGATTTGATCAGCGAGGACATCCTCGCCTACCTGGGCCAGCACGAACGTAAAGAGCTGCTGCGCTTTCTGACCTGCGGTAACGTCGACGACGGCAAGAGCACCCTGATCGGGCGCCTGCTGCACGACTCCAAGATGATCTACGAAGATCACCTGGAAGCCATTACCCGCGATTCGAAAAAAGTCGGCACCACCGGCGAAGACATCGACCTGGCGCTGCTGGTCGACGGCCTGCAGGCCGAGCGTGAACAAGGCATCACCATCGATGTCGCGTACCGCTACTTCTCCACCGCCAAGCGCAAATTCATCATCGCCGACACCCCAGGCCACGAGCAGTACACCCGCAACATGGCCACCGGTGCCTCCACCTGTGACCTGGCGATCATCCTGGTCGACGCCCGTTACGGCGTGCAGACCCAGACCCGTCGCCACAGCTTCATCGCCTCGTTGCTGGGCATCAAGCACATCGTTGTGGCCATCAACAAGATGGACCTCAAGGACTTCGACCAGGGCGTGTTCGAGTCGATCAAGGCTGACTACCTGCAGTTCGCCGAAGGCTTGAAGATGAAGCCCACCACGATGCACTTCGTGCCGATGTCTGCGCTGAAAGGCGACAACGTGGTGAACAAATCCGAGCGCTCGCCGTGGTACACCGGCCAGTCGCTGATGGAGATCCTCGAGACCGTGGAAGTGGCGGGCGATCGCAACTTCACCGACCTGCGTTTCCCGGTGCAGTACGTCAACCGTCCGAACCTGAACTTCCGTGGCTTCGCCGGTACGCTGGCCAGCGGCATCGTCAAGAAGGGCGACGAAGTCGTGGTCCTGCCGTCGGGCAAGAGCAGCCGCGTGAAGTCCATCGTCACCTTCGAAGGTGAGCTGGAACATGCAGGTCCTGGTCAGGCGGTAACCCTGACCATGGAAGACGAGATCGACATCTCCCGTGGCGACCTGTTGGTGCATGCCGACAACGTGCCGCCAGTCACCGACAGCTTCGAAGCGATGCTGGTGTGGATGGCTGAAGAGCCGATGCTGCCGGGCAAGAAATACGACATCAAGCGTGCCACCAGTTACGTGCCGGGCTCCATCGCCAGCATCGTCAATAAGGTCGACGTGAATACCCTGGAAGAAGGTCCGGCCAGCGCGTTGCAGCTGAACGAAATCGGCAAGGTCAAGATCGCGCTCGATGCGCCGATTGCCCTCGACGGTTACGACAGCAACCGCACCACCGGCGCCTTCATCATCATCGACCGCTTGACCAACGGCACCGTTGGCGCGGGCATGATCGTCGCCCAGCCTTTGGCCCATGGCACCAGCACGCACCACGGCAAACTGGCCCACGTTGCCACCGAAGAACGCGCACAGCGCTTCGGCCAGCAACCGGCCACCGTGTTGTTCAGCGGCTTGTCGGGCGCGGGCAAAAGCACACTGGCGTATGCGGTTGAACGCAAGTTGTTCGACATGGGCCGTGCGGTGTTCGTGCTCGATGGCCAGAACCTGCGTCACGACCTCAATAAAGGTCTGCCGCAGGATCGCGCCGGGCGTACCGAGAACTGGCGTCGTGCCGCGCACGTGGCGCGTCAGTTCAACGAGGCTGGTCTGCTGACCCTCGCTGCGTTCGTTGCCCCGAGTGCCGAAGGACGTGAACAGGCCCGGGAACTGATCGGCAAGGAGCGTCTGCTGACGGTCTACGTCCAGGCTTCGCCGACGGTCTGCGCCGAGCGTGATCCGCAAGGTTTGTACGCGGCGGCCGGGGATAACATCCCGGGCGAGTCCTTCCCGTACGACGTGCCGCTGGATGCCGACCTGGTGATCGACACCCAGTCCGTATCGCTGGAGGAAGGCGTCAAGCAAGTGCTGGGTCTGCTGCGTGAGCGTGGCGCGATCTAAGCCTTAGCCGGAAATGAAAAACCCGCCGATGAGTGATCATCGACGGGTTTTTTTATGTCTGGTAATCAGTCAAAACAAACACTAAACCTGTGGGAGCGAGCTTGCTCGCGATAGCGGCGGATCAGTCGACATCAATGTTGAATGTCAGTCCGAAATCGCGAGCAAGCTCGCTCCCACAGGGGATTAGTGTTTGCCTGGGAATTCGTGGTGCATCTGGTCCAGCAACGCATCCTTGTCCTGCCACAACTGATTGATCCAGCCCTGAAACTGCAGGCGGTATTCACCGTCCTGGTCGTAGTTCTTGCCGATGAACTGCGGCGGGATCTTCAGCTCTTCAAAGTGCACCACCACGTCCGCAACGTTCCCGCACAGCAAATCCCAGAAACCCGGGCGCCCGGCGGGGTAGTGGATGGTCACGTTGACCAGGGATTCAAGCTGCTCGCCCATCGCATCCAGCACAAAGGCAATGCCGCCGGCCTTGGCCTTGAGCAGGTACTTGAAGGGTGACTGCTGTTGCTTGTGCTTGCCCTCGGTGAAGCGCGTGCCTTCGACGAAGTTGAAAATGCCCACCGGGTTGTCGCGGAATTTCGCACAGGTCTTGCGGGTGGTTTCCAGGTCCTTGCCTTTCTTCTCCGGGTGCTTTTCCAGATAGGCCTTGGAGTAACGCTTCATGAACGGAAAGCCCAGCGCCCACCAGGCCAGACCGATCACCGGAACCCAGATCAGCTCCTGCTTGAGAAAGAACTTCAGCGGCTGAATGCGCCGGTTTAGCACGTATTGCAGCACCAGGATGTCGACCCAGCTCTGGTGGTTGCTGGTGATCAGGTACGAATGCTGATAGTCGAGGCCGTGCAGGCCGCTGATGTGCCAGCGTGTGCGGCGTACCAGGTTCATCCAGCCTTTGTTGACGCTGATCCAGGCTTCGTGGGTATGGCTCATCAGCCAGCCCGCGAGGCGCTGGGTGAGGGCGAACGGCAATACCTTGACGAGTGCCACGCAGAACAGGAACGAGCAGAGCAGAATCGTGTTCAGTGCCAACAGCAGCGAGGCGATCACGCCCCGCAGCGCAGCAGGTAGGAAGTCCAGCATTTACACATCCATAGGTCGGTTGGCGGCTTGAATCGCGGTCAGGGCGATGGTGTAGACGATGTCATCGACCTGCGCGCCGCGGGGCAAATCGTTCACCGGTTTGCGCAAGCCTTGCAGCATCGGCCCGAGGCTGACGCAGTCGGCGCTGCGCTGTACGGCCTTGTGCGTGGTATTGCCGGTGTTGAGGTCGGGGAACACGAACACCGTGGCACGCCCGGCCACCTGACTGTTCGGCGCCAATTGTCGGGCCACGTTTTCATTGGCGGCGGCGTCGTACTGCAAGGGGCCATCGATCAGCAGCGAGTGCTGTTGTTCGTGGGCGAGCAGGGTCGCCTCGCGGACCTTCTCTACTTCTTCGCCGCTGGCCGACTCGCCGCTGGAGTAGCTGATCATCGCGACCCGTGGCGTGATGCCGAACGCGGCGGCCGAATCAGCGCTTTGCAGGGCGATCTCGGCCAGTTCACTGGCGCTCGGGTGCGGGTTCATCACGCAGTCGCCATAGACCAGCACCTCTTCCGGAAACAGCATGAAGAACACCGACGACACCAGGGTGCAGCCTGGCGCCGTCTTGATCAGCTGCAGGGCCGGGCGGATGGTGTTGGCGGTGGTGTTGATCACGCCTGAGACGAGGCCGTCGACTTCATCCAGGGCCAGCATCATGGTACCGATCACCACGGTGTCTTCCAGTTGCTGCTCGGCCATCGGCGCATTGAGGCTTTTGCTTTTGCGCAGCGCGACCATCGGCTCGACATAGCGCTCGCGGATCAAGTCCGGATCAATGATCTCCAGGCCCGGTGGCAACTCGATGCCCTGGGCGCGGGCGACGGCCTGCACGTCCTCTGGCTTGGCCAGCAGCACACAGCGAGCGATGCCGCGGGCCTGGCAGATCGCGGCGGCCTGCACGGTGAACGGCTCGCTGCCTTCGGGCAACACGATGCGCTTGTTGGCTGCCTGGGCGCGCTGGATCAGTTGATAGCGGAACACCGCTGGCGACAGACGCATCTCCCGCGGTGTGCCGCAGCGCTGATGCAACCAGTTGGCATCGAGGTGGCCGGCGATGAAATCGGTGATGATTTCCGCGCGCTCGCGGTCATCGATGGGGATTTCCTTGTTCAGGCCATTGAGCAGATTGGCGGTGTCGTAGGAGCCGGTACTCACCGACAGCACCGGCAAACCAGCCTGCAGGGCACCACGGCACAGGTCCATGATGCGTGGGTCGGGCAGGGTGTCGCTGGTCAGCAGCAGGCCGGCGAGCGGCACGCCGTTCAAGGCCGCGAGGCTGACAGCGAGGATGATGTCGTCGCGGTCGCCGGGGGTCACCACCAGCACGCCGGGCTTGAGCAACTCCACGGTGTTACGCATGGTGCGGGCGCAGATGATGATCTTGGTCATGCGCCGGGTTTCGTAATCACCAGCGTTGAGCACTTGCGCGCCCATCAGGTCGGCGACGTCGCGGGTGCGCGGGGCGTTCAGTTCCGGCTGGAACGGAATGCAGCCGAGCAAGCGGAAATCACCACTGCGCAGCAACGGCGAATGCTCTTTCAGGCGCGTGGCGAAGGCCTCCATGCTTTCTTCGGTCTTGACCTTGTTGAGGATCACACCGAGGACTTTCGGGTCTTTCGGGCCGCCGAACAACTGCGCCTGCAACTCGACGCGACCGGAGAGCTCGGTCAGCACTTCGTTTTCCGGTGCCGAGACCAGGATCACCTCGGCGTCGAGGCTCTTGGCCAGGTGCAGGTTGACCCGCGCGGCATAACTGGCGCTGCGGGTCGGCACCATGCCTTCGACGATCAGCACATCCTTGCCGATGGCGGCCTGCTGATAAAGGGTGATGATTTCTTCGAGCAACTCATCGAGCTGGCCGTCGCCGAGCATGCGCTCGACATGGGCCAGGCCCAGGGGTTGGGGCGGTTTCAAGCCGTGGGTGCGCGCCACCAGTTCGGTGGAACGTTCCGGGCCCGTGTCGCCCGGATGCGGCTGGGCAATCGGTTTGAAAAAACCGACCTTGAGCCCGGCCCGCTCAAGGGTGCGCACCAGCCCGAGGCTGATGGAGGTCAGACCCACACCAAAATCGGTGGGCGCGATAAAAAAAGTTTGCATGCGGATTCTCTGAAGGAGCATGGCAAAGGTGATCATCTATATCTGACGATCTACCGAAATTCAGTCGCCAAGGTTATCGCTAACCGAGCCCTGTGCGCACCAACCGCAAGCAAAGGGTTGGCCTATTTTTTCAAGGCGTTGCACAGGGTCCATGACCCAGGCGCGGGATTGCCAGGGTGGCTGGTGCCGCAGGTGCTGGGTGTGGCCGCAGGAAAGCTCGGCCACCCAGTGTCCGTCCTCGTCCTGATGGAAGCCTGTGATCGTCGAATCCCGTCTGTCCGGGTTGTGTTCGCTTTCGGACGATTGCTTCGCTAAACTTGGCCTTTCAATTTTCCTATGCAAAAGGTCTCGCCCCATGCTGATCGCCGCCAATAAGGCTGTCTCCATCGACTATACCCTGACCAACGACGCTGGTGAGGTCATCGACAGCTCCGCCGGCGGCGCGCCGCTGGTCTACCTGCAAGGCGCAGGCAACATCATCCCTGGCCTGGAAAAGGCTCTGGAAGGCAAGGCTGTCGGCGACGAGCTGACCGTAGCCGTTGAACCGGAAGACGCTTACGGCGAATACGCCGCCGAACTGGTCAGCACCCTGAGCCGCAGCATGTTCGAAGGCGTCGACGAGCTGGAAGTGGGCATGCAGTTCCACGCTTCCGCTCCGGACGGCCAGATGCAGATCGTGACCATCCGTGATCTGGACGGCGACGACGTCACCGTTGACGGCAACCACCCGTTGGCCGGTCAGCGCCTGAATTTCCAGGTCAAGATCGTTGCCATCCGTGACGCCAGCCAGGAAGAAATCGCTCATGGTCACGTCCATGGCGAAGGTGGCCATCACCACTGATTTCTGCGCTAAGCTCAGATAACTGGAGAGGCGCCTTGTGGGCGCCTTTTTAGTCTGCGGCCGTCCCTGATGACACCGCCAAGTGGCTGTTTCGAGAAGAACACGGGAATCTGGAGTACGCCATGAGTGCTTTTCACGACCTTAAATTGACAGCCCTGGATGGACAGGAGCTACCTCTGGCGCCTTTCAAAGGCCAAGTCGTACTGGTGGTCAACGTCGCCTCCAAATGCGGCCTGACCCCGCAGTACGCGGCGCTGGAAAACCTCTATCAGCAATTCAAGGCCAAGGGCTTCAGTGTCCTGGGCTTGCCGTGCAACCAGTTTGCCGGGCAGGAACCGGGGACCGAGCAGGAAATCAAGGATTTCTGCAGCCTCAACTATGGCGTGACCTTTCCGTTGTCCAGCAAGCTGGAAGTCAACGGGCATGAACGTCATCAGTTGTATCGCCTGCTGGCGGGAGAGGGCGCGGAATTTCCCGGCGACATCACCTGGAACTTCGAGAAGTTCCTGCTGGGCAAGGACGGGCGTGTGCTGGCTCGGTTCTCGCCACGCACGGCGCCGGATGATCCGACCATTGTTCACGCGATCGAAAAAGCCCTGAGCTGACATCCCCCCTCTCCCTCTGTAGGAGCGAGCTTGCTCGCGATGGTTGTAGGAACACCGCGGGGCATCAGACCGCCAGCGTTATCGTTGACCACCATCGCGAGCAAGCTCGCTGCTACATCACCCAAATCAATAGTGCTGTTCAGTACGCGCGAACCTCCATATTATCATCGTCATAAAGTCATTCCCTGTGGAGCGTCCCATGCCCGTCAAAGCCCTGTTCAAACCGTTCCACCTCGGCACCCTCGAACTGCCGACCCGCGTCGTCATGGCGCCGATGACCCGTTCCTTTTCTCCAGGCGGCGTGCCTAATTCCAAAGTGATCGAATACTACCGTCGCCGCGCCGCAGCCGGCGTCGGCCTGATCATCACCGAAGGCACCACCGTCGGTCACAAGGCTTCCAACGGCTACCCGAACGTTCCGCATTTCTATGGCGAAGCAGCCCTGGCCGGTTGGAAGAAAGTCGTCGATGCCGTTCACGCCGAAGGCGGCAAGATTGTTCCGCAGTTGTGGCATGTGGGCAGCGTGCGCCGTATCGGCACCGAGCCGGACGCCAGCGTGCCGGGTTATGGCCCGTCGGAAAAACTGAAGGAGGGTCAGGTCGTGGTTCACGGCATGACCAAACAGGATATCCAGGACGTGATCTCCGCGTTCGCCCAGGCCGCCAGGGATGCCCAGAGCATCGGTATGGACGGCGTGGAAATCCACGGTGCCCACGGTTACCTGGTGGACCAGTTCTTCTGGGAAGGCAGTAACCAGCGTACCGACGAATATGGCGGCAGCCTGGCCAACCGTTCGCGCTTCGCCATTGAATTGATTCAGGCCGTGCGTGCCGCGGTCGGTGAAGGTTTCCCGATCATCTTCCGTTTCTCCCAGTGGAAGCAGCAGGACTACACCGCACGTCTGGTGCAAACCCCTGAAGCCTTGGGCGAGTTCCTCAAGCCGTTGGCCGACGCGGGCGTGGACATTTTCCACTGTTCGACCCGTCGCTTCTGGGAGCCGGAGTTCGACGGTTCCGAGCTGAACCTGGCTGGCTGGACCCGCCAACTCACCAGCAAACCGACCATCACCGTGGGTAGCGTCGGCCTGGACGGCGAGTTCCTGCAGTTCATGGTCAATACCGACAAAGTCGCGCAGCCCGCCAGCCTGGAAAAACTGCTGGAGCGGCTGAACAACGATGAATTCGACCTGGTGGCGGTCGGTCGTGCGTTGCTGGTGGACCCGGACTGGGCGCAGAAAGTGCGCGACGGCCGCGAGGAAGACATTCTGCCTTTCAGCCGTGAGGCGTTGATGACGCTGGTTTAAGCGGCGACCGGGAAGGCCTTATCGCGAGCAAGCTCGCTCCCACAGGGGATTTGTGTACGACACAGAACCAATGCAGGAGCGGGCTTGCTCGCGAAGACTGACTCAAGAACACTGCAAAATCAGGGAACAGTCGGCGCATTCGGCACCACCATCTCCCCGGTACAGGCCCCGCGCAACTGTCCCTCGAACTGCTCGATAATCGTCGCCCAGCCCTGGCGACTGGCATGCTGGCGCGCATTGAGCCTGACATTGCGCAACGCTTCCCTTTCCTCCAGCAACCATGCCGCGGCATCGCAGAATGCTTCTTCATCCCCCGGCATCGCCAGTACGCCGTTGTAGCCATGACGAATATGCTGGGCCGCCGCCGCCTGGTCGTAGGCGACCACGCCGAGCCCGGAGGCAAGTGCTTCAAGCACCACATTGCCAAAGGTTTCGGTCAGGCTCGGAAACAGAAACACGTCGCCCGACGCGTAATGACACGCCAGGGCTTCACCCCGTTGGGTGCCGCAGAAAACCGCCTCGGGCATTTCGTTTTCCAGTTCCTGGCGCTGCGGGCCATCGCCGACCACGATCAGTTTCAGCGTGCGCTGGGGATAACTCGCCTTGAGGGTATTGAAGGTGCGCTTGAGCAGGCCAAGGTTTTTTTCCGGGGCCAGGCGTCCGACATGAATGACGGCGATGTCTGCCTCGGCCAGCCCCCATTGCTCGCGCAGGGCATTCAAGCGTTTGGCCGGGTGAAACAATTCGCTGTCGACCCCTCGGGACAGCAGCGCCAGGCGCTCGAAATGCCGCCGCTCAAGTTCCATGCGTTGGCTGACGCTGGGCACCAGGGTCATGGTCGAGCGGTTGTGGAACCAGCGCAGGTAGTGAGTCAGCAGGCGCGTGAGCAAACCAAGCCCGTACTGGTTGGAGTACTGCTGGAAATTGGTGTGGAAACCGCTGACCACGGAAATTCCCAGTCGCCGTGCCGCACGCAACGCAGAGAGACCCAGCGGGCCCTCGGTGGCGATGTAGAGCACATCCGGGCGGTGACGCGTCCAGCGCCGCAGCAGCTTGTGCATCGACGACTGACCCCATTGCAGGCCGGGATAGCCCGGCAGTGGCCAGCCGCGGCACAGCAGCAATTCATCGTCGCTGCCCAGTTGCTGGTCGCAGCCCTGACGCGGCCGCACCAGTTCCACTTGATGCCCGCGCGCGCGCAAACCGTCGCACAAGCGACCAAGGGTATTGGCCACGCCGTTGATTTCCGGTGGGAAGGTTTCGGTGATCAGGGTGATATGCAGAGCTGTCGTCATGACCCCAGTGTCGGCTGGGGCCATGTCGTCAGTGTGACGTCGGGATGATGGATTTGTGACTCAGCGCTGGGTTACCAGGTTTTCTGCCCCGCGTTCACGCACCCAGAACAGCGTCGCCCCGGCCACGGCCGCCGGCATCATCAGGATGTTCACCACCGGGATCAGCAGCACCAGGTACACGCTGCCGCCGAAGCTCATGCTCTGCCAGCGCTTCTCGCGCAGCCAGGCGAGCATCTCGTTCCAGCCCAGCTTGTGGTTGTCCGCCGGGTAGTCGATGTACTGGATCGCCATCATCCACACCCCGAACAACAGCCACAGCGGCGCGGCGATGATGTTCACAACCGGGATGAACGAGAGGATGAACAACCCGATCGCTCGGGGCAGAAAATAGCCGAGCTTGCGCATTTCCCGGGCCAGGGTACGCGGAATCATGGCGATCAACTCGCCCCAACTGAAGGCCGGGAAGTCGTCGGTGCCGCGCACCACCACTTCGACTTTCTCCGCGAGGAAGCCGTTGAACGGCGCGGCAATGACGTTGGCGAGCATGGTGAAGGAGAAGAACACCATCAACACCACCAGCACCACGAACAATGGCCAGAGGATGTAGCTGAGAAAACTCAGCCAGTCGGGCAGCGATGGCATCAAGGTGTCGACCCACAGGCTGAATTGATGGCTGGCCAGGTAGATCAATCCGACGAACAGCACCAGGTTGATTGCCAACGGCAGCAGCACAAACAAACGCAGGCTGGGGCTCAACACCAGCTTGAGGCCTTCGCGCAGGTATTGCGGGCCGGACAGTACAGGGGCGGGCATAAAGTGCTCCGAGCAGAGGGAAAACGCGCCGACCTTACCGGCTTTGCTTCGCAGACGAAAGCGCGGTGGCGGTATCGACATTCACTGTAACAAAGACGTCGATATCGTCGGTCAGATGCCATAGAGACCACCTATGAGCTGGATTGTTAAACCGTATTTCCTTAATCTTCGCCCCCTCGATACGCTGCACCCAATCTTTTTACAGGACGGTCGGGTCAAGCCTTCCCCAAGTGCTTTCAACCGTTCTTTTTTATTCCAGCCGGCAATCCGGCGTTCCGTGCCAGGTATTCCGGGCCGGTCAACAGGAGCAGGTCATGTCTGAAGTCCGTCATTCGCGAGTGATTATTCTCGGTTCCGGCCCTGCCGGTTACAGCGCTGCGGTCTATGCCGCCCGTGCCAACCTCAAGCCACTGCTGATCACCGGCATGCAGGCCGGCGGTCAACTGACCACCACCACCGAAGTCGACAACTGGCCGGGCGACGTCCACGGCCTGACCGGCCCGGCGCTGATGGAGCGGATGCGTGAGCACGCCGAGCGCTTTGAAACCGAGATCGTTTTCGATCACATCAATGCCGTCGACTTCGCCGCCAAGCCATACACCCTGACCGGCGACAGCGCGACTTACACCTGTGACGCCCTGATCATCGCCACCGGCGCCAGCGCTCGTTACCTGGGCCTGCCATCGGAAGAAACCTTCATGGGCAAAGGCGTTTCGGCCTGTGCGACCTGCGACGGTTTCTTCTATCGCAACAAGCCGGTGGCCGTGGTCGGCGGCGGCAACACCGCTGTTGAGGAAGCCCTGTACCTGGCCAACATCGCCAGCAAAGTCACCCTGATCCACCGTCGTGAAACTTTCCGCGCCGAGAAGATCCTGATCGACAAGCTGAACGCCCGTGTCGCCGAAGGCAAGATCGAGCTGAAGCTGAACGCGACCCTGGACGAAGTGCTGGGCGACAACATGGGCGTGACCGGTGCCCGCCTGAAGAACAACGACGGCAGCTTCGACGAAGTGAAAGTCGACGGCGTGTTCATCGCCATCGGCCATACCCCGAACACTTCGCTGTTCGAAGGCCAGTTGACCCTCAAAGACGGCTACCTGGTTGTGCAGGGCGGCCGTGACGGCAACGCCACTGCCACCAGCCTCGAAGGTATCTTCGCCGCTGGTGACGTGGCTGACCACGTGTACCGTCAGGCCATCACCTCGGCTGGCGCAGGTTGCATGGCGGCACTGGATGCCGAGCGTTACCTGGATAATCTGCAGAACGCTTGATTCTGTAGAAACGAAAAACCGGCTTCGGCCGGTTTTTTTGTGCCTTCGGAAAATACAAATTTCCCTGTAGGAGCGAGCGCGCTCGCGATGGTCGTCAACGATAACGCTGGGAGCCTGACACCCCGCAGGGCTCTCAGGTTCTTCGCGAGCATGCTCGCTCCTACAGTGGGCGCTGTGGATCAGGCCAGTTTCTTCAGGCACGCCTCAAGGATACCCAGCCCTTCCTCCAGCACCGTCGCCTCAGTGGTCAACGGCGCCAACAACCGAATGATGTGCCGCGACTTGCCGCTTGGCATCAGCAGCAAACCGGCGTCGCGCGCCAATGCCAGCAGTTGGGTCAATTGCGCCGGTGCCGGTGTGCCATCAGCATTGATCAGCTCGATGCCACGCATGGCGCCGACACCGGTCAGGCGGCCCAGGTACGGCGTCAGTCCGCTTGAGCGCCAGGCTTCGTAGCGGCCGACAATCGCTTCCTCTTGTTGTGTGCCCCAGGCGTGCAGGTTGGCATCGGTCATTTCGTCCAGAGTCGCCAATGCCGCCGCGCAGGCGATGGGGTTGCCGGAATAGGTGCCTCCGAGGCCGCCCTTGGGCAGGTTATCCAGCAGCGATCTGCGCCCGACCACCGCTCCTAGCGGCACGCCGCCGGCGATGCTTTTGCCGAGCAGGATCAAGTCAGGCTCGATACCCAGTCGCGAAAATGCAAAGCGTTGGCCTGTACGGCCGAAACCGGACTGGATTTCATCGGCGATCAGCACAATGCCCTTATCGTCGCAGAGTTTGCGCAGCGCCTGGGCGAACTCGGCTTCCATGGCCAGAAAACCTGCTTCGCCCTGCACCGGCTCGACGATAAAACACGCCACGTCGTCAACATCGATTTCGACGCTGAACAGGCGCTCCATGGCTTTGAGGGCCTCGGCACAGGTGACGCCGTTGTCCTGGCTGGGGAAGGGCAGGTGAAACACCGGCCCCGGCAACACGCCGACTTTTTGTTTGTACGGCGCGACTTTGCCATTGAGGTTGAGGGTGGCCAGTGTGCGGCCGTGGAAAGCGCCGTCGAAGGCGATGACCGCGCTGCGGCCGGTGGCGCCACGGACGATCTTCAGGGCGTTTTCCGCCGCTTCCGCGCCGCTGTTGGTGAGCATGCCGCTGACCGGGTAACCCACAGGCATGAATGCGCTGAGGCAATCCATCAGTTCGAGGTAAGGCTCATGGGGCGCAGCGTTGAACGCGTAGTGGGTCAGACGGGTGGCTTGTTCGCGAATGGCTTCGACGATGCGCGGATGGCAATGGCCGAGGTTCAACACACCGATGCCGCCGACAAAGTCGATGTAGCGTTTGCCATCGGTGTCCCAGACCTCGGCATTCTTGCCGTGGCTGAGCGTGACAGGGTGAACGATGTTGATCGACTGGCTGATGGTTTCGCTGCGCATGAATGACCGGCTCGGAAGAAGAAGGACTTCTTTTTATCTAAGCCGTGAGCGGTGGTACGGGGCAAACGAAATAAAGTTGCCGGGTCAATCTTAAAAGTCGGGTTGTGCTTGTGATCAATTGCGCGCCATGAACGCAAAACCTGTAGGAGCGAGCTTGCTCGCGATGGTGGTGAACGATGACGCTGGGAGCCTGACACCCCGTGGCGTTCTTCAGTCCATCGCGAGCGGGCTCGCTCCTACAAATCAAATCAGCGGCGTGTCAGCGGCTGTTGAGCGAACTTCACCCCGGCCAGACCATGGGCGATCAGCGCGCGGATGTTGCCGTGGTCGCTGCCTTCCGGCGTTGCCAGCACCGAGCGGTAATGCTCGCCGAACGCCAGCAGGGCTTCTTCATCGCTCAAGCCTTCGAGCAGCGCCAGGCCCAGGGTCTTGCACGAGCCTTCGTTCTGCCCGGCCGCGTTTTCCACACCGCCGTTGTTGAAGGCCTGAGGCTGGTAGTCGTAACCGGCGGCAATGAACGCCAGGGTGTCGGCGAAGGCGTGTTCGCCGGTCTTGAGGCTGGCGCGCAGGGTGTTCAAATCACTCATTGGGTTTTCCTTTGGCGAACGCCGCTTGCTGGTCGGCGCTGGCTTCTTGCTGATATTGGGCTTTCCATTCGGCGTACGGCATGCCGTAAACCACTTCGCGGGCTTCGTCGAGGCTGACCTCGATCTGGCGGTCGTCGGCCGCGGCCTTGTACCACTTGGACAGGCAGTTGCGGCAAAAGCCCGAGAGGTTCATCAGGTCGATGTTCTGCACATCCTTGCGGCTGTCCAGGTGGGCCACCAGCCGACGAAAGGCGGCGGCTTCGAGTTCCAGGCGTTGTTGATCGGTCATGGCGGTCTCTGCGAGACAGCTTCAAGCGGCACGCTTGAAGCTGCAAGTTGGATGGCGGTGGCTTGAAGTCTACCGCTTGCGGCTTGAAGCTTGAAGCTCAGCGGCTTGCCGCGAGTGTTATCGACACCGACTCGGCGAATCGCAGCGCGTGGGGCTTGTCGACCTCGACCTCGGCGTACAGCACCGATGCGTTGGCCATCACCAGGTCGAGAATTTCCTGGGTCAGGCGTTCGAGCAGCGCAAAGCGGTTGCCTTCCACATGGGCGATGATTGCCTTGGTAATGGTCCGGTAGTTCAACGCGTGATCGATGTCGTTGTCCCGTACCGCTTCCTGGGCTGCGTACAGAATGGTGAGGTTGATCAGCACATCCTGCTTGTTGAGGATTTCATCCTCGTTGATGCCGATGAAGGTACGCAGGCACAGGTCTTTGACCCGGATGCGTGCCATGCCTGGCTGAAGTTGTGGCATTGCTACTTGCTCCGTCCAATCAATTGCAGGAACTCCTGGCGGGTATTGCTCGACTCGCGGAAGGCACCGAGCATCACTGAGGTGTTCATGGTCGAATTCTGTTTCTCGACACCGCGCATCATCATGCACATGTGCTGCGCCTCGATGACCACTGCGACGCCTGCCGCGCCGGTCACTTGCTGCACCGCGTCGGCGATTTGCCGGGTGAGGTTTTCCTGGATTTGCAGGCGCCGGGCGAACATGTCCACCAACCGCGCGATCTTCGACAGGCCCAGCACCTTGCCGGTTGGAATATAAGCCACATGCGCCTTGCCGATGAAGGGCAGTATGTGGTGTTCACACAGCGAGTACAGCTCGATGTTGTCGACGATTACCATTTCATCGTTGTCGGAGGCGAACAGCGCGCCATTGACGATCTCTTCGATACTTTGCTCATAGCCATGGCAAAGGTACTGCATGGCTTTGGCTGCACGTTTCGGCGTATCGAGCAATCCCTCGCGGTCGGGGTTTTCACCGAGACCGATGAGGATCTCACGATAATTCTGGGGCAGGGATAACGTCATGGAAAATCCTCGCGGGACACTACTTGATGTGCCTTCCGCCATTGACGGTCAGGGTGGTGCCGGTGACATAAGGGTTGTCGAGCAGGTAGCGCAGGCTCTGGTAGATCACTTCGCAACCGGGTTCGATGCCCAGCGCGGACTTGGCCAGCGCCTTGGCGCGATAGGCCGCGTCGTCTTCAGGGTTGAACAGTAGCAGGGCCGGCGCGATCCCGTTGACCTTGATGGCCGGCGCGTACTTGGCGGCAAAGGACAGGGTCAGGCTGTCGAGTCCGGCTTTGCTGGCGCAATAGCCGATGTGCCTGCTGCTGCCCTTGCGGGTTACGTCATCGCTGATGTGTACGATGTCGGCGGGGCTCGAGCGTTGCAGCAGGTCGGCGCAATGCAGGTT
Source organism: Pseudomonas sp. EU05-FHT14B02 (assembly GCF_058791055.1). Lineage (NCBI taxonomy): Bacteria > Pseudomonadati > Pseudomonadota > Gammaproteobacteria > Pseudomonadales > Pseudomonadaceae > Pseudomonas > Pseudomonas sp. EU05-FHT14B02. Next base: position 243,618 of record NZ_JBYTDD010000001.1, on the reverse strand, counting down.
GATCAGGTAGGGCGCCAGCATGTGCACGCTGAACATGCGGGTGAATGCCGCGGCGTCGGTGTCCGGTGTTTCAGCCAGCCATTCGGAGGCATTGTGGACGATTGCCCGCAGGCTGTCGGTATGGTTTTTCAGCTCGTTGATGAAAGCGAAGATCCCGGCCTGGCTGGCGAAGTCCGCGAACACCGCGGTGGCCCCCAGGTCGCGCAGGGCTTGTACGCCGGGGCGCTCGCTGCGGTAGCTGAAAATCACCCGATGGCCATCTTCCAGCAATCGCCGGGCGCAGTGCAGGCCGACACGCTGGCCGGCGCCGGTAATGAGGACAGGGGCTGCGGAAGAAGTCATGAACGGCTCGCATCGCGGTGAGAACAAAACTATACCAGCGACGGGAGCGCTCTACCTATTGCGAGGGAACTACTGTGGGAGCGAGCTTGCTCGCGATTGCGGACTGTCAGACGACACATATGTTGACTGACACGCCCTCATCGCGAGCAAGCTCGCTCACCACAGGAGGGATCAATGATTTTGTGTGGAGGGTTCGGCACGCAATGGGCGTGTCGGCGTGCTGTTCAGCCAGCCGGCCAGCAAACGGGTCGACAATGGGATGAACAGGTAAACCATCAGCGGCGTCAGGCACAGGGTGCTGATGAATACCCGCGGCAGCAGGCTCATGTCACTCAACAGCGGCCCCAGCGCAAAGTTGAATAGCAGCGAGACCGGAAAGAACGCCAGCCAGATCGCCACGGCCTGTTTCCAGCGCGGCGGGCGTTGACCGACGGCACCGAACCAGCCCTCGATGCCACTGACCCGGTGTTCTGTCGGGTGGGCGAACAGGTCGCCGCCACGTCCGAGCCAGGCGCTGCGCGAAGCGGAATGTTCCCAGGCGTGCAGGGTCTGCTCGTTGGCGAAGCGGAAAATGATCTGGAATTCGTCATCGCCGGGCGGCGGAGCAAGCACACCGGAGCCGAGATAACCGGGAAAATCGGTGGCCAGTAGTTCGCCTTCGCGCAGCCAGGCGATCAGGTCCTGGTAGCGTCCATTGGCAACGCGGCGCGCAACCATCAGCGTGACGGGAGGGGTAGACATTGTGTATCTCCGTAAGGCATTTGCGTCGCTCCGGATAGGAACTTCGCCAGACACAGCGCCGGGGTGGTGGGCTGCGACTCGAAACAAGCAAGGATTATTCCTGATTCCGCCCGTGGCGTCTGTGACGTTTATCCGTTCATTCGCGGTATCGATTTTTTACGGAAACTTTACGGGGAAGGGGCGTTAGAATACGCCCTGGATGATGCATGGATGTTTCAACAGGATGCCCATATTTACAGACGCCTCAGGCTCCACGCAGGCCATCGCTCTCGAACAGGAAGAGCTCTTTCCCATTCGCGAGGTGGCGCGACTGACAGGTGTCAACCCGGTCACGCTTCGAGCCTGGGAGCGACGATATGGCCTGATTGTTCCAACACGCACCGACAGTGGGCATCGACTGTATTCGATGTCCGATATTGAGCGTGTCCATAGCATTCTCGGCTGGATCGAGCGCGGGGTTGCCGTCAGCAGGGTCGGCAAGATCCTGGCCAGGACCGAGCCACTCCAGGCGTTGTCGCATATCATCCCCAAGAGCCTCGTGGAAGCCGATTACGCGCAGTGGCGGCAGCAGATTCATGTTGCGGTCAACGGGTTTGACGAGCTTCGGCTGGAGGAGCTCTACGGGCAAATCTTTTCCAGCTACTCCTTGCCGGTGGTGTTCCAGGGCATTCTGATGCCCGTCTGGAAGCTGTTGTTGCAACGCCAGGACCAGTTCGGCGGCACCAGCGAGTGGTTGTTCCTGGATGGCTTTTTGCGTTCCCGGGTGTTGCAGCGTCTGTTGTTGATGCGCGAAAAACAGCTGCGTCGCGTGGTCATCTGTGCCCTGGATGGCAATTGCCGGGAGCTGGAACTATTGGTCGCCGCCCTGTTCCTGAGTTCCGGGCCATTGGCCGTTCGCGTACTGAACATGGGCCAGCCATTCGAGGAACTGGCGCTGATGTGTGAAAGGATCAAGCCCCTGGCTCTGGTGCTGTTTTCCAATCATGTGCCGGCTCCCGAATTGCCGAGGCGTCTGAATCGCCTGGCCATGAGTCTGGAGTGCCGATTGTTGTTGGCCGGCGATGCTTCTGACCTGGCACAGGAAAGCCTCGCCGGGTCATCGATCGGTTGCCTGGGCAATGAAGGGGAGGTCATGAGCCAGCGTTTGAAGCAGTTCCTGGCGGGTACTCTGGATACTTGACGTTCAGAGATGCAGCGCGGGATGAGTCAAACGATGCTGTTGCAGGATGAACTGGCGCAGACGCTCCGCTTCATCGGTATCGCTCAGGCTCAGTTGATAGGCGTAGAAGCCCTGTTCGTTTTCTTTCTCGAAAGTACCGCGCAAGGCAATCCGCTCGTAGCCTGAGGGGCTGAACCACAAGGCGAAATGCTTCGGTGGTTTGGTCTTGTTGCGAGCTTCCAGCAAAACCCCTTTGCACGACACTTCGTGTACCCACAGGGTGCCGGGTTGACCCTTGGCGTTTTCCAGCGCTACCGGTTCGTCCAGTACCAGGCGCCAAGGCCGGGCCGTCGGCCCGTCTTCATAGATGCTGGGCACGCCGAGGCGCAAATGCAGCGCATGGAACTCGTCTTCCACCAAGTGCAGGGGGAAGGTCATTTGCTGGTTTTCGAAGCTGGCTTGAATGGTGACCTGCTCATGGGCCGCCAGGCGGGTGAGCAGGTCACGGATTTGCGACCCACCGTTGACGAGCAGGCTCGACGTCGCGTCCCGAACATTGAGTTGCGGGTTGTGTTGCATGGTCTGGATGAAATCCAGCTCATCCTGGGTCAGGAGCGCGTCGCGTTGCATGGCCAGCTCGAAAGATGTAATTACAAAGTCATTGGTGATTGTAATTACTGACCATTAATTCTGAGTTTCGTTTGCGCCGTTCGTCGCCTTGAGCGCAGCTAGCTCGGCCTGGAGTTCAGCCAACTGCCTCTCCAGCTGTGCCACGCGCTGTTGCGCCTTGACCTGCACGGTGACGTCTTTCTGCACGCCGACAAAATAGGTTTGCCCGTCCGCTGGATTTTTCACCGTTGAAAGGGACAGCTCGTTCCAGAACGGTGTGCCGTCCTTGCGGTAGTTGCGCAGTATTTCCCGGCAGGATCCTTCACGGTTCAATGCATCGCGAATCAGCGGCAGCGCTTGCTGATCGCGGTCCCCCGACTGCAGGAAGCGACAATCCTGATAGAGGATTTCTTCGCTGGAGTACCCCGTCAGGCGTTCGAACGCGGGGTTGACGTAAATGAGGATCTTGTCCTGGTCGCCTTCCTTTTCGGCAATCACGATACCGTCATTGGAGGCGTTGATCACCATCTGCAGCAGTTGTGCATTAATCATCGGAGTATCCTTTCCTGATTGATTGTCAATTGCATTCTAAAAGAATAATCACGACCGTGGTGTTAATATCCGGGTCTTTTACTCGGATTCAGGATCAGATTGATGAAAGTCGCCATCATTTCCGGCTCGGTGTACGGCACGGCCGAAGAAGTTGCCCGCCACGCCGCCAGCCTGTTGAACGCCGCCGGTTTCGAAACCTGGCACAACCCGCGTGCGACCCTCGCCGACATCCAGGCGTTTGGCCCAGAAGCCTTTCTGGCGGTGACCTCGACCACCGGCATGGGTGAACTGCCGGACAACCTGCAGCCGCTGTACTCGACCATTCGTGACCAATTGCCAGCAGCCTGGCGCGGTTTGCCGGGCGCGGTGATCGGATTGGGCGATGCGAGTTATGGCGATACTTTTTGTGGCGGCGGCGAGCAGATGCGCGAATTGTTCGCTGAACTTGGCATTCGCGAAGTGCTGCCGATGCTGCGCCTGGATGCCAGTGAAACGGTGACTCCAGAGACGGACGCCGAGCCTTGGCTGGCGGACCTGATCAGCGCACTGCGCGACTGAGCGTTACCCCGGTCCCATGCCTGTCAGACCCTTGCTGACACCGGTCATTTGACATGAATTCAGGACAGCAGGGCAGCTGACTCGCTGGGCCATCAAGCTGGCTGCCAATGCAACTACACGAACCTCAAGGGCTGACTAGACTCGGTGAACATAGGAAACACTCCATAATAAAAACACCGAGGCTTCTTGCCGTGACTGTCGCTCCCGTCCAATCGCCACCCAATGTCAAAGACCAGGTCAGCGCTGCCGAGTGGCAGACCCGCGTCGACCTGGCAGCCTGTTATCGCCTGGTCGCCCAACATGGCTGGGATGACCTGATCTTCACGCATATCTCCGCCAAGGTGCCCGGCACCGAAGATTTCCTGATCAACCCATTCGGGTTGATGTTTCACGAAATTACCGCGTCGAGCCTGGTCAAGGTGGATCAGGCCGGCAACAAGTTGATGGACAGTCCTTACGAGATCAATCCGGCGGGTTACACCATCCACAGTGCCGTGCATGAAGCCCGTCACGATGTCGTCTGCGTGCTCCACACCCACACGGCTTCGGGGGTGGCGGTGTCGGCGCAGAAGCAGGGTGTTTTGCCGATCAGCCAACAGTCGTTGTTCGTGCTTTCCAGTCTGGCCTACCACGCCTATGAAGGCGTGGCGCTCAACCTTGAGGAGAAAGAGCGGCTACAGGCCGACCTCGGTGAAAAAAATTTCCTGATGTTGCATAACCACGGTCTGCTGACCTGCGGCAGCACCATCGCCGATACGTTCCTGATGATGTTCACCTTTCAGCGTGCCTGCGACATTCAGGTCATGGCGCAAAATGGTGCCGCTGAACTGATCGCCATCGAACCGCAGATCCTGGCCGGCGCCAAGGCCATGATCGCGGGTGTCACCCGAAGTGCTCAAGGAATGGGCGGAGCGCTGGCCTGGCCGGCACTGCTGCGTAAGCTCGATAAACTGGACCCGGGTTATAAACTCTGATGGAGCTCGCCGAAATCCCCTTGTGTGTCTGGCGCAAACGCAGCCAGACGTTCGTATTCCGTGGCCAGAGCATCCGCTACTGGGCAGCAGGCCAGGGTGAGCCGTTGTTGCTCATTCACGGGTTTCCATCCGCCAGTTGGGACTGGCATTACCTGTGGCAGCCATTGGCCCAGCGCTTTCGCGTGATCGCTTGCGACATGCTGGGCTTCGGCGATTCGGCCAAACCGGCGAATCACGAATACAGCCTGCTGGAGCAAGCGGATCTGCAACAGGCACTGCTTGAACACCTGAATGTCGAGCAGCCAGTGCACCTGCTCGCCCACGATTACGGCGACAGCGTGGCTCAGGAACTGCTGGCCCGGCATTACGAATCGCGGGTGGAGCTGGCCAGTTGCGTGTTTCTCAATGGCGGGTTGTTTCCGGAAACCCACCGCCCGGTACTGATGCAAAAACTCTTGCTCAGCCCTTTGGGCTGGATGATCGGCCGCGCCTTCAGCCGTGATGGCCTGGTTAGAAGCTTTCGGCAGATTTTCGGTCCGCAAACCCGTCCCAGTGAAAGCCAGATGGATGATTTCTGGAGCCTGGTCGAAAGCCATCAGGGGCCACGGATCATGCACAAATTGATCGGCTACATCCCGGAGCGACGCGTCTGGCGCGACCGCTGGGTGAGCGCGATGCAACGCGGTGAAGTGCCGCTGCGAGTGATCGATGGCGGGGTCGATCCGGTCTCCGGCGTGCACATGGTCGAGCGTTACCGGGAGTTGATCCCGGAGGCGGACACGGTAGTGTTGCCCGACATTGGCCACTACCCGCAGATCGAGGCGCCCTGCGAGGTGCTCAAGCACTACCTGGCGTTTCGCGATCAATTGCTCTTGCCGCCACGCAAGGTGGCGTGCTCCTGAACTTTAAGGTGAACTGTTGTGGCGAGGGGGCTTGCCCCCGTTGGGCTGCGCAGCGGCCCCAAACCATACAGCGCAGTGATTCAGGTATAACGCGTTTAGCCGGTTTACGACTGCTTCGCAGCCGAACGGGGCGATGCGGCGATCCGACAAGCCCCCTCGCCACAGGGTTCATGCCTGTTTCTCTATCAATCATCCCCCAGCCTTATCGCGCACCATTCAGCCTCACCCGTGTTCATTGTGACCCGCTGCGCCGTGCCTGAAACTCGGACTCACTGTCCCTTGGCCTGCTGGAGTCCCCCCCATGAATGAGTCTGTGCGCTTCGAAGATAAAGTCGTGATCATTACCGGAGCCGGTGGCGGCCTGGGACGGACGCATGCACTGTTGTTCGCCAAACAGGGTGCCAGGGTGCTGGTCAACGATCTTGGCGGCTCCGCCCAGGGCGAAGGCGCCAATGCCTCGGCCGCCGACCGCGTGGTCGCGGAGATTCGCGAGGCCGGCGGCGTAGCCGAAGCCAACCACGACTCGGTCACTGACGGTGACAAACTGGTCCAGCACGCCCTGGACGTCTTCGGTCGCGTCGACGTGGTAGTCAACAATGCCGGGATCCTGCGGGACAAGACCTTCCACAAAATGGATGACGCCGACTGGGACCTGGTTTACCGCGTCCACGTCGAAGGTGCCTACAAAGTCACCCGCGCCGCCTGGCCGCACATGCGCGAGCAGAATTACGGCCGGGTGATTTTCACCGCGTCGACCTCGGGCATCTATGGCAACTTCGGCCAGTCCAACTACGGCATGGCCAAGCTCGGTCTCTATGGCCTGACCCGCACCCTGGCCATCGAAGGCCGCAAGAACAACATCCTGGTCAACGCCATCGCCCCCACCGGCGGTACGCGCATGACCGAAGGCCTGATCCCGCCGCAAGTCTTCGAACAACTCAAGCCCGAACTGGTCAGCCCGCTGGTGGTGTACCTGGCCAGCGAGAACTGTCAGGAAACCTCCGGTCTGTTCGAAGTCGGCGGCGGCTGGATGGGCAAGGTCCGCTGGGAGCGCAGCCTCGGCATCGGGTTCGATCCTCGGGCAGGTTTCTCCCCGGAAGACGTGGCGGCGCACTGGCAGCAGATTTGCGACTTCGAGGGTGCGGCGCATCCGAAGGACAACATCGAAGCGCTGAAGGAAATGATGGGGAATTTGCAGAAATATACGCTTTGATACCACCGGCAAGGTCACATTGACTGACCTTGCCGGTTGTTGCATTTGTCGGCTGCAAAGCCGTTTGCCAATGGTCAGCCGGGAAAGTATTTGACGACCAGCGCCTTCAGGTTGGCGGCTGTTTGCGCGTCCATTTTTCCATCGAAGTTTTCCGGGCGAAAATGCATCTGGAATGCCCGCACCAATTGTTGAAAACCGCCTTCCGTAGACGCTCCAGAAACATCGTACCCATAGGATTTGAACAGCCCCAGCAATTCGCTTCGGGCTGGAACCCCCGATGTGTTGTATTGGCGCAGATACTCGTCCCGAGTGGTTTCATCGAACCAGGCGCCGACGCCTTTCAAGTACAGTTCCCGCCAGGGAAACATTGGCCCCGGGTCACTTTTGCGGCCGATCGAAACATCGGAGTGGCCCAAAACCTGCGTCGGCGTGATATCCGGGTAGCGCATGAGGATATTCAGCGCCAGCTGTTCAATCGCAGCAATCTGCTCGGGGTGATACGGCGGAAAGGTGAATTCGCCCTTGTTGTCGGTCGCCAGGTTGACGATTTCAATGCCGATGGACGTATCGTTCAGATTGCTGCGGCTACCCCACTGACTGACACCTGCGTGCCACGCGCGATAGGTTTCATCCACCAGGCTGAAAACTTCCTGCCCGGTATGGCCGGCCTTCAGGTAACTGGGGTCCGTGATATCTGGAACCAGATAATGCGCGCTGACATTGGGGCCAGTCAGGGCACTGACAGAACTTGAAAAGTCAGCGGCCGTGTAGTGAAGAATCAGAAAGCGTATTCGACTGTTGAAACTTCTGGTTGAGCGATACCGGTTGTAGTTGATGGGTTTCATGGTTGCACTCGCAATAAGTAGGTTTGAAGTCGGACGAAGATAAAAAGTCGTTCGCCGACTTGCTGTTCAACTTAAAGACTCGAGTGCTTTTGGTGTTTACCTATGCTTGTAGGTACTTTCTGAAAGAAATGTAGGCATGCGAAGTTTTACCTGGATGCTCCGGGGGGCACTGACTGGCAGCTGTTAATTATCAAAAACCATCGCCCATAAAAAAGGCCGCTGCAAACGCAGCGGCCAAAGTAAGACGTTGGATCAGGAGCTACAAATCAACGTCAGTGAACACAGGGTGACGAACCGAATCATCGATTCATCTGAAATCTTTCAGTCACGGCGCAGGCCGGTACAGGGTGCCTGCGGTGGTTTACTGTGACAGTGAGGTAAGAGTAAGCCCTCGGCGCTGTAGGAAAAATACCAATTCCCGACATGCACTGTTGCAGCCCCGGCAACAGTCGGGATTCGGGTGCTCGTCGTCTGTGCCAGTCATCCTTTAGAGGTACACCACGAATACCTCCTTGGTGCGCTTATCGACCCCGGTGCCCGGCAGTAGGGTGTGGCCTTCTGTCACTCACCGGGGAAGACGCATGACAAAAACAACAATGCGCGCCATCTTCACACCGCAGGCGCTGGCGGTTGCGGTCGCATTAGGCTGTTGCGCCCAGGCGCAGGCCCTTTCATTCAACATCGGGGAGATCGAGGGGACGTTCGACTCCTCGTTGTCGGTCGGCGCGAGCTGGGGCATGCGTGATGCGGATAAATCCCTGGTGGGCATCGTCAACGGCGGCTCCGGCCAGTCTTCGACCGGTGACGACGGGCGATTGAATTTCAAGAAGGGTGAAACCTTCTCGAAGATCTTCAAGGGTATTCACGACCTCGAACTGAAGTACGGCGACACCGGTGCGTTTGTGCGTGGCAAGTACTGGTACGACTTTGAACTCAAGGATGAAAGCCGCCCCTTCAAGGACATCAGCGATCACAATCGCAAAGAGGGCGCCAAGTCTTCAGGCGGACAAATCCTCGACGCTTTCGTCTATCACAACTACTCCCTCGCCGATTTGCCGGGCACGGTCCGCGCTGGCAAGCAGGTGGTCAGTTGGGGGGAGAGCACGTTCATCGGCAACTCGATCAACAGCATCAATCCGGTCGATGTGTCCGCGTTCCGTCGTCCTGGCGCCGAGATCAAGGAAGGCCTGATCCCGGTCAACATGTTGTTCGCCTCCCAGGGGCTGACGGAAAAGCTGACCGTGGAAGGCTTCTATCAACTGGAGTGGGATCAGACGGTCGTCGATAACTGCGGCACTTTCTTTGGTGTCGACGTGGTGGCGGACGGCTGCAACAAGGGCTACACCGTTGCCAACCCGGCCATTGCACCCTTGCAGCCGATTGCGGCTGCCTTTGGCCAGGGCTTCGAGGTCAGCAAGGAGGGGGTGATCGTTCCCCGTGGCGGTGACCGCGATGCCCGGGATTCCGGGCAGTGGGGTACGGCGCTGCGCTGGCTGGGGGACGACACCGAGTACGGCCTGTACTTCATGAACTACCACAGCCGTTCACCGAATGTCGGGACCACCACCGCCGGCCCCGGTACGCTGGCAAGCATTCCGGGAATCGTTGCCACCGCCAACCGCATCGCGCCCGGCACCGGTTCAGGCCTGGCCCAAAGTGTGATGCTCGGTCGCGGCCAGTATTACCTCGAATACCCGGAGGACATCCGCCTCTACGGCGCCAGCTTCGCCACCACGTTATCCACCGGCACCGCGTGGAGCGGGGAAATCAGCTACCGTCCCAACGCCCCGGTGCAGGTCAACACCAATGACCTGACCCTGGCCTTGCTCAACCCTATCGCGGGCGGAGCAGCATCGCCCATTGCCACGTCACCGGGGGCCGACAACAAAGGCTACCGCCGCAAGGAGGTGACGCAGATCCAGAGCACCCTGACGCACTTCATCGATCAGGTCGCGGGTGCAGATCGCCTGACCCTGGTAGGCGAGGCGGCGGTGGTTCGGGTCGGTGGTCTGGAAGCACGCACCAAACTGCGCTACGGCCGCGACTCGGTGTATGGCCAGTATGGATTCGGTGGCGATACCGACGGCTTCGTGACTTCGACTTCATGGGGTTATCGCGCCCGGGCCATCCTCGACTACAACAACCTCATGGCCGGGATCAACTTCAGGCCCAACCTCTCGTGGTCCCACGACGTCGCAGGCTTTGGTCCCAACGGTCTGTTCAACGAAGGCGCCAAGGCCATCAGCCTCGGTGTCGATGCGGACTATCGCAACACCTATACCGCCAGCCTCAGTTACACCGACTTTTTCGGCGGCGACTACAACGTCCTCACCGACCGTGACTTCGTGGCGTTGAGCTTTGGTGTGAACTTCTGATCTGGCTGAAAAGGATGAATTCAATGCGCAAGATGATTCTGCAATTGGGCACCGTTCTGGCCCTGAGTCTGCTGGCCGCCAACGTGATGGCGGCGGTGTCGCCGCAAGAAGCCGGCCTTCTCGGCACCAGCCTTACACCGCTCGGTGCCGAGAAGGCCGGCAATGCCGATGGCTCGATTCCGGCCTGGACCGGCGGCATCCCGAAAAACGCTGGCGCGGTGGACAGCAAAGGTTTCCTGGCCGACCCGTTCGCCAACGAAAAGCCGTTGTTCGTGATCACTGCGGCGACTGTCGACAAGTACAAGGACAAACTCTCCGACGGCCAGATCGCAATGTTCAAGCGCTACCCAGAGACCTACAAGATTCCGGTCTACCCGAGCCATCGCACCGTGGCGTTACCGGCAGAAATCTATGAGTCGGCCAAGCGCAGTGCGCTGAACGTAACACCGATCAACGAGGGTAACGGTCTAGCCAACTTCACTGGCAATCGCTACTACGCATTCCCGATTCCGAAGAATGGCGTGGAAGTGATCTGGAACCATGTCACTCGTTACCACGGCGGCAATCTGCGCCGCACCATCACCCAGGCGACACCGCAGTCCAATGGTGACTTCACGGTGATCCGCTTCAAGGACGAAGTCGCCGTTCCGTCGTTGCTCAGCGATCTGAAACCGGGCAGCGACGATAACGTCCTCAACTACTTCAAGCAGGAAGTGACCGCGCCGGCGCGGCTGGCGGGCAATGTGTTGCTGGTCCACGAGACCCTCGACCAGGTCAAGGAACCGCGCAAGGCCTGGATCTACAACGCTGGCCAGCGCCGGGTACGGCGTGCGCCGCAGGTCGCTTATGACGGTGTCGGCACCTCATCCGACGGCCTGCGCACTACCGATAACTTCGACATGTTTTCCGGCGCGCCGGATCGCTACGATTGGAAACTGATCGGCAAGAAGGAGATGTACATTCCCTACAACAGTTACAAGCTCGACTCGCCCAACCTCAAGTACACCGATGTGATCAAGGCCGGGCACATCAATCAGGACCTGACTCGCTACGAGTTGCACCGTGTCTGGGAAGTCGTTGCCACGGTCAAGCCGAGCGAGCGTCACGTGTACGCCAAGCGCCACATGTACATCGACGAAGACAGCTGGCAAGTGGCGCTGGCCGACCACTACGACGGACGTGGCCAACTCTGGCGCGTCGCTGAAGGGCATGCCCAGTACTACTACGATCACCAGGTGCCGGCCTACACCGTCGAAGCGCTCTATGACCTGATCGCCGGTCGCTATATCGCCCTGGGAATGAAGAACGAAGAGAAGCGCAGCTTCGAATTCAACATCGATGCAAAAGCGGGGGACTACACGCCAGCAGCCTTGCGGAGCACGGGAGTCAGGTAGGTTTCCTACAGGGTCTTACACAAAAGGGTGACTTTGCGGTCACCTTTTTTATAGCGGTCGATCAGCGTGTTGAATACTTCTTCAACAAGCGCTCGGGAGGGGGCTAGGGTGGCGCCAGAATTATAAAAAAGGCGCACCACAATGACTGCAATGACGCACTGTCTGGACCGCCCTGGCTTCATGCCCCGACTGTCGTCCCATCATCTGTCCCGCGAGCGACTGATCGAGCCCTTGCTGGTTTCGACCGCGCGGGTGAAGTTGCTTTGCGCACCGGCCGGTAGTGGCAAGAGCGCGCTGCTCACCGAATGCCTGCTGCGGGCGCCGGAGCACGCTCGGATCTGTTGGCTGCCGCTGGCGGGGGCGTCGTTGAGTGCAGCCGATTTACTATTGCGCCTGACGCAAGCGCTGGGTCTGCCCTCGACGGATGAGCCCGGGCTGCTGGCACATCTGGCCCGATTACAGGCACCGACCTGGCTGTTTATCGATGATTACTGTCGAGCACCCAATCCGGAACTCGACCGGATGCTCGATCGCCTGTTGGCCGTCGACAGCCCGGCGCTGACCTGGTGGCTGAGCTCCCGTCGACGACCACCCTGCAACTGGCCGCGGCTGCTGCTCGATGATGAGTTGTACGAGTGCGAAGGCCGGACGCTGGCGTTTACCGAGGCCGAGGTCGGGCAGTTGCTCGGTCATGTCGAGCCGAGCCTGGCGGCACAAACCGCCAAAAGGGTGGCTCAGCGCAGTGGTGGCTGGTGCGCTGGCGTGCGGATCGCATTGCTCAATGGTTGTCCGTGGTCGGGTGAGCAGGGGCGTTTGGCGACATTGCTCGATTACCTGCAACACGAGTTGTTCAACACCTTGCCGTCGGAGTTGGTTGAGGTCTGGAAGGTGTTGGTTCATCTGCCACGCTTCAACGCCAGCTTGTGCGAGCATCTTTTCGGCACGGGTGAGGGCGCGCAGTGGCTGCACGCGTTGCAGGACATGGGCTGCTTCATTGAACCTTGGGAAGACTCCGTCGAGTGGTTGCGGGTCTTCGAACCTCTGGCCCGGGAAATGCGTGTAGAACCGACCCCGGCCGGGCGATCCTGGCATCGCCGCGCGTGCCAATGGTTCAGCGCCGAAGAAGACTGGCAGGGCGCATTCGAGCAGGCATTGCTGGCGCAGGAGCACGAGGTCGCGGTCAGCCTGTTGCAACACTTCAGTTTTGAGCATCTGTTCAGGCGTCAGAACGTCAGCTGGTTACTCAAACTGCACGAGCAGCTGGGTGAACAGTTGACCCTGGGCACGCCGCAACGGGTGGGATTGATCACCGCGGCGTTGCTGTTTGCCGGGCGTTTCGAGCAGGCGGCTGCCTGCATTGGGCAACTGTCCCGATTTGCCCCGCAACCGACGGCATCCTTGCAATGCCAACTGCTGGCGCGTTGGCAGGCGCAACAGGGTTGGTTGCTGCATTTGCAGGGACGCCTGCCGGCGGCACGGGCGCATTTTATCGAGGCGCTGGACGCGCTGTCGGCCGAGGCGTGGCCCGCACGGTTGTTGTGTCTGTCCGGGCTGACCCAGCAAGCGCTGCACAACGCCGACCTCGATGCCGCCCAGGCCTTCAATCGTGATGCCCTTTGTCTGGCGCGGGCGCAAGGCTCGTTGCTGTTTGAAGGCTTGCTCGAACTCGATCATGCGCAGTTGCTGGAGCAGCGTGGTGCACCGCGGCGAGCAGGGCAGTTGCTGGCCGACATCCATGAAATGCTCGGACGGCAGGCTGATCGACCGACGCCGCTGCTGGGACGAATCGCCCTGCGGCGTGGGCGCTTGGCCTTGTGCCAGGGCCAGGATGAATTGGCCGGTGAATGTTTCCAGGCGGGCCTTGATGACTGCCTCCACAGTCAGGACAAGCATGTCCTGTACGGGTTTCTCGGGCAGGCGCAACTGGCGGCCAACCAACGTGATTACGCCCATGCATTTGATCGTCTGCGCGAGGCCGAACGGTTGATGCAGCAACGGCAGATCCCCGACACGGTTTATCGCGGCGTGCTGCTGCAAATCAGCAGTCATTTCTGGCTGCAACAAGGGCGCCCGGAGTTGGCCCGGGAAGCACTGACCCGGGTCTTGCGTCATTATCGTGGGGCCAACGCGCGCCAGGCACCACCGGCCACGCTGCAACTGATTGCGCGTATCGAATACCAGTTGGTGTTGGCCGAGACTCAACTGCAACTGGTGCAACGTCCACTGGATCGACTCAAGGCGTTACTCGAACACGCGCAACAACACACCATGCTGGCGCTGGAAACGGAGCTGCAATTGGCAATCTGCGAAGTGGCGGACCTGACGGGTGAGCCGGACACGGCTCACGCAGCACTGGAGGCCGGGCTGGCGTTGGTCAAGCGTTGTCAGGGACAACAGGCATTGCGTGATTTGAACTTGCGACAACCGAACCTGATCTGTCGTTTGCAAGGAGAGGAGACGGTGACCGCGCTGGCCCTGGATGCCAGCCTGCTAAGTTGTCGGGAGCTGGAAGTGCTCGGCCTGATTGCCCAAGGTAATTCCAATCAGCAAATTGCCGAGCAGCTGTTCATTTCGCTGCATACGGTGAAAACCCATGCCCGGCGCATTCACAGCAAGTTGGGTGTGGAACGGCGTACACAGGCAGTTGCCATGGCGAAGAAGTTGGGGTTGATGATGCAGGGCTGATCATCGCCGCTGCGTTCAGGCTGTCGATGAGTCGGGCTCAAAGCCCATGCGCCAGCTCACGGCGCGGGTGGCGGCTAACAAACGCTGCGCCGCCGGACCGTTTTCATCGGCATGAAACAGCGAGGTCGGCCCGACCACGGTCAGTACTGCCGTGATCCTGCCCATGGCGTTGAACACCGGTGCCGACAAGGCATCCACTCCGGGCATCAAGAGTCCATGCACATGATGCAGGCCCCGATGGCGGATCTGTTCGCACATCGTTGCGTAGGCCTGATCATCCGCCAAGGCGTGGGCGGTAACATTTTGCAGTTCCTGCTCACGCAGATCCACGGTTTCACGCGCAGGCAGGTAGGCGCCAAACACCAGTCCCGTCGAAGAGCTGAGCAATGGCAACACCGAGCCCAGTTGTGTCACCACCGTCACTGCACGCACCGCCGGTTCGATATGCACCACGGTCGCGCCCTGATTGCCCCACACCGCCAGGAAACAGGTTTCGTTCAAGTCATCGCGCAGTTCAGCCAGGGGCAGGGCGGCGACTTTCAGCACGTCCATACTGTTGAGTGCCGCCAACCCTACGCGCAGGGCTTCGCGGCCCAGGCCGTAATGGTTGGTGGCGGCGTTCTGTTCGGCGAATCCGCTGGCGATCAGGGCCTGCAAATAGCGGTGAACCTTGCTCGCCGGCATCTGCACGTGTTCGGCCAGGCGCGACAGCGAAGTCGAAGGCGACAACTCGGCCAGGGCCTTGAGGATGTCGGTGCCAACCTCGGCCGAGCGGACTTTCTGTTTGCCGTTGCTGTCGCTGGTCTTTTCCATGGTGGTGCTGTGATCCCGGGACGAATGGGCGTCTTTATAGCTTGACGGTCAATACCAATCAAATTACGTTATGCGTAATCAAATTACGATAAAAACAACCCAGGCGTGCCTCGACCTCTGCAACAGAGCGAGCGGCCACTGCCGACTCCCTGTTCAGGAGGCTCCATGAACCCCGATTCAACAACGCCAGCGCTGGCCTACCAGTCAGGCTTCGGCAACGAATTCAGCAGCGAAGCGTTGCCCGGCGCACTGCCTGTCGGCCAGAACTCCCCGCAAAAAGCCCCGTACGGCCTTTACACCGAACTGTTCTCCGGCACGGCGTTCACCATGGCGCGCAGCGAAGCGCGACGGACCTGGATGTACCGCATTCAGCCGTCGGCCAATCATCCGGCATTCGTCAAACTGGACCGGCAACTGGCCGGCGGCCCGCTGGGTGAGGTGACCCCCAACCGCCTGCGCTGGAACCCGCTGGACATTCCCGCCGAGCCGACCGATTTCATCGACGGCCTGGTGAGTATGGCCGCCAACTCGGGCGCAGAAAAACCGGCCGGGATCAGTATCTACAACTACCGCGCCAACCGTTCCATGGAACGCGTGTTCTTCAATGCGGACGGTGAGATGTTGCTGGTGCCTGAACTGGGGCGCCTGCGCATCGCCACCGAACTGGGCGTGCTTGAACTCGAACCGCTGGAAATTGCCGTACTGCCTCGCGGCCTTAAATTCCGCATCGAACTACTCGACCCGCAAGCTCGCGGTTACGTCGCCGAAAACCATGGTGCGCCGCTGCGATTGCCGGACCTGGGGCCGATTGGCAGTAATGGCCTGGCCAATCCGAGGGACTTTTTGACCCCGGTGGCGGCCTACGAAAACCTGCAACAACCCACCACGCTGGTGCAGAAATTCCTCGGCCAGTTGTGGGCCTGCGAGCTCAATCATTCGCCGCTGAACGTGGTCGCCTGGCACGGTAACAACGTGCCGTACAAATATGACCTGCGCCGATTCAACACTATCGGCACCGTCAGTTTCGATCACCCCGATCCGTCGATCTTCACCGTGCTGACGTCGCCGACCAGCGTTCACGGCCTGGCCAACCTCGACTTCGTGATCTTCCCGCCGCGCTGGATGGTGGCCGAAAAAACCTTCCGTCCGCCGTGGTTCCATCGCAACCTGATGAACGAATTCATGGGGTTGATCCAGGGCGAATACGACGCCAAGGCCGAAGGCTTTGTGCCCGGCGGTGCTTCGTTGCACAGCTGCATGAGCGCCCACGGTCCGGACGGCGAGACCTGCACCAAAGCGATCAACGCTGACCTCAAACCGGCGAAAATCGACAACACCATGGCGTTCATGTTCGAGACCAGCCAGGTGTTGCGCCCAAGCCGTTTCGCCCTTGATTGCCCGCAACTGCAAAACACCTACGACGCCTGCTGGGCTACGCTGCCCGCCACTTTCGACCCGACCCGGAGATAACCCATGACGCAGACTTCCATCACTCGCAGCTGGGTTGCATCCGCCAACGGCCACGCGGACTTCCCCCTGCAAAACCTGCCGCTGGGCGTGTTCAGCCTCAACGGCTCGGCACCGCGCAGTGGCGTGGCGATTGGCGAGCATATCTTTGATCTGCAAGCGGCCCTGGAGGCCGGATTGTTCGATGGCGCCGCGAAGGTTGCCGTCGAGGCCACCCGTGGCGGCCAGCTGAATGCGTTCTTCGAACTGGGCCGCGAGGCTCGCGTCGCATTGCGTGAGCGTTTGCTGGAACTGTTCGCAGAGGGCAGCACCGAGCAGGGCAAGATCGAAGCCCAGGGTGCAAAACTGCTGCCGCTGGCGGCGGATTGCGAGATGCATCTGCCGGCGAAAATCAACGATTACACCGACTTCTACGTCGGCATCGAGCACGCACAGAACGTCGGCAAACTGTTCCGTCCCGACAACCCGTTGCTGCCGAACTACAAGTACGTGCCAATCGGCTACCACGGTCGTGCGTCGACCATTCGCCCGTCCGGCACCGACGTGCGCCGCCCGAAAGGCCAGACCTTGCCGGCCGGCCAAACCGAGCCAACCTTCGGTCCTTGCGCGCGCCTGGACTACGAACTGGAGCTGGGCATCTGGATCGGCCAGGGCAACGACATGGGAGACTCGATTGCCATTGGCGACGCCGCCGATCACATCGCCGGTTTCTGCCTGCTCAACGACTGGTCTGCACGGGATATCCAGGCCTGGGAATACCAGCCACTGGGGCCATTCCTGTCGAAAAGCTTCATCACCAGCATCTCGCCGTGGGTGGTCACCGCCGAAGCGCTGGAGCCGTTCCGTCGTGCCCAGCCTGCACGTCCCCAAGGTGATCCGCAGCCTCTGCCGTACTTGCTCGACAAGCGTGACCAGGACGCTGGCGCGTTCGACATCGAACTGGAAGTGTTGCTGCTCACCGAGGTCATGCGTGAACAGAACCTGCCAGCCCATCGCCTGACCCTGAGCAACACCGGGCACATGTACTGGACCGTGGCGCAAATGGTCGCGCACCACAGCGTCAATGGTTGCCAGTTGCAGGCGGGTGATCTGTTCGGCTCGGGCACGTTGTCGGGGCCGCAGAGCGGTCAGTTCGGCAGCCTGCTGGAAATCACCGAAGGCGGTAAAAAGCCGATCGAACTGGCCTCGGGCGAGGTGCGTAAATTCCTTGAGGACGGTGACGAAATCATCCTGCGCGGCCGTTGCCGCCGTGACGGTTTTGCTTCCATCGGTTTCGGCGAATGCCGCGGCAAAGTGCTGCCGGCGCGCTAACAGGAGCGGGGCATGGAACTCTACACCTACTACCGTTCGACATCTTCGTACCGGGTGCGAATCGCGTTGGCGCTCAAGGGCCTGGATTATCAATCCTTGCCAGTCAACCTGATTGCACCGCAGGGGGGCGAGCATTGTCAGCCGCCTTATCTGGGCATCAACCCGCAGGGCCGCGTGCCGGCCTTGCGCACGGATGAAGGCGAGTTGCTGATCCAGTCTCCTGCGATCATCGAGTACCTGGAGGAACGTTATCCACAGGTCCCGCTGCTGTCCAAAGACCTGGCTGCCCGTGCTCACGAGCGCGGCGTCGCGGCAGTGATCGGCTGCGATGTGCACCCGCTGCACAACGTCAGCGTGCTCAATCGGCTACGCCAGTCAGGCCACGACGAACCGCAGGTGGTGGAGTGGATTGGTCACTGGATCGGCCAAGGGCTGGCCACGGTGGAGCAGTTGATCGGTGATGACGGTTACTGCTTCGGCCCCGAGCCCGGGTTGGCGGACGTCTACCTGATCCCGCAGCTGTACGCGGCCGAGCGTTTCAATGTTTCTCTTGAGGCTTATCCGCGAATTCGGCGAGTGGCGGCATTGGCGGCCACTCACCCGGCGTTCATCAAGGCGCATCCGGCGAACCAGCCAGACACTCCTTAAGGCCCTGCACCAGCCCGCTCCCACAAGGTTTTGTGATCAGTGAACAATGGCGTTTGGCGGCAGATGCCCCAGCCGCTCCGTCAGGCGAATCCGCTGGATCGGATCGTCGCTGAGCAGCAGCGCATGCTCCAGGTCAAAACGCTCGGCGTTCGGGCAGTCCAGCCGTTGGTACAGGCTGGCCCGGGCCAGATAGTCGGCGGCGCTGGCGTTGCCCAGTTCCAGGACGCGTTCGGCGTCGATCAAGGCATTGATGACGTCGTCGTGGGACAGGTACAACTGGCGCAGGTTGCGCGACAGCCGCTGCAACATCTGCACTGGCTCGGCGGTTTCCAGGTGCTCGGCGCTGAGCTTGATGTTCGGGCCGTACTGGCGGTTCAACAACTCCCGACAATCGTTGGGATAAAGGCGACGGCCACCGCAAGGGTCGAGCAAATGATCGGCGCCCGGCACCCGCAGCAGGAAATGCCCGGGGAAGTTGACCCCGACCATGGGAATTTCCAGGCCCTTGGCCAACTCCAGCGCAATCAGCCCCAGCGTCAAGGGTTGCCCTCGTCGGCGCTCCAGTACCTTGTCGAGCAGTGCCACTTGCGGGCGCAATGGCGTGAAGTCGTCCTGGGCGAAGCCAAGGTCATTCATGCGCCGCAGCAGCGGCTGGGCCAGTTCACTGACCGGCAGCATCGGCAAGCCACCACTGACCCGCTGTTGCAACGCCTGGAAATCGGCCAACAGCGCTTGCGGTTCCACCTCGCTGTCGTGCTCGGCCGCAATCCACAGTGCCGCCTCGAACAGTGCGGGCGGTGAACGTTGCAGACAGGCGAAGAACGATTGGCGCGGGGTCATCAAAATCTCCGGGCAATGCCTCGTTTTAGCCCCCTCTCCGGCATTCGTCCAGTACCGTACAAGAGCGACCACGGGTTATTTCCGAAAGCCTGCATCGGGGCCGTGCTTATTCCGGTGCGCTTCTGCAATTTTTGGGCGCAAGCCTATACTGGCGACTACAAGAAGTGATTCGGGAGCCCTACGATGTTCGCTCTCATGCAAAGCACTCGCCTTGAATCGCTGCATCTGAGCGTTGACTCGGTCACCGGGTTGAAGGCGGTCATTGCCATTCATAACAGCCGGCTGGGGCCTGCCCTGGGTGGTTGTCGTTACCTTGCCTATCCCAGCGACGAGTCTGCGGTCGAGGATGCGGTGCGCCTTGCCCAAGGCATGAGTTACAAGGCGGCACTGGCCGGCCTGGCCCAGGGCGGCGGCGTGGCGGTGATCATTCGCCCCGTTCATGTGGCCAACCGCGCGGCGCTGTTCGAAGCCTTCGGGCGCTGTATCAATCAGCTCGACGGGCGCTACATCACGGCCATCGACAGTGGCACCTCAGTGGCGGACATGGATTGCATCGCCCAGCAGACCCAGCATGTCACCAGCACCACCGCGGCGGGCGACCCTGCGCCACACGCGGCGATGGGCGTATTCACCGGCATTCGCGCCACAGCGATGGCGCGACTGGGCAGCGATAACCTCGAAGGCCTGCGCGTTGCCATTCAAGGCTTGGGCAACGTTGGTTATGCCCTGGCAGAACAGTTGCACGCCGCCGGGGCCGAACTGCTGGTCAGCGATATCGATCACGGCAAGGTGCAACTGGCGATGGAGCAACTCGGGGCTCACCCCATCGCCAACGACGCACTGCTCAGCACGCCTTGCGATATTCTTGCGCCATGCGGTTTGGGCGGGGTGCTCAACAGCCACAGCGTGACGCAACTGCGCTGCTCGGCAGTGGCCGGTTCGGCGAACAATCAGCTGACCCATCTGGATGTTGCCGACCAACTGGAACGTCGCGGCATCCTGTACGCACCGGATTACGTGATAAACGCCGGCGGACTGATTTACGTGTCGCTCAAGCACCGCGGTGAGGAACTGTCGACCATCACCGCGCACCTGTCGAAAATCAGCTCGCGCCTGACTGAAGTGTTCGCCCACGCCCAGGCGGAAAAACGCTCCCCCGCGCGGGTGGCCGATGAGTTGGCGGAGAAAGTGTTGTACCGCTGAGTTGGACATGAGTTTTCCACAAGCATGAAAAAGGCCCTGAGCCATTCGACTCAGGGCCCATTCAATTTGGGCCTTGCTTACTTGGCGGCTTTTGGAGCCTTGGCAGGCTTGGCCGGAGTGACCGGTTCAGCGGCCTCAACGACCTCGGTTGCCGCAACAGGTTGTGCGACTTCAACCGGTGCGCTGAGCAGTTCGGACAGGGCGTCCGGCTGGCTCTTGAACGCCTTGGCGAACACGTCGCGATTTTTCGCCATGTAGATCCCGGCTTCTTCCACTTGCTGCTCGGTCAGGGACGGAACGGCTTTTTGCAACACTTCAGCCAGCAATTCGGCCAGTTCGAGCATTTTGTCATGACGGTCAGCTTCGGCTTTATCCATGAACAAGCGCTCCAGATCTCGGCTGCTGCGGTATACCACTTCGACGGCCATTCACCACCTCACATGCCTTCACATTGGTTGTCGATTTCGACTACTGTATCTATATACAGCTAAAGGATAAGCGAATCCCTGCCTTTTGGGTAGTGGCTTTTTAATGTAGACCGAATTCGGGATTTGTCAGGCGGGGCGCTGCACAGGTGCGACCAAACGCCACGGCGCACAATCCCGAGCGGCTCGCCATCATGGGCTGGCCTTTTTTCTGCATGCAGAAAAACCGTCACGTCCAACCCGCATCATCCGGTCGAGCCGACCTAAGGAAGCATCATCGTGAAAATCAACTGGGCCGAAAAACTGCGGCAGAACGTGCATGAACTGGCCGAGTCCCTGGGCAATCTGTTTGTCGAAACCTTTCACTACCTGGCGCTGTTCGCCATTGGTGCGGTGACCGCATGGGCGGCGGTGATGGAATTTCTCGGGATGATCGAAGAAGGGCACATCAAGATCGATGACATCTTGCTGCTGTTCATCTACCTGGAACTGGGGGCGATGGTCGGGATTTACTTCAAGACCAACCACATGCCCGTGCGCTTCCTGATCTACGTGGCGATCACCGCGCTGACGCGGCTGCTGATTTCCAACGTATCGCACCACAACCCGCCGGACCTGGGGATCATCTACCTGTGCGGCGGGATTCTGCTGTTGGCGTTTGCGATTCTGGTGGTGCGTTACGCTTCGTCGCAATTTCCTTCGGTGAAGATTGAGAACCCACACCGCAAAACAGGTAAGGGCTCCAGTGAACATCCGGAAGTAGAAAAGGGCGAGCTTTAAAGCCCCATGGCGGGTCGATGGCGGTCACTGGCTGGTGGGGGCAGGCTGCGCGTGCCGCCGTCGGTCATTGATTCGAGGATGGCCACGGCGCAGTGGCCCTGCTCGATGGCAATGCCGAACTGAATGCTTTGCACCAGTCGTTTCAGGCGCTCGGGGTCATTGCGTTGTTCGGCGCTGATCATGCGTTTGGCCACCACGCGGCCACTGTTGGACAGGGTCAGCATGATGCGGCCGTCCAGGCCCTGAATGCTCAGGTTGATCTGGTAATCCGCTGCAAAGGCATCGGTAATGAGCTGGAAAGGGTTGTCCATGATGCGTCACCGCCTGATTGAACGTGCAGTTGTTGACCGGTCGATATCGGGATTAGTTCGCAACACCAGACCATCGGCCATTCCATGGCTTGCATCAGGGATATAGCAAGGGGCATGCCGGATGGGTTATCGGACAACCCATTCCTTTGTAGGAGTGAGCTTGCTCGCGAAGGTCGCGAACGATGACGCGTCAAACCAGATGGTTCGCGGCGCCTGAGGGTTTTTCGCGAGCAGGCTCGCTCCTACAGGGGGCCGCGTTTTCTGCACGTTTCAGGGCAATTGACCTCGACGTGCCTCCGAAACGGTCAACATTCCACCCAGTTCACCGCCAGTCCGCCCCGCGACGTCTCTTTGTACTTGTCGTGCATGTCGGCCCCGGTGTCGCGCATGGTGCGGATCACCCGGTCCAGGGAAATGAAGTGTTTGCCGTCGCCGCGCAGGGCCATTTGCGTGGCATTGATGGCCTTGACCGCGGCGATCGCGTTGCGCTCGATACACGGCACTTGCACCAGTCCGCCCACCGGGTCGCAGGTGAGGCCGAGGTTGTGTTCCAGGCCGATTTCGGCGGCGTTTTCCAGCTGCTCCGGGGTGGCGCCAAGCACCTCTGCCAGGCCTGCGGCGGCCATGGCGCAAGCGGAGCCGACTTCGCCCTGGCAGCCGACTTCGGCCCCGGAGATCGAAGCGTTTTTCTTGCACAGGATGCCGACGGCAGCTGCACCCAGGAAAAATGCGACCACGTCATCGTCAGACGCATCGGCATTGAATTTCATGTAGTAGTGCAGCACCGCCGGAATGATCCCCGCCGCGCCGTTGGTCGGCGCCGTGACCATGCGCCCGCCGGCCGCGTTTTCTTCGTTCACGGCAAGGGCGTACAGGTTGACCCATTCCATCGCTGACAAGGTGGACGTAATGACATTCGGCTTGCCGATTTCCTGCAGGCTGCGATGCAGTTTCGCTGCTCGACGCGGAACACTCAGGCCGCCGGGCAAGATGCCTTCGTGGCGCAAACCCTGCTCGACGCATTCGCGCATCACCGACCAGATATACAACAGGCCCTGGCGGATTTCTGCGTCACTGCGCCATGCCCGTTCGTTGGCCATCATCAGTTCGCCCACCCGCAGCCCGTGCTCGTTGCAGAGTTTGAGCAGTTCGGCGGCGCTGGAGAAATCGTATGGCAGCACCACGTCGCCGGCCGGCGCGATCCCGGATTCGGCTTCGGCTGCTTCGATGATAAAACCACCGCCCACCGAGTAGTAGGTCTGCTCGAACAGCTCGCCGGTTTCACCGAAGGCTGTCAGGGACATGGCGTTGGGGTGGTAGGGCAGGCTTTCGTCCAGCAGCAGGAGATCGCGTTGCCAGTCGAAGGCAATTTGCGCAACGCCTGCCAGGCACAGTTTGCCGGTTTCGCGCAGGGTGTAAATGCGGCTGTCGATGGTGGTTGGATCGATGCGGTCGGGCCATTCGCCCATCAGGCCCATGACGCAGGCGCGGTCCGTCGCGTGGCCGACGCCGGTCGCTGAAAGAGAACCATAGAGACGGATTTCCACGCGTCGCACGTCGGCCAGAAAACCGTGATCGACCAGCGCTTGGGCAAAGGTTGCGGCAGCGCGCATCGGACCGACGGTATGGGAACTGGACGGGCCGATACCCACTTTGAAGAGATCGAAAACACTGATAGCCATGCTAAAGCCTGTACACGTAATGGAAGGGAAATCGCTGCCATTTCTGTAGGACAAGCGCAATTTGGGCGATACTGCCTGTCACGAGCCTGTGTGACCAACGAAATTTCCTAAGACATCCTTTAGCAGGACTAAACGATGAGCCGTCAATTACACGCCCAGACGTACGTCTGGCTGAACGTGTTTGCCTGTGCCGCGCGGCACCTGTCGTTCACCCGCTGCGCCGAAGAACTGCACATCACACCGGGGGCGGTCAGCCAGCAGATCCGCCAGCTGGAAGAACGCCTGGGCTTTCGCCTGTTTCACCGCCGCGCCCGCGGAGTGGAGCTGAGCGCAGAGGGTCAGCGCCTGGCCATTACCGTCAACGAGGCCTTTGGCAACATCGACTCGGAATTGCGGCGACTGGACGCGGGCATGATCAGCGGGATTTTGCGGGTGCGTTCGATTCCGTCATTCCTGAGCAAATGGCTGACGCCCCGACTGCCGCGTTTGCAGCAGCGTTTTCCGGACATTCAGTTGCGCCTGGTGGCCGAAGACAGCAGCGTGCCGTTGCATGAAGGTGACTTCGACCTGGCGATCGACCTGAACGACGGCAGTTATCCGGGCCTGTTATCCACAGCCTTGCTTGATGAACAGATTTTTCCGGTGTGTGCGCCGAGCCTGTTGCGTGGTCGCCCACCATTGCATGGTCCGGCGGACCTGATGCACTTCCCCTTGCTGCACGACATCACCGCCTGGCGCGGCAGCTACGAGTACGCGGAATGGGAGTTTTACCTCAATGCCATCGGCTTCGAGGGGGCGGATGTGCGACGCGGGCATACCTTCAATCGCAATCACCTGACGATCGAAGCGGCCATCGCCGGGATGGGGGTGGCGATTGCCCGACGGACACTGCTCAACGATGAACTGGAGCGCGGGGCGTTGATCGTGCCGTTCGGCCTGGCGGTGCCCAATCACAAGCGCTACATGCTGCTTTACGCACCGGGGGCGTTGAGCCATCCGGGTGTGCGCGCGGTGCACGATTGGTTGGTGGAGGAGGCGGGTGCTTTTCGCAGCCTGCATCCGTTGGGGGAGCGGCAAATGTGAGCAATTATTACGTAAGAGCAGGGCGACCCAACTCCCGACCTTAACAGCGCTTTTACCGGTTGTCCGGCTTTTTTTGCGATTGAAAATTTATCTTTTTTAGGGGGTTGAATTGTTCAGCGTACAGACCGATTGTGTAAGTAAGAGGTCACGGTGATGACGCCCAAGGGCTTAGCTGACCGGCCTCTCGCGAGCTAGCTGAAATAAGGGATGAACTATGCAAATCCAAGTCAATAGCGATAACCATATTCAAGGCAGTAAACGACTGGAGGAGTGGGTACGTACGACCATTGAGAGCACGCTCGAACGCTACGAAGAGGACCTGACACGAGTCGAGGTTCACCTGCGGGACGAGAACGGCGACAAGCCGGGTCCCCACGACATGCGCTGCCAGCTGGAGGCGCGGCCAAAAGGCCATCAACCGATTTCCGTCACCCATAAAGCCTCCACCATGGAGCAGGCGATCGACGGAGCGGCTACCAAACTTGAACATGCGCTGGAGCATATGTTCGGCAAATTACGCGGCAAACGAGCCAATGTGGTGCCCATCGAGAGTGCCGCCCATGCCGACCATCTGCTGGAAGAAGAGTTTCTTGAGAACGAACAGGCGGCGCTTAACGGCTGACACCTGATTCACTTTTTACCTTCCCATGAAAACGGGCCTGCATCGCAGGCCCGTTTTGTTTTCGATGGCTTTTGGATTCCATGGCCATGGTAGCCAGGTTTGCGGTGCAACCAACGGGCGTAATAAAGGGCTGCATCCGATCCTTTTGCATATGAGAATATTTATCATTAATATTGCGGCCTTTCCGGTCCCCTGACGCTGTCGTGGCCTCCCCGGTTTTCAGGTCGAAACATGAACGATGATCACTCAGCCCCCGAACCCCGCGATATCGAGCGCGATCCACAACGCGGGGACCGTGCGCATTTTCTTCAGGTGTTTCTCTCCCAGCGTTCGCAAATGGAAGCACTGGTGAGCCGGCGTGTCGGTTGTCGGGCGACGGCGGCTGACCTGGTACAGGATCTGTTCCTGCGATTCTGGCGGCGGCCGTTGGTGCAAGTCGAGGAACTCAGCACCTACCTGCTGCGCTGCGCCGGCAACATCGCCATCGATCACTTGCGCAGTGAAGGCACGCGGGTCCGGGTCAGCGAAGGTTTGATGGTGGAATCACCAGACAGCCATGGCAGCGGACCGCAAGCGGCGCTGGAGGCGGGCAACGATCTGCGCCATGTCGAAGCCGCGTTGCGCGCCTTGCCGGAGCGTACGCGGCAGATCTTCTTGCTCAATCGCATTCACGGCCGCAAATACGCCGAGATCGCCAAGGCCATGGGCTTGTCCCAAAGTGCCGTGGAAAAACATATGATGCGCGCCCTCGAAGCCTGCAAGGCCAGCCTTCGGGAACCCGAACCGCGTACGCCAGGGACAGCACCGTGAACGACTTCAAACGCGTCACCCCGACGCTGGCGCAGGAGCAGGCCGCGCTGGCCTGGCTGAGCCTGTTGCATGACCAGCCCAACAGCGGTGACCAGGCGACGTTCAGCCAATGGTTGCGGGCCGACCCCGCCCATGCCGAGGCCTATGCCCGGGCGCAGGTCCTGTGGGAATTGAGCGAAGGACCGGCGCGCACACTCGCCGATGAAGACGCTTTTGCCTTGCAGGGCTATCTCAACGCCATGGACAAGCCGCGGCGCAGCACGCTCGGGCGCTGGTCCGGTGCGCTGGCGATGGCCGCGTGTCTGCTGTTGATGATCAGTGTCGGTACAGGCTGGCAGCCTATGCGTTGGATTGATGACCTGGGGGCGGATTACGTCTCGGCACCGGGGGAAATTCGCACCGTTACCCTGGCCGATCAGTCGCAGGTGACACTGGATGCCGACAGTGCCATCGCCGTGGATTTCAGTCGCGGTGAGCGGCATGTGCAATTGCGTCGCGGCGCCGGCTTTTTCAGCGTTTCCCACACCGGCGAGCCGTTTGTGGTGGACGCCGAGAAAGGCCAGACGCGGGTCCTGGGCACGCAGTTCGAAGTCCGGTTGCAGCCACACGGTGCACAGGTCACGGTGCTGTCGGGGCGGGTTGGCGTGACGGCGCACCAGAAAGCCGATCAGCAAGTGCTCACCCCCGGCCAGCAAGTGGCCTATGGCGAAGGCTCGTCGCAAATGCTCCACTCGGTGGACAGCGAAGCGCAGTTGGCATGGCGCCAGGGCTGGCTCAATTACTACAAGGCGACGTTAGCCGATGTGGTACAGGATTTGGCGCGCTATTACCCCGGACGGATCGTGTTGCTCAATGATGAACTGGCGAGGCGTCGGGTCAGTGGCAGCTTTCCGAGCAGGAACCCGCAGGCGGTGTTGAGTTCGTTGCAGGGGGTGTTGGGGTTTGAGCAGCATCAGGTTTTGGGGCATCTGATTATTTTGCGTTGAGGCGACCGGCCTCATCGCGAGCAAGCTCGCTCCCACGGGGTTATGTGTTGCCCCAATATTGTGGCCGACTCAATACCTGTGGGAGCGAGCTTGCTCGCGATGACGGCAGATCAGACACCCAACCACTCAAATTAAAATATTTCCAAGTTTTTGCTGAGGTAAACCCGACTGCCATTCGTGTAGTGACTGAAACTGCGAGTCATTCGCATCCGTTGCGGTTCTACACAGGTCATGAGTCATGAAGTCCAGGGCAAAATCGGGTTCGGTCAAACAGTGGTTGGGTGTCTCTGCGTTGAGCTTTTCGGCATTGGCCTTGTTGCCTCTGAGCGTAGCGCTGGCCGCAGAGGCAGGCAGCAGTCAGTCGCGTGGGCAATTCAAATTCGCGCTGGCCGCCAAACCGTTGCCCCAAGCCCTGAGTGATTTCAGCCGAGTGACCGGCATCAGCGTCGTCTACACCGATGAGGCGCCGTACGGTCTCAATGCGCCGGCCATCAATGGCCAGATGAGCGCCGAACAGGCTCTGCAACGTCTTCTCACTGGTTCGGGCTTGACGTTCCGTCGCACTGACGGCCACACCATTGCACTGGAGCCACAGCCGACTGAAGGGGCCTTGAACCTGGGCGCGACCACCATCACCTCGGTGATGGATGACTCCATGAGCTATCAACCGCCACCCATCACGTCAGTGATGCGCTCCTCGGCCCCCGTACAGGAGATCCCACAGACGATCAACGTCGTTCCGGCCCAGGTCATCCGCGACCAGGCGCCGCGCAATCTCGATGACGCGCTGGCCAATGTCAGCGGTATCACCCAGGCCAACACCCTGGGCAGCACCCAGGACTCGGTGATGGTCCGTGGCTTTGGCGACAACCGTAACGGCTCGATCATGCGCGACGGCATGCCGATCGTGCAGGGTCGTGGCCTCAACGCCAGCGTGGACCGGGTCGAAGTGCTCAAGGGCCCAGCCTCGTTGCTCTATGGCATCCAGGATCCGGGTGGCGTGATCAATATGGTCAGCAAGAAGCCCGAGCTTGAGCGCTACAACGCGCTGACCGCGCGCGGTTCGAGCTATGACGACGGCAAGAACGGCAGCGGTGCCAGCCTCGACAGCACCGGGTCCCTCGGCGATTCCGGACTGGCCTACCGCATGGTGCTGGACTACGAAGACGAAGATTACTGGCGTAACTTCGGTGTGCATCGCGAGAGCCTGATCGCGCCGTCGCTGGCCTGGTACGGCGAAAGCACCAAGCTGCTGTTCTCCTATGAGCACCGCGAATTCCTCACACCGTTCGACCGCGGCACGCTGATCGATCCACGGACCAACCATCCGCTGGACATCTCGCGCAACGAGCGTCTCGACGAACCGTTCAACAACATGGAAGGGCGCTCGGACCTCTATCACTTCGAGGCCGATCACGAACTCAACGACAACTGGAAAGCCCATTTCGGCTACAGCTGGAACCGCGAAACCTACGATGCGAGCCAGGTGCGCGTGACCGCCATCGACACCAAAAAGGGCACCCTGACCCGCAACATGGACGGCACCCAGAATGCGATCAGCACCGACCGTTTCACCACCGCCAGCCTCGAAGGCAACGTGAATGTGCTCGGCATGCAGCATGACCTGCTGTTCGGTATCGACGATGAGTACCGCAAGATCTACCGTGAAGACCTGATCCGCCAGAAAAGCCTGACCACATTCAGTTACGTCAATCCGGTTTATGGTCGTGAAGTGCCGGGCACCACCGTCAGTGCGCCCGACAGCGCGCAAACCGATGAACTGCGCAGCGATTCGGTCTTCCTGCAAGACTCCATCCACCTCACCGACCAGTGGATTCTGGTGGCGGGCGCGCGTTTCCAGGCGTACGACCAGTACGCCGGCAAAGGCGTACCGTTCCACGCCAACACTGACAGCAACGGGCAGAAATGGGTGCCGCGCGCGGGCCTTGTTTACAAATACACCGATGCCTTGTCGTTCTACGGCAGCTACACCGAGTCGTTCAAACCCAACTCGACCATCGCGCCATTGAGCGGCAGCAGTACCGTGCTTGACGGCGGTATCGCGCCGGAAGAAGCCAGGTCCTGGGAGCTGGGTGCCAAGCTTGATCTGCCGGGCCGCGTTACCGGCAACATCGCACTGTTCGACATCAAGAAACGCAATGTGCTGGTGGCCAACGCCGAAGGTCCGACCACGATTTACAGTGCCGCCGGTGGAGTGCGCTCCCGTGGCCTGGAAGTGGACCTGAGCGGTCAGCTCAGCGATCGCTGGAGCATGATCGGCAGCTACGCCTATACCGATGCCGAAGTCACCGAAGACCCGGATTACAAAGGCAATCAGTTGCAGAACGTGGCGAAGAACAGTGGCTCGTTGTCGGCCGTCTATGACTTCGGCAGCGTCATTGGCGGTGATCAACTGCGGGTCGGCGCTGGGGTGCGTTATGTGGGGGAGCGCGCGGGCAACGCGGTGAACGATTTCGACCTGCCGAGCTACACCGTGGCCGATGCGTTCGCCACCTACGACACCAGGGTCGAAGGGCAGAAGGTCAAGTTCCAGCTCAACGTGAAGAACCTGTTCGATCGCACCTACTACACCTCGGCGGCGAGTCGGTTCTTTGTGTCGATGGGGGATTCGCGGCAGGTGACGTTGTCGAGCACCTTGGAGTTCTGACGATAGACCGTGTCATCGTTCATCGCGAGCAAGCTCGCTCCCACAGGGAAAAGCAGTCCAAAGGTGGGAGCGGGCTTGCTCGCGAAGGCGGCAATTGAGGCGCTGAAAATCCCGGGACTAGCGCAAAAACGCCTGTCGATATTCGCCGGGCGTTCCGCCCAGGGTCTGGCGAAACCGGTTGGTGAAATGGCTGGCGCTGGCAAAACCACAAGCCAGTGCAATCTCCCCCAGTGGCTGCGAGGTCGTGCGCAGCAACTCCCGCGCCCGGTCAAGGCGCCGCGCCAGCACATACTGATGGGGTGGCAAGCCGAAGCTTTCGCGGAACATCCGCGCGAAGTGGTATTCGGACAACGCGCACAACGCCGCCAATTGACCGAGACTGATGGCCTCGTCCAGATGGCTGTCGATGAACTCGACCAGATGCCGGCGCTGGTGCGCGGCCAGCCCGCCTTTAAGGCGCAAGCCCTGACGCACGTTGACCTGGCTGAGCAGGGCATGGCTGAGCAATTCGTGAGCCAGGCTGCTGGTGAGCAGGCGCTCGCCCGGCTCGTCCCAGTTCAAGGCGACCAACTGCCGAAAGCGCAGCGCCTGCTGCGGATCATCGAGAAAGGTCTGCTCGCGCAGCTGCATTTCCCGCGGCTCGCGATCGAGCAGGGTGACGCAGCCAAGGGCAAATTGTTCAGGGCTGAAATACAGGTGTGCCAGACGAATATCGCCATTGATCACCCAGCCTGACTGGTGGTCGGCGGGGAGGATGCACAGTTTGTCCGGACCACCCTTGTTGGCGGGCTGGTCGCGGCGAAAGGTGCCGGTGCCGCCGGCAAGGTAACAGGACAACGTGTGGTGGCTGGGCGCTTCGTATTCCTGAGCGTCGTGGTGATTGCTCCACAAGGCTGCAGACAAGCCGTCACCGAGCTCGGCGCTGTGCTCAAGGCGAGCATTCGGCGAGCGGTTGAGGGCTTGAAAGACTTGTAGGGTATCCAGTGCAGCCATGATCGTTGCTCTCTAACACCTGCATCCAACGCCTCGCATCCTACTCCGTAGACGTGCGCCTGCCAGCCTGTCGCCAGATAAAACCGCAAGTTTATGCAAGTGCGCCCAGGCGTGGCGCCGGACACTGGGCACCTAGCGAGGAGCCTTAGTCATGAACCTTTCTTTGTACCTGCTGACCGTGCTGATCTGGGGGACCACCTGGATTGCCTTGAAATGGCAACTGGGCGTGGTGGCCATTCCCGTGTCGATCGTCTATCGCTTCGGCCTCGCCGCACTGGTGCTGTTCGTGATCCTGCTGTTCAGCCGACGCCTGCAAGTGATGAGCCGTCGCGGGCATCTGATCTGCCTGGCTCAAGGCTTGTGCCTGTTCTGCGTCAACTTCATGTGCTTCCTCACCGCGAGCCAGTGGATTCCCAGCGGTCTGGTGGCCGTGGTGTTTTCCACCGCCACCCTGTGGAATGCCCTTAACGCGCGGGTGTTCTTCGGTCAGAGAATTGCCCGCAATGTGCTGATGGGTGGTGCGTTGGGTCTGCTTGGGCTGGGACTGCTGTTCTGGCCGGAGCTGGCCGGGCATACCGCCAGCCCGGAAACCTTGCTCGGCCTCGGTTTGGCCCTGTGCGGCACCTTGTGTTTCTCGGCGGGCAACATGCTTTCGAGCCTGCAACAGAAGGCCGGTCTCAAACCGCTGACCACCAATGCATGGGGCATGGCTTACGGGGCGGCGATGCTAACCGTGTGGTGCCTGGTCAAAGACATTCCCTTCGACATGGAGATGAGCACGCGTTACATCGGGTCACTGTTGTACCTGGTGATTCCGGGATCGGTGATCGGTTTCACCGCCTACCTGACCCTGGTCGGCCGCATGGGGCCAGAGCGGGCAGCGTACTGCACAGTGCTGTTTCCAGTGGTGGCACTCAACGTGTCAGCGTTCGCCGAGGGTTATCAGTGGACGATGCCGGCGCTGTTGGGGCTGGTATTGGTGATGTCGGGTAACGTACTGGTGTTTCGCAAGCCCAAACCACGCTTGGTACAGGGGAGTAGCAAGCTCGCTTGAGATGACGTTCATCGAGCGCTGAAGTCCTCAGTGCTCGACTTCGATCGCAATATAAATCAGCAGCGGTAGTATGAAGTCGACAATATGCCGGGTCCAGTCTTTGTAATTCCAGGCTTGTGACTGGTCCATGTTGAACCATTCCACGCCGATAACTTGAAAGCCGACATAGTAAAGCAAGAGCGCAATGAGCAGTCCAATAATCGCGGGCTTCTTGGCTTCATGGAATTCTTCTGCGCTGCTATTCAGGTTTTTATAAAGATAACAGGTTCCGATCATGAAAAAGAGCGTGTAGATAACCTCGAGTGTAATGATGAGCCAGTAGATGCGGTGATGGAGTATGTGCGAGGTAATGGCCCTGTAACTGTACTTCTCTTCGTCACCTGTGCTCTCCATGCTCAGGATGTTACTGATGTTTTCGTAGTTGGTTGCGTAGTCTGTAAAGTTACTGTACATCACCAGTAATCCAAAAATGCTAATGAATAACATTAGTGTGGCTTTACTGAAGCGTACGACTTTATTTGTCGTAAGTTGATTCAAGGTGGTGATCTCCTTTATTGTTTCCGTTGTGCCTGGAAAAGTAAGGAGAGTCTAGCGGGTGGTTTTGTTATTTGTTTATTGACTGAATTGCAGGGTGTGTATCCAGACAGTTTTCTACAGGTTTAAAGTGATGTTGTTTTTATTCTTTGCATTTAAGGGCAGGCGCTTTTAACGCCTGCCCTTTTTTTCAACCCTTCCAGACTTGCGGGTTGACCAGATCCTGTGGGCGTTCCCCCAACAGCGCACTGCGCAGGTTGGCCAGGGCACGGTTGGCCATGGCATCGCGGGTCTCATGGGTGGCCGAGCCAATGTGCGGCAAGGTCACGGCATTTTTCAACTGGAACAGTGGGGACTCGGCCAGCGGTTCTTTTTCGTAAACGTCGAGCCCGGCACCACGAATGCGGTTGTTTTGCAGCGCTTCTATCAGTGCCGGCTCATCCACCACCGGGCCGCGGGCAATGTTCACCAGGATGGCGCCTGGTTTCATCAGCGCCAGTTCGCGATGGCTGATCAAGTGTTTGGTTTTCTCGCTGAGCGGTACCACCAGGCACACGAAATCGGCCTCGGCCAGCAGTTGATCAAGGCTGCGGAACTGTGCGCCGAGTTCCTGTTCCAGTTCGGTCTTGCGGCTGTTGCCGCTGTAGATGACCGGCATGTTGAACCCCAGGCGACCGCGTCGGGCGATGGCCGCACCGATATTGCCCATGCCGACAATGCCCAGGGTCTTGCCATGCACATCGCAACCGAACAGCTGCGCACCGACAGTGGCCTGCCATTGCCCGGCCTTGGTCCAGGCATCCAGTTCGGCGACGCGGCGCGCGCTGCTCATCAACAGGGCAAACGCCAGGTCGGCGGTGCTTTCGGTGAGCACATCCGGCGTGTTGGTCAGCATGATCCCGCGTTCGTTGAAGTAGGCCAGGTCATAGTTGTCGTAGCCCACCGAGACACTGGACACCACTTCCAGTGTGGTGGCGTTTTCCAGTTGAGCGCGACCGAGTTTACGACCGACGCCGATCAAGCCGTGGGCGTGGGGCAGGGCTTCGTTGAACTGGGCGTTGATGTCGCCGTTTTTCGGATTCGGCACGATGACGTCGAAATCCTGTTGCAGGCGTTCGATCATTGGTGGAGTGACGCGGCTGAATGCAAGGACGGTCTTTTTCATGGGTGGGCGGGCTCGTCGGGCGGTGAAGAATGATGAGCACGCTAACATTCTTCGCGGGATTTGTGCGAGTCGTCAGACGGTCTATGCAAGCTTGCAGCTTGTCGTGCTCCATCCAGTTATACTGCCGCACTTCTTATACTGTGGCATGCGGTCCGCTCACCGGGCCTGACATTTCATGCACCCCCGGAGCTTTCATGACTTCCCCGAAACAACCGCCGGTCGCCGACGCCCTGAACGACGTGCAGGCAGAGCTGCCAGACAGCGTCGATTCCGGCGCCGACAGCGAATCCAAAGCCGAGATCCCGACCTTCAAATTCCCGTTCAAGCCGGGTGAGCTGGCGGCCGCCAAGGGTTCCAACCAGCCGTGGTACAAGAACGGCGCCAAGAACGGCCACACCAAGACGCCGGGCATGGCACCGCCGGGGACTCGTCGGTCGATGGGTAAGCGTTGAGTTCTTAAGTCTGCGGTGACTGATCTGCCGTCTTCGCGAGCAAGCCCGCTCCCACGTTTGTAATGCATTCCTCCAGTGGGAGCGGGCTTGCTCGCGAAGGGGCCGGCACAAACACTGCAAATCCCGGATCAAACCGCCCGCAACGAAATAAACGAATAATTCGTCGGCACATCCGCCGCCACTTGCGCACCTGCGGCTAGCACCTGCCCGGCAATATCATCTCCCGACACATGAAACCGCCATTCACTGCCCCACTGCGGCAACGTTTGCCCGGCCAGGTCGTCGATGATCGCGGCTAACTGCGCCATATCCGGAAGATAAGCGGTAAACCCGTCGCCCTTCAGGGCCGTCGTGCGAATCCCCAGCAACGCACAAATCGCATCCTTCATCAGAATGTCGTCACGATCCGCCTGACGGGAGCGCTGGATCAGTTCTGACAATTCCCGGTCGACCAGCTCACCACCGACAATCAGTTCCCGTCCTTTTTCCCACGACTCAGGCGGACATTCCTTCATGGCGGTGTTCAGAGGTATGTGCGGATTGATTTCCATCGGATAGATACGGCACACCAGCGGCCGGCGTTCATAGATGCGGCAGAGGTTGTCTTCGTCAAGATTTCGGCAGGCGCCGACATTGTAGGCTGCGAAGGTGATGGCCACGTACGCCTCGGATTCACCGCTGCGCACTGCCGCCGAACGGCGTTCGGCGTGTTCCCGTTGGTGCACCGGCAGACCCAGGCCATTGCCCAGAAACGCCTCGACCAGCACGATCACCTGACCGCCATCGGCTGCCCACATCCGGGTTTCGCCCAGGGTCAGGGGCACATGGTGGTCGTTACAGCATTTGCCGCAGCCTACACAGGAAAACGTTGTATTCATTGAGCGTTCGTTCGCGTCACAGGGCATGAAACGGCGACAGAATGCCGCCGTAAAAGCCGCTATCGAAGCAAATTATGCGCCACTCAGTTTGCCTTGCCGGCCGGGCGGATGGAGTCCCATTCGGTGACGTACGCGGTTTTGCTCTTTTTGTTGTACAGGCACAACTCGGTACCTTGTGCGCCTTTCATGTGCTTTTGCGGGTACTGGCCCTGGAGCAGAAGCGCGGTGTAGCCGACCCGGTCATCGAACTGCGCGGCGTTGCCGACCGGTTTGCTGTCCTTCAGGCCGCTGGCCTTGGTGCAACTGGTGAGTACGGCTTTGTCGTAGGTGGCCCAGGCGTCGGGGCTGGAGGCGTGGGCCTGGGAGGTGAGGGCGGTGAGGCAGAATAGAATCAGGGGCGCAGCTTTCATGGTTCAGGCTTCCTTGGGCTGAGTGGCCAAGGCAGGAGTATGCCTGAAAGGTGGATTGAGTCTTTGCTGGCCTCCTCCCTTCAAGTCCTACCATACAAGCGAGCCTGCTCGCGATGGCGGTGTGTCAGAGCGGAACCGGCTCCCGGCGGACCGCGCGCATCCCGACGCTTTCATACAAGCGCCGCGCCCGAAGGTTGTCTTCACGTACCTTCAGATCCACGAAACCTTCACGCCGCTGCTGGAACACCTTGAACGCCTGCAACAACAGCGCACGCCCCAACCCCTGCCCCTGAAACCGCGGGTGCACCACCAGGTTCTTGATATAGGCACTGGTCCAGCACTGACAAACGCCGACCACTTCCTCGGCATCCAGGGCAATGAAGCACAGGGCCGGGTCATATTCCGGATCGGTTTCGAACTGCCGTTGCCACATGTCCAGCGCGGCTACGCGACCACCGCCGTCGAGATAACCGAACTCCATCAACCGGTGCACGGCGGCGCCCAGTTCGGGGCGGTATTCGCTCAGTTGCAGGCCGGTTGGCCAATCAGGGGGCGGCACGACGACAGAGAGGTCGCGCCGCATCAGCCAGCAGAATTCTTCGGTCAACACTCAATAACCCTGTTCGGCGACAGCCTTGGCCGCGGTGATCAGGCACTGGGTCAATTCCGGCGAAGAAAACTTGGTCAGCACCGCGTTCGCCCCCGCCAGTCGTGCTTTCTCGGCGTTCATCGCACTGTCCAGCGAGGTGTGCAGCAGTACATAAAGATGCGCGAAATCCGGGGTTTCCCGCAGGGTGCGGGTGAAGGCGTAACCGTCCATCTCCGACATCTCGATGTCCGAGACGATCAGGTTGATTTGCTGCGCGGTGCCTTGCAGGTCCAGCAGGCAGTCGATGGCTTCCTTGGCGCTGCGTGCCGTATGGCACTGCAGGCCGAGGTTACGCAGGGTGTGCACCGATTGCTGCAAGGCGACCTGGCTATCATCGACCACCAGAATGCGCGCGTTGCCCAGCAGTTCGGCGTCTTCCATGCTCAGTTCGGTCGGCGCCATTTCGATTTGTGCCGGGGCGATGCCATGGATGACTTTTTCGATGTCCAGCACTTGTACCAGGGTGCCATCGACCGACGTCACGCCAGTGATATAGGCACGCAAACCACCGGAGCCGAAGGGCGGCGGGTGGATGTCGGTGGTCAGGCAATGGACGATCTTGCTCACGGCCTGTACGTGCAGGCCCTGCTTGGAGCGGCTGACGTCGGTGACGATCAGGCAGCCGCCGTTCGGGTCTTCCAGCGGACGCTCGCCAATGGCACGGCTGAGGTCGATCACCGACAGCGAGGCACCGCGCAGAGTGGCGATGCCTTTGACGTGGGGATGTGACTCCGGCAGCCTGGTCAGCGGCGGGCAGGGAATGATTTCACTGACCTTGAGCAGGTTGATCGCCATCAGCTTGCCGCTGCGCAAGGTAAACAGCAGAAGCGAAAGTGAGTCTGCGCGGGCTTTGGTGGAGGACATATAAACCTTCTCTGGAAAAAGGTGACGGGCAATCCAGCGATCGCCAATGACTTCGATGCCGGGTTATCGACTTGTTTGGGGCAGGCTTTAACAATTGTGGTGAACAGTAAGGCGCCATCACGAGCAAGCTCGCTCCCACATTAGATCGTCGTCGTTCACACATCCTGTGGGAGCGAGCTTGCTCGCGATGGGGTCATCACTTCATGCCGAGCCTTTTGGCCATCCGCCCAAGATTCGCCCGATCCAAGCCAAGCTCACGGGCTGCGCTTGCCCAGTTGTTGTTGTGCCGCTCCAGACAGGTACCGATCAACTGGCGCTGATAGTTTTCAGTCGCCTCGCGTAAATCACCTGCTACCAACGCCACAGCGGCGATGGCGGGTTGCTCGGCAACGGTTTCAAC
Source organism: Pseudomonas sp. EU05-FHT14B02 (assembly GCF_058791055.1). Lineage (NCBI taxonomy): Bacteria > Pseudomonadati > Pseudomonadota > Gammaproteobacteria > Pseudomonadales > Pseudomonadaceae > Pseudomonas > Pseudomonas sp. EU05-FHT14B02. The sequence continues at coordinate 206,221 of NZ_JBYTDD010000001.1, read as the reverse complement.
GCCAGCGCTGGGCAAGTCGAGGTCGGCTGCGCTCAAGCTGAGAATCTTTGGCCGCTCCTTGCAATTGCCCAAGGCTTTCAAGGCGCTGCGGCCGATCAAATGTTCAAGCTCGCGCACATTGCCGGGCCAGTCGTAGGCCAATAACGCGGCCTGGGCGTCGCTGTTCAGGCGCAGGCTGCTGAGGCCCATGTGCGAGCGGTTCTGCTCCAGGAAGTAACCGCTGAGCAGCAGCACATCACGCCCGCGATCGCGCAGGGCCGGCACCAGCAGCGGATACACGCTGAGGCGATGGTAGAAGTCGGCGCGGTAACGGCCGCTGCGTACTTCTTCGGCGAGGTCGCGGTTGGTCGCCGCGATCAGGCGCACGTCGACCTGGTGCTCCTGGTCCGAACCCAGTCGCTGCAGTTGACCGCTTTGCAGCACCCGAAGCAACTTGGCCTGCACGGTCAGCGACAACTCGCCGACTTCATCTAGGAACAGCGTGCCGCCATTGGCCAGTTCGAACTTGCCACGGCGGTCGTTCATCGCCCCGGTGAAGGCGCCGCGAACATGGCCGAACAACTCGCTTTCCACCAAGGTGTCGGGCAGTGCGGCGCAGTTGAGGCTGATGATCGGTTTGTCGGCGCGGGGCGAGGCGGCATGGATGGCTTGGGCCACCAACTCCTTGCCGACCCCGGTTTCACCGGTGATCAACACGGTCAGGTCACTACCGCCTACCAGGCTGATTTCTTCGACCAGGCGCTTGTGGGCCTTGCTCTGACCAATCATCTCGCGATTCTGCTGGCCGCTGGCCTGGCGGTAGACCTCGGCGCGCTGATGCTCATCTTCGACCCGGTTGTTCAACCGCTCGATGCGCTCGGCGGCGTTGACCGTAGCGGCCGCGAGGCTGGCGAAGGCTTGCAGGGCATCCAGTTCGATCGGTTCGAAGCGCTCCGGGTCGAGGGCATCGAGGGTCAGCAGGCCCCATGGGCGTTCGTCGATGAACAACGGGCAACCCATGCAGTCGTGGACTTCCAGATGATCATCCAGGCCATCGACCAGGCCGTCATAGGGGTCAGGCAAGTCGCTGTCGGCAGCGAAACGGGTCGGGCCGGGGCCGCTGAGCAGCGCTTCGAAACGCGGGTGTTCGCTGACCTTGAAGCGCCGGCCGAGGGTGTCGGTACTCAAGCCGTCAACGGCCAGTGGTACCAGCCATTCACCATCAAGACGCAGCAGGGCGGCGGCGTCGCACGGTAGCAGGGCGCGCATGGCTTCCAGCAGGCGTCGATAGCGTTCGCTCTCGGGCAGTTCGCGGGACAGGTCGGCGACCAGGGGCAGCAGAGCAGTGAGCAGGGATTTTGCAGTCATAGTGACTCCGTGTAGTCGGTATGACTATAAATCAGTCAGTGTCTAAATGACTATTAAGTTATTAAGTTATTGATTTATAACGATTAAATAGTTGGCACGAAAGCTGATGCGCATAGGGTAGTCCGTTAGCAACCCAAGAAGACCAGGAGTCACCTAATGCTGAGCGCTCAAGACCGTGCCATCGTCAAATCCACCGTGCCGCTGCTCGAAAGTGGTGGTGAGGCGCTGATCACGCACTTCTACCGCATGATGCTCTCCGAATATCCGCAAGTCCGCCCGCTGTTCAACCAGGCCCACCAGGCTAGCGGTGATCAGCCGCGTGCCCTTGCCAACGGCGTATTGATGTATGCGCGCCATATCGATCAGCTCGACCAGTTGGGCGACCTGGTGGCCAAGATCATCAACAAGCACGTGGCCCTGCAAATCCTCCCGGAGCACTATCCGATTGTCGGCAGCTGCCTGCTGCGGGCCATTGCCGAAGTATTGGGCGAAGAGATCGCCACTCCTGAAGTGATCGCGGCCTGGAGCGCGGCCTACGGTCAACTGGCGGACATCCTGATCGGTGCCGAAACCAGCATCTACGACCAGAAGGAACAGGCACCGGGCGGTTGGCGCGGGGCGCGGGAATTCATCGTGGCAGACAAGGTCGAGGAGAGCGCCGAGATCACTTCGTTCTACTTCGAACCCGCGGACAAAGGCCCGATCCTGCTGGCAGAACCTGGCCAGTACATCGGCATGAAACTGATCCTCGACGGTGAAGAGATCCGTCGTAACTACTCGCTGTCGGCGCTGGCAAACAAAGGCCAGTACCGCATCAGCGTCAAACGCGAGGCCGGTGGCCGCGCTTCCAACTTCCTGCACGACCAATTGCATGTCGGCGCCAGCATTCAGTTGTTCCCGCCATCGGGCGAGTTCGTCCTGACCGCCAGTGACAAGCCACTGGTACTTATAAGCGGTGGCGTCGGCATCACCCCGACCCTGGCGATGCTCGAAGCGGCGCTGGAAACCCAGCGGCCGGTGCATTTCATCCACTGCGCGCGCAACGGCAGCGTCCATGCCTTCCGCGACTGGATCGATGGCCTGGCTGAGCGTCACCCGCAACTCAAACGCTTTTACTGCTATTCCGAGGACGACGGCGTGAGCCCGGCGGCGCACAAGATGGGGTTGTTGAGCCAGCAGCAGTTGCATCAATGGCTGCCGCAAGAGCGCGATCTGGATGCCTACTTCCTGGGGCCAAAAGGCTTCATGGTCGCGATCAAACGCCACCTCAAGGCATTGGGTGTGCCGGAGAAGCAAAGCCGTTATGAGTTCTTCGGGCCGGCGGCGGCGCTGGAGTAAGGGGTTGTGGCGGCTCGGGGGACCGAGTCGCCTGCTTCGCGAGCAAGCCACACCTCGGTCCTGAACTGAAAAAAAGTCAGAAAGTTAATCCCTTCTTAACCGCCTTATCGTCTATTCCCCCCGAATCCCCCTCACATGCTCCAGACTCTCAAAGGTCCGGGCCAGCGTGTAGACTGACGGGCAATCGAAATATTGAAGGGAAACGCGATGAGCGATGAATCCATGCGGTTGGGGCGTGAACGGCGCTATCTGGTGTTTTTGGGAATCATTTGCCTGGCGCTGATCGGCGGCGCGCTGTACATGCAAATTGTTCTGGGCGAGGCCCCTTGCCCGCTGTGCATCCTGCAGCGTTACGCGTTGCTGCTGATTGCGATCTTTGCCTTCATCGGTGCGGCCATGCGTGGCCGTCGCAGCATCACGGTGTTTGAAACCCTGGTGGTGATCTGTGCAGTGGCAGGTGCAGGCGTTGCCGGGCATCACGTCTATACGCAGTTCTATCCGGCGGTCAGCTGCGGCATCGATGTGCTGCAACCGATTGTCGATGACTTGCCGCTGGCGAAGATCTTCCCGCTGGGTTTCCAGGTCGATGGTTTCTGCTCCACGCCATACCCGCCAATCCTTGGTCTGTCGCTGGCACAGTGGGCGCTGGTTGCCTTCGTGCTGATCGTGGTGCTGGTGCCGTTGCTGACCTCGCGTAACCGCAAAGCGCTGCGCTGAGGTCAACTGCCGCCTCCCATTGTCGGACAAAAAAGCCCCGGTCCTCGAAGAGAGGGTCGGGGCTTTTTTTGTCTTGCAGAGCACATTTCAGAGGCCGGGTAAAAAGACTGTGACGGGTGGCAATCAAGGGTGCGACAAGTGTGCGACATGTTGTCACAGAGCGAGTGCCGCAGGGCGTTCGAGATGGCCGGATTGGTACATGGAAACGTAACGAAATTGGCTTGTTTTGCAGGCTTCCGGTTTTTTCCATTGCGGGCACGAACAGGCAGTTTTAACAGGCTCTGGCGAATGGCCAGAGCCCCCGTCATATCGGGCCTTGGGCAAGGTAAAGGGCCGAGATGAGGGGCACGATACTGTCTGAACCGTGGGTGGAAGACCTACTTATTTTGGTGTTTTTGTTGAGAATTAATTTCGATAAGATGCGCCACTTTTGCGAAAACGGTTAATGATTGTTGCCGGTTCGGATAAAAATTATTTCGGGATGAGACATGGTTTATAGAACGTTACATATCTACAATCGCCCGCACTGAATTCCCGGCACTGCTCAAATCTTAACCAGGGGTGAGCAGGAACAGGGTGTCGAGAGGTCTGGTGGCTTCATGCGATTCCCAGGTGTCGGAGCCTCCAACTACCCGCACCAAATGGAATTGGTCTGTAACAAGGCCTTTGACCACGTATTCGAATAAGAACTCACCGCAGGCCCGGGATTTGTCGTACAGCGTCTGACGCACGACGGGCATGCCCTTATTCAATCCAAGAAAAATGCCAACCCTTGGCAGGGTGAAGTGTTGGCGATCAAAACCCAACTGCATTGCGCAAGCTGCTTTAGAGGTCGTGAGATGAGTAAAAACAGGTACCCCAGACTACTAGGCTTATTGCCGCTGATCGGCACGTTGTTGCTGTCAGGCTGCAACATGACCTTGCTCAATCCCAAGGGCCAGGTTGGTCTGGACGAGCGAAACCTGATCATCACCGCAACGCTGCTGATGCTGTTGGTCGTCGTTCCGGTCATCATCATGACGTTCCTGTTCGCCTGGAAATACCGCGCGTCCAACACCAACGCTACCTACACCCCGAAATGGAACCACTCCACCAAGATCGAGATCGCGGTGTGGGCTGTTCCAGTGCTGATCATCATTGCCCTGGGTTACGTCACCTACAAGTCGACCCACGCCCTTGACCCGTACAAGCCTCTGGAATCCGACGTCAAGCCTGTGACCATCGAAGTGGTCGCGCTGGACTGGAAGTGGCTGTTCATCTACCCGGAACAAGGCATCGCCACGGTCAACAAGATCGTGTTCCCGGCGCACACCCCGATCAACTTCAAGATCACTTCCGACGCCGTGATGAACTCGTTCTTCATCCCTGCGCTGGGCGGCCAGATCTACGCGATGGCGGGCATGCAGACCAAGCTGCACCTGATCGCCAACGAGAACGCCGAGATGGACGGTATCTCCGCCAACTACAGCGGCGCGGGTTTCACCGGTATGAAATTCAAAGCGATCGCAACTTCCCAGGAAGATTTCGACGCCTGGGTAAGTGAAGTCAAAAAGGCACCTAAGCAGCTTGAACAAGCTGAATACGCAGCCCTTGCCAAGCAAAGCCAGAACAACCCAGTCGAGCTCTACTCCTCGGTGACGCCGAACCTGTTCCAGACCATCGTCGACAAGTACGAAGGCATGAAACCGGGTCCGAAAGTGAAGCACGAGAAAGAAGAGAAAGAAGTGGCCGCTACGCAAGGAATGGACATGAACTCGCATTCAGCTGCCGGGGCAGAGGAGTAAACGATGTTTGGTAAATTAAGTTGGGAAGCAGTCCCGTTCCACGAGCCGATCGTAATGGTGACCATCGCCATGATCGCGCTCGGTGGTCTGGCGCTGTTCGCTGCAATCACCTACTTCAAGAAGTGGACCTACCTGTGGACCGAGTGGCTGACGTCGGTCGACCACAAGAAAATCGGCGTGATGTACATCATCGTCGCCATGGTCATGCTGCTGCGCGGCTTTGCCGACGCCATCATGATGCGTACCCAGCTGGCCATGGCCACCGAGGGTTCGCCTGGCTACCTGCCACCTGAACACTATGACCAGATCTTCACCGCCCACGGTGTGATCATGATCATCTTCATGGCGATGCCATTCTTCACCGGCCTGATGAACCTTGCAGTGCCGCTGCAGATCGGCGCGCGTGACGTTGCCTACCCGTTCCTGAACTCCCTGAGCTTCTGGCTGCTGGTTTCCGGCGTGGTGCTGATCAACCTGTCCCTGGGCGTTGGCGAATTCGCCAAGACCGGCTGGGTTGCCTATCCGCCGCTGTCGGGCCTGCAATACAGCCCTGGCGTGGGGATGGATTACTACATCTGGGCGCTACAGCTATCCGGCCTGGGTACGACGCTGACGGGGGTCAACTTCCTGGCCACCGTGCTGAAAATGCGTACCCCTGGCATGAAGCTGATGGACATGCCGATCTTCACCTGGACCTGCACCTGGGCCAACGTCCTGATCGTGGCTTCGTTCCCGATCCTGACCGCTACCCTGGCACTGCTGACGCTTGACCGTTACATGGATTTCCACATTTTCACCAATGAACTTGGTGGCAATCCGATGATGTACGTGAACCTGTTCTGGGCATGGGGTCACCCTGAGGTGTACATCCTGATCCTGCCAGCGTTCGGTATCTTCTCCGAAGTCATCTCGACCTTCACCGGCAAGAAACTGTTCGGTCACCACTCGATGGTCTACGCATCGGGCGCGATCTCGATCCTGGGCTTCATGGTTTGGTTGCACCACTTCTTCACCATGGGTTCGGGTGCCAGCGTCAACGCCTTCTTCGGTCTGGCGACGATGCTGATTTCCATCCCGACGGGTGTGAAGCTGTTCAACTGGCTGTTCACCATCTACCAGGGCCGTCTGCGTTTCACCAGCCAGGTTCTGTGGACCCTGGGCTTCATGGTGACCTTCGCCATCGGCGGCATGACCGGCGTACTGCTGGCCATCCCGGGTGCTGACTTCGTTCTGCACAACAGCCTGTTCGTGATCGCGCACTTCCATAACGTGATCATCGGCGGTGCGGTATTCGGTTACATCGCAGGTTTCGCGTTCTACTTCCCTAAAGCGTTCGGCTTCAAGCTGCACGAAGGCTGGGGCAAGGCAGCGTTCTGGTTCTGGATCTCGGGCTTCTTCGTCGCGTTCATGCCGCTCTACGCGCTGGGCTTCATGGGTATGACCCGTCGTCTGAACGCCACCACCAACCCTGAGTGGGTGCCGTACCTGTACGTCGCCATGTTCGGTGCGGTGATGATCGCCGTGGGTATCGCTTGCCAGCTGATCCAGCTGTACGTCAGCGTGCGTGACCGCAACAAGCCGGAAAACATGTGCGAACACGGCGACCCGTGGAATGCCCACACCCTGGAATGGTCGACCTCGTCGCCACCACCGTTCTACAACTTTGCCGTACTGCCGAAAGCCGACTGCATCGACCCGTTCACCGAAGCCAAGGAAAACGGCACCGCGTACAAGGCTCCGGCCAAGTACCAGCCGATCCACATGCCTAACAACACCGCCACCGGTGTGGTCATGGGCGCGCTGTTGACCGTGTTCGGTTTCGCGATGATCTGGCACATCTGGTGGCTGGCAATCGCCAGCCTGGCCGGCACCGTGATCTACTTCGTGATCCACGCGGCCCGTGATGATCAAGGCTATATGGTGCCGGTCGACGTGATCGAACGCATCGAAGCCGAGCAGCACAAGCGTCTGGTAGCGGCAGGGAAAATCCCGGCCACCGCCACCCGTGTTGAAACCTCGTTGGAACAGGCTTAAACCATGTCGAATTTAGTGACCAATGTTGGACACGCCCATGGTGACCATGGGCACGATGACCACCACGACTCGGGCGAGATGACCGTATACGGTTTCTGGCTCTACCTGATGACCGACTGCATTCTGTTTGCGTCGATCTTCGCGGTGTACGCGGTACTGGTTAACAACGTAGCGGGTGGTCCGTCGGGCCACGACATCTTCGAACTGCCATATGTGCTGGGCGAAACCGCTCTGCTGTTGTTCAGTTCGATCACCTACGGCTTCGCCATGCTGGCGTTCTACCGGGGCAACAAGAAGCAGGTCCTGGGCTGGTTGGCCATGACCTTCCTGTTCGGCCTGGGCTTCATCGGCATGGAGATCAACGAGTTCCACATCTTGATCTCCGAAGGCTACGGCCCTAGCCGTTCCGGCTTCCTGTCCGGGTTCTTCACCCTGGTCGGTACCCACGGTCTGCACGTGACCAGCGGTCTGATCTGGATGGCGATCATGATGTACCAGGTCAACAAGCATGGCCTGACGTCGACCAACAAGACTCGCCTGAGCTGCCTGAGCCTGTTCTGGCACTTCCTGGACGTCGTGTGGATCTGCGTATTCACCGTTGTTTACCTGATGGGGACTATGTAAATGGCTAACGCACATTCCCATGGCCACGACGACGCCGGTCACGGCAGCTACAAGTCGTACGCCATCGGCTTCATCCTGTCGGTGATCCTGACCGTCATTCCATTCGGTCTGGTGATGTACCCGACACTGCCGAAGTCGATCACCCTGTTGATCGTCCTGGCGTTCGCGATCGTCCAGGTGCTGGTGCACCTGGTGTACTTCCTGCACCTGGACCGTTCGGCCGCGCAGCGAAACAACGTGATTGCGTTTGTCTTCGCCGCGATCGTGATTGTCCTGCTGGTTGGCCTGTCGCTGTGGATCATGTTCAGCATCCACACGTTCATGATGGCGAAGTGAGGTAAGTCCGCATGTCCCTCAAGCACTTTATCCAAATCACCAAACCGGGGATCATTTTCGGTAACGTGCTTTCTGTGGCAGGCGGATTTTTCCTGGCCTCCAAAGGGCATGTCGATCTGGCCATCTTCCTGGCCGCCATGATCGGCACGTCCCTGGTGGTTGCCTCCGGTTGCGTGTTCAACAACTGCATCGACCGCGACATCGACCTGAAGATGGAACGCACCAAGAACCGGGTGCTGGTCCAGGGCTTGATCTCCCTGAAACTGGCCCTGATCTATGCGACCGTCCTGGGTGTCGCCGGCGTTGCGCTGTTGTACAAGGTGGCCAACCCGTTGGCCGCACTGTTCGCAGTCATCGGCTTCGTGATCTACGTCGGCTTCTACAGCCTATACCTCAAGCGCAAGTCGGTTCACGGCACGCTGGTGGGCAGTCTGTCGGGCGCCATGCCGCCGGTGATTGGCTACGTCGCAGTCAGCAACACCTTCGACATGGCCGCGCTGACCCTGCTGGTGATGTTCAGCCTGTGGCAGATGCCGCATTCCTACGCCATCGCGATCTTCCGCTTCAACGATTACCTGGCCGCATCGATTCCGGTGCTGCCGGTGAAGCGCGGCATCCAGGTGGCCAAGAAGCACATCCTGCTCTACATCCTGGCGTTCCTCGTGGCGACCTTGATGCTGACCTTCAGCGGCTACGCCGGCATGAGCTACCTCGCCGTCGCCGCGGCCATGGGCATGTACTGGCTGTACATGGCCTGGACCGGCTACAAGGCAGTGGATGACACGGTCTGGGCACGCAAGCTGTTCGTGTTCTCGATCTTCACCATTACCGCGTTGAGCGTGATGATGTCCCTGGACTTCAAAGTGCCGGCGGAGTTGTTGCTGACGTACGCGCCGTAAGGTTTAGATGCTGCATCAAAAAGCCCCGCCTTCGAGAGAAGAGCGGGGCTTTTTGTTGGGTGCTTTCTGCGGGACCGCGTTGCCGCCATCGCGAGCCTGCTTGCTATGGCCGCGACGCGGACTGACAGGCCTCTTACGATAGGCGGCCTGACCGGCAAAAATGCTTACGGATTTGCCTGAACTTTCCCACGGGTTTTTCAGGTTGAGGGTCGGAAGTCGCCTATCTAGCCTCGGGAGCGGTTATTACGAGCATCCCAGAGGATCTACGATGGAGCTGCCAGAGGTAATCACCCCGCGTGTTAATACGGAAACAGCGTTGGGGCAGGCTTTGATTTCAATATTCAAATCTGTCGAAGCGGAACTGGAGCTAGAGAACGCAGGACCAGGGGCCGTCAAAATTATCGTTTTCGGTGGCTGCGCTATTCACCTTTATACCCATCATCGCGTTTCCACCGACGTCGATGCCGAGATTTATGAAGCTCATGTTCCCGAAGGTTTACACCTGCAAACCATGCTCGCAGAGATACCCGAACAGTTTGTTGATGAGCGATCCGGTCGATTGATGGAGCTGAACTACGACCTGCAATACAACACCAGTTTTGGTCCGATACATGAGGACTATTGGGAGCGGAGCCTTCCTATTGAAGCGTTTCCGATAGAGTCCCCGCTGCACGTTCATATCGCAGCACCTGTCGACATTGCCATCTCCAAACTGGGCAGAGCGACCGATCAGGACATTGGTGATATCAAGGCACTTCTCAGGGCTGGTTTCATCCTGACTACCGAGTTCCGTCGACTGGCATTGCAGGCGATTGATGTATATGTTGGCAACAAGGAGCCACCAATCTCCGTTCTCACTAATATTTTGCATGATTATCTGGAGAGCACAGATGACGAAGCCCCATAGCGGCCACGTCCTCTCAGCCGCCTTGGACACGCTGGTAAAAAGACCTTTAAATCAAGCGGATGACGCTGCTCTCGTGAGCGCCGCCAAAGCTGTCTGGTACTCGGACTCAAATCTTGAAAGCGAGGTAACCGCTTTTTTGAATCGTCACACTGACGAAGTGGAGGTCCGGCGCGCTGGCTATCTGCTCGAGCGATTCACTCGATTTACTTGCTTGTCCGATCTGCGGGTGTCGGAAACGCTCAATGTCCTCGAGCTTTTTGCACATTCGACTTCCGTGCAAGCCGTGATGCTACAAACCGTCACGCCATTGCGTCGACGCCGTGATGAACTCGCTGTCTCTTGGGGGTTGAGTGAGGGCCTCGGCCTAAAAGCCCAAGCCCTCATGCCTTTTCAGACCCGGCATTACGAAGCTGAGCAGCGCGCCATGTTTTCCTGAGCTCTGGTTGCAGCGAAGAGGCTGCATCGTTTGGCCCAAAAATTGAAACGGCCTGCAGCGCAAAGCCCCTCCTTTCGAGAGAACGGTGGGGCTTTTTCATTCATGCGCGGTTGTTACAGGGGGTATCGAGCACCTTCACCACGTTATCGCTGATATCGGGTACGACGCTGAACCCTTGTGGGAGCGAGCTTGCTCGCGATGGCGGCGTGTCAGGCAACATCAATTTTGAATGTGACGGCCTCATCGCGAGCAAGCTCGCTCCCACAAGATCGGTGGTCGTCGGTTACTTGCTTTGCTTATCAAGCAACCGGAAAAACCGCTCGCGCACTTGCAAGCTATCGCTGTGCGCCACATTGAAGCGCAGGAACTGGCTGGCATCCGGCCCTTTGCTCAGCAAGGTGCCCGGCGCCAATACCATATTGTTCTCCAGCCCCTGGCGAGCCAGGTTTTCGGCATGCAGGCCGTCCGGCAACCGCGCCCATATAAACACCCCTTCTCCGGGAAGCGAGGAAAGCGAACACCCAGCCTCCGCCAACCAACTGGCCACACGACTGTTCGATTCATACAGCCGATCCACCGTGCGCCGCGCATGCTTGGCATAGCTGCCGTCGCTGAGCATGGTGCAGGTGATCTGCTCCGCCAGTTCCGAGGTCACGCCCCCGCAGGCCATTTTCAACGCGACCATCCGCGCCGCCAATTGTGGCGAGAGCACGGTGTAGCTGACCCGGCTGTTGGCGGTCAGGGTCTTGGAGAAGCCGGAGACATAACTCACGTTGTCCAGCCCGCTGGCGGCCAGGCGCGGGGTGCGGCGTTGCTGGATGTCGCAGTACAGGTCGTCTTCGACGATGTGGAAGCCATGGCGGTGGCTCAGTTCCAGCAAGCGGTAAACCTGGGCCGGGGTGAACGAGTGGCCGGTGGGGTTATGCAGTGTGCTGTTGGTCATGTACAGCACGGGTTTGTGGGCGATCAGCAGTTGCTCGAAGGCGTCGAGGTCCATGCCGTCGCAATCCCGTGCGATGGTGATGACCTTGGCCCCGTGCAGCGCCAGGTTGGCGTGCATGTTGAAGTAGCAGGGGTCGTCGAGCAGTACGGTGTCGCCGGGTTTGACCAGCAGGCGCATCAGCAGGTCGATGGCCTGCATGGTGTTGGCGGTGGTGATGATCTGGTCCACCGGCGCTTCGATGCCGAAGGTCGCCAGTTTCACCCGCAAGGCCTGGCGCAACGGCAAGTAACCGCCGGCCACGCCGTACTCGCCCATGCGCAACGACGTTGCTCGCAGGGTACTGCGCACGGCTTTCTGCAATTCTTCGGCGGGTAGCCACGAGGTCGGCAGAAAACCGCAGCCGGGACGCAGCGCGCCGTTGTCCAGCAGCAAGGCGCGACGAATCACGCTGAGGGTGTCCTGGGGTTGCAGGTCCGGGCCGGCACCGCTTTTCAGCGCCGCTTCGGAGCGATGCACGTAATGCCCGGAGCCCTGGCGCGACACCACCAGCCCCTTGGCCCGCATGCGGTCCAGTGCATCGACCACCGTGGACTTGCCCACGTTCATCAAGTCGGAGAGTTCGCGAATCGGCGGCAGCTTGGCGCCGTGGGGCAGGCCCCCGGTGCTGATGGCATGCGTCAGCTGATCGACGATCTGCTGCACCAGCGGCGCGCCGGGCTGGAACTCAATGGCGGCAATGACTGCACGTTGAACCTGCATTTTACTGGTCTCTTGGGCAGTAAAGTTCGTTGGATTCTATACGAACTTGCCCTGATCAGGACAAGCCTCTCTCTCTACCATGCCCTTACAGACTTTTCTGAATGTCAGCCTGTGTCGGCGGGCGTTCACCCGGTTCCTGAGGTGCTGCATGAGTGTCGAAACAACGGTCGCGGTGGCTAAACCGGTCATTAACCTGCGGCTATTCACGATCCGGATCATCACCGCCGTCTCGCTGTTCGCGGTGCTGGGCAAGGCCAACGTCTGGCTCGACACGGCCACCAACAGCATCCTGGCCCTTGGATATCGCGCCTTGTTGCTGCTGTTGCCCCTGACTTTACTGGTGCTTGGCCGCCGCTCCCTGAGCGTCACGCTGCTGTGTGCCGGCCTTGGCCTGGTGTTGCTGGCGCTCACCAGCAATCAAGGCATGGTGATGTTTGCTGCCGCCCTGTTTGCCTACGGCATTGCCATTGCCGGTTACCTGATCAAGAGCGAAGCGGCCCAGACCAAGGAAGGCGCGGCCTACAACCGCGTAGCCATGAACATGGGCAGCCTGGTGGCCGGTTTGATTCTGCTGTCGCCGCTTCTCACGCCGACGATGTTTTTCCTCGGCGCGGCGGCCTTCGTTTTGCTGTGCCTGCCAATCGCCCTCGGCGCGACCTTCACCACCGAGCCGGTGGTAGCCCGCCCGGCCACTCAGGTCGGCAGCAACTGGGGCAATAAACTGCCCTGGGTGATCGCCGGGATCATCATGGGCATCAAGCTGTTCGGGGTGTTCTCGATCCTGCCACAGGCAATCCTGCTCAAGACCGGCGAGTTGCCGGCCTGGTACGGTTTGATGCTGATCCTCAACAGTGCCGTGGTGGTCTTCGCCCAAGTGCCGGTGATGAAGTTGATCGAGCGCACCGGGCGCTACAAGGTCGTGGCAGTGATCGGGATCATCGTCGGCGGTTTTGCGGTGCTGTCTTCGCCTGCCGCGTTCCACGTCGAAACCCTCGCCGGGGCGCTGGTCTGGGTGGCGCTGCTGTCCATTGCCGAATGCGCCTTCAGCTACCTCGATTACTTCTCCGTCAAACAGAACAACATGTTCGTCAAGGAAGTGTCCCTGGGCATCGGGGCCGGGCTGACCGTGTTGATCATGCGGGTGGTGCCGGCGCCGTATAACGCGCTGGTGCTGGCCGCCATCGGTGCCGCAGGGATCCTGGCCTGGTACTGGCTCAACCGTAAATCCAATGCGTCGTTGCATGACTGAGTCATCGCCGCTGCGGTTTTCACTTTGCAGGTCAGGGGCATTATGAATACGACTTCATGTGTAGTAGTGGTCGGTTACAACGGCAATCGGGTGCACGACATCCAGAAACTGCGCGAACTGTGCAAGTCGCTCTACAACGCCAGGCTCATCCTGCTGGTCGAGCAAATTCAACCCCATGACGACCAAGTGGCCGATCACGTCTGCAGCACTTCGCTGGCTGAAGAAGATATGGCGGCGTCCCTTGAACTGGTGGTGGGGTGTCTGAATGTCGACAGTTGGAAAGTGATCGGGATACTGCCGTTCTCCGATCGCGGCGTGCTGCTTGGTGCAGCGCTGGCCACTCACTTTGGCCTGCCGGGCATTACCCCGGAAGAAGCGCGGGCGGGCCTGGACAAGCAGGTTTTCCGTCGGCTCGAAGCGGCGGCCAGCACCGCCCCCGGAGAATACCGGCCGGTGTTTTCCGCGCGGGTCGAAAACCTGTCGGAACTGCGCCAGCGCGTCGTCGAGCTGGGCGGCAAGGCCTTCATCAAACCGGCCTGCGAAGGTGCGAGCCGGGGCTGTCGCGTCATCCATCACCCTTCGGAATGCGATGACGCCTGGCTGGCCCTGAAGCCTTACCGCGAAGGCGGCATCGTCCTTGAAGCGCTGGTGCAGAACGCCCGTGAATACAGCTGGGACTGTGTGGCCGGCAGCACCTGGGTGACGGAAAAAACCACCACCGAAGGCGCCTACCGCGCCGAGATCCAGCAAGTGGTGCCTGCGCCCTTGTCGGTGGACGTGCAGGCGCGGCTGATGGCGGCTGGCCGGCACATGTCGGCGCTGGTCTCCGAGGACAACGGTGCCTGGCACAACGAAGTGTTCCTGCGCAGCGACAACCTGACCTCGGCCGTGGAAACCAACATGCGCCCCGGCGGCATGCACATCTGGGACCTGGCCAAACGCGCCTTCGTCAATTTCGATCCGTGGGAACGCTGGGTGCGCTGGGCGGTGGAAGGCAAGACCGAACAGCATGAGCCAGTGGCCCGCGGCTACTGCGGCATTCGCCTGCTCAGGGCGCCGGCCGGCGGCATCCTGCGGGCGACGCCCGACATCGCCACCGTGGCCCGTTCGCTGCGCATTGAACTGGTGGACGGCCAGTACGCCAAGCGTATCGGTGACTCGGTCAGCGCGCAGGTCAAGGACAACTTCTCATTCATCGGCCACATCGTGTTGTTCAACGAACACTACGGGCAACTGAGCAACGACCTGTTGCGTCTGGCCGAGGTGATTGAGTCACGCATCGAGGTGACTTGCCTGGCACCGGCCACTCGAGCCGTGTGTTGAGCCAGCAAGCCCCCGTTTTTTGCATTACTGATCAAGAGGATTCGATCAATGATCCAGCACATGACCTGCGATGAACGCTTCATCGCCCTGGCCAAAGAGTTTGGTTATGACATTTACGGCGAAAACACCGCAGGCGGGCATTACGCGCCGTTGATCCGTCATCACGATGAGCTGTACATCAGCGGCCTGGTGCCACGCATGAACGGCAAGATCCATTACCCCGGCCGCGTCGGACTGGACCTCACCATGGCTGATGCGCAGGCGGCCGCCAGCATCAGTGCGATGCGTGGGCTGGCGTTGATCGTCGATGCCATTGGTTCGCTGGACAAGATCAAGTCACTGATCCGGGTAACGGTCTATGTGAGGTCCACGGCGGACTTTGTCGATTTGAGCGAAGTGGCCAACGGCGCCTCGGATGTGTTCAGCCATGTACTGGGCGATGCCGGCAAACATACGCGCACCACAGTCGGTGTTTATCAGTTACCCAAGAATGCCGCGATAGAAGTGGACATGATTGCCGCCTTGCGCCCATCGGTTGTGTAAGTTGTTTTCCGACTTTACAGCGCTGAATCCTTAACTTAAGGTTCGGCGCTAAAGTATGGGGAATAATAAGAAAGGATGTGCGAATGGATAATTTTCAAGGTGCATTTTTTTCATATAAGGACTTTCGTCAAAGCCTGCACCATCGAGCGACAAGTCCCAAGGTATGGAAAGGCACTGAACTAGCGAGTATGCGTGAGGCCTTGGAAGCCAGCGACGTTGATATTGTCGCGTTGGCTCATGAAAAGAGCATTGGGGGCTGTGAAGTGACGCCTGGCATGGCGATCGCCATGCAATGGCTCAACCCCGGTGTGACGCTCAATGGTCATGCCCATTCCTGGTGGCATCTGTTCATTATCCAGTGCGGCAGTGGTGTGTTGACCCTCGACGATGCCGATGGGGTCGACGTCAGCAGGGGCGACGTGCTACTGGTGCCGGCCTGGACCAAACATGGGTTCGTCAACACCAGCAAATACGAGCCTCTGGCGATGCTGAACATGAGCAACATGCCACAAATGGCACTGCTCTCGAACTTTGCCGACAGCCATGGCCTGATCACCACCCAGCCGTAATTTCCCAGCGCATCAGCCAAGGGAGCCAACCATCGTTGGCTCCCTTTTTTGTTTTTCAGACCTGCCGCCAGTATCGCCTTTTGCAGCGCTATTGCCGGGATTTTGGCTGCGTATCTGTCGGTGAAAAAACAACTTTCTGTATCGATTGAATCAGGCAAATTCTGTATCTATTCAGCCTTCATCCAACTAACTACGATCTCTTCCAATGCAAGTTAATCCCTGCAGTCAGTGAATGGAGTGCTCTATGGATAACAGGAAGCTAAAACTGTATATCGGCGCCGACTATGTCAGCGCTTTTGCGATGTCGGCTTTTGTGGCGCTCAAGGAAAAGCAACTTTCATTTGAACTTGTTACTGTCGATCTAAAAGCACGCGAAAACTATCTGGCGACTTATCGCAATCTTTCGCTGACCTGCAAAGTTCCAACGCTGGTTCACGACGATTTTGCCTTGTCGGAATCATCGGCGATTGCCGAATACCTCGATGAACTCTCCCCGGGGCATAAAAAACTCTATCCGCAGGACATCCGCCAGCGCGCCCGTGCCCGTCAATTGCAGGCCTGGTTGCGCAGTGACTTGTTGGTGGTGCGCAAGGAGCGCCCGTTTGACCTGGTGTACTTCGGCAAGAAAAACACCGTGCTGTCCGACGAGGCCCAAGCCGCCGTCGAGCGCTTGTTCTTCGTCGCCGGACATTTGCTGGAAGAGGGCGCCGAGCATCTGTTCGGTGACTGGAGCATTGCCGACACCGACCTGGCAATCATGCTCAACCGCCTGGTTGCCAACGGCGATCCGGTGCCGGCACGGCTCGCGGCATATGTGCGTCGCCAGTGGGATCGCGACAGCGTTCGGGCGTGGATGGACATAGAGCGCAAAGCGCCGGCCATCGCGTAACAACACTCAGGGCAATCACCAGGAGCGCGGCCATGCAAGGACTGTCGGAGCACGAACGCTACAAACCCTATAACTCACGCACCATCCGCGACACACCCTACTGGCACAAGCTGACGCCGGCGTTGCAGGAGGCCATGACCGTGGTGGCCCGGGTCATGCCGTTTCGCACCAACGAATACGTGCTGGGCACGCTGATCGACTGGAGCAACATCCCCGACGATCCGGTTTTCCGCATGACTTTTCCCCACAAGGACATGTTGCTGGCGGAGGAATATGCCTCGCTTAAACAACTGATCGAGCAGGACGACAGCGCGGCGATCAAGCGTCGGATCGAGGCGATCTGGCGGCGCATGAACCCGCATCCGGCCGGGCAGTTGACCCACAACGGAGTCACCCTCAACGGCAAGGTCCTGCCGGGCATCCAGCACAAATACCGCGAGACCGTGCTGTTTTTCCCCGGTGCCGGTCAGACCTGTCACGCGTACTGCACCTTCTGTTTCCGCTGGGCGCAGTTCATCGGCGAGGAACAACTCAAGTTCAACGCCCGTGAGTCCCAGGAGCTGGTCAGTTACCTGAGGGTGCACACCGAAGTGACCGACGTGCTGATTACCGGCGGCGACCCGATGATCATGAACACCCGCTCCCTGGCCGGTTACATCGAGCCGCTGCTGGATTTGCCACACCTGAAGAACATCCGCATCGGCACCAAGTCCGTGGCGTACTGGCCGCAGCGTTTTGTCAGCGATAAAGATGCACCTGAACTGCTGGAGCTGTTCCAGCGCATCGTCGCGGCGGGGAAAAACCTGTCGATCATGGGCCACTACAACCACCCGGTGGAGATCCGCCAGACCATCGCCCGCCAGGCCATCGAGCGTATTCGCTCGACGGGCGCGACGGTACGCATGCAGGCGCCGGTGATCCGCCACGTCAACGAAAACCCCGCTGACTGGGCGGCGCTGTGGACCGAAGGGGTGCGGCTCGGGGCGGTGCCTTATTACATGTTCGTCGAGCGTGACACCGGGCCCAGCCACTATTTCGCGATGCCGCTGGCCCGGGCCTTCGAGATCTTCCAGGCGGCGTACCGCACGGTATCGGGGCTGGCGCGAACGGTGCGCGGGCCGTCCATGAGCACCTTCTACGGCAAGGTGTTGATCAACGGCATCGAGACCGTCGCCGGGGAAAAGGTCTTCGTCTTGCAGTTCCTCCAGGCACGCAATCCGCAATGGGTGTTGCGCACGTTCTACGCGCACTTCGATCCGCAAGTGACCTGGTTTGACGACTTGCAACCGGCCTTCGGCGAGCGTGCGTTCTTCTTTCAGACCGAGTTCACCGCCGTGCCGGAATTGATACCTGTGTTGCTGGAAACAGCGTAGGAAAAATCATGAAAAATGGGGAGATATGGATATGAGCAGTATCCCGTTTGATCAGCGCGAGGGCGTTATCTGGCTCGACGGCGAGTTCGTCGAGTGGTCCCGGGCGCAGTTGCATGTGCTGACCCATGGCCTGCATTACGCGAGTACCGTGTATGAAGGCGAGCGGGTCTACAACGGCAGGATTTTCAAGCTGCGCGAACACAGCGAACGCTTGTATCGCTCGGCGCAATGGATGGACTTTGCCATCCCCTATGAGATGGCTGAACTGGAAGCGGCGAGCCATGAACTGCTGCAACGCAACAAGGTTGTCGACGGCTACCTGCGCCCGGTGGCCTGGCGTGGCAGTGAAATGATTTCCACCTCGGCGCGATTCAACCGTGTGCACGTGGCTATCGCGTGCTGGCAGTGGCCGAGCTATTTCGACCCGGCGGCGCGCATGGCCGGTATCCGCTTGAAGACCGCGAGCTGGCGCCGCCCGCCGCCGAGCAGCAGCCCGTTCGAGGCCAAGGCCTCCGGGCATTACCAGATCGCCACGCTGAGCAAGCACGACGCCGAGAACACGGGGTACCACGATGCGCTGATGCTCGACTGGCGCGGCCACGTTGCCGAGGCCACCAGCGCCAATGTGTTTTTCGTCAAAGACCGGACGCTGCACACCCCGCTGCCGGATTGCTTCCTCAACGGCATCACCCGCCAGACCGTGATCGAGTTGGCTAAAACGCTGGACTACCAGGTCGTCGAACGCACGATTTTGCCTACGGAGCTTGGCGACTTCGATGAGTGTTTTCTCACCGGCACCGCCGCCGAAATCACCCCGGTGCAGAGCATCGATGAGCAGCATTATCGACCGGGCGGCGCCTGCCGCGACTTCATCGCCGCTTACACCTCAACCGTAAACGCCTGATCACCTGCCAGGAATCTCACCATGTCAGACCAAGGGATTGTTGCGTCTCAACCTTGCATTTCGCTCGGCCATCGTCACGAAGAACTGTCGACGTTGGGCTGGACGGTGCTGATCCCGGACGAATTTGCCGATGATGTCGTAGGCACCTTGTGCGAGTTCGGTCGGATCATTCCGCAGTTCAACGGCCAGACGGCCTTTGCCATTACCCGCAAGCCGGGTTACGAAGACTTGCCGTATTCCCAGAGCATGAACGGCATCGGCCCGCACACTGAAGCGCCGGTGTACGGGCCGCCGCCACGCTATCTGGCGTTGCATTGCCATAAACAGGCCAGGTGCGGTGGCGGGCACACCGGGTTGGTGGACGGTTATGAATTTCTCAAGTCCCTGGAGCGCAGCGAACCGCAACTGCGCGAGTGGCTGGATGACACGCCGGTAGAGTTTGTCGCCACCGCCAAACCGGGTGAACCGGGACAGCGGCGGGTCAAGGAGTACATCCTCACGCCTACGGAAGACGGGGATATTTTCCGCTTCAGCTACAACCAGTTTCACTACGGCGACGTGAACCCGTCCAAGGAAGCGTTGCAGCAATCACTGGTGACCAACAACACCTCGCCGCTGGCCAGGTTTGCCGTGCTCGGCGAAGCGTACTTCGTCGAGCACAACGTTCCGGTGTTGATTCCCGACGGATGCCTGCTGATTTGGGACAACTGGCGGATGATTCACGCCCGCAGTCGTTACACTGACCCGGCGCGCAACCTGACCCGCTATTGGCTGGCCTGATTTTTCCGTCGCCCTACATTCTTTTGGCGTACCCCCTGGCGGGTACGCGCCTTACAGGTATCGCGTCATGCAAACAGCAATCGAGATCGCCCAGGTCGATCATCAACTGATCGTGCGGCTCAACCGGGCCTGGACCAAGCGCGCCACAGTGTGTTCGCCGGACAGGGGCCAGGTGGAAGAAGTTTTTGATCCCGCGCGGCCGGACTACCCGGAGTGCATGGTGCCGTTCTTCCATCATCCGAAATTCCAGGCCTTGAGCGACGAGCTCAAAAGCAGCGTGGTGACCTGGGGCTGGATCGGCTACAACCTGCGCACCGTCACCGCCGAAGAACACGTGGTCAACCCGGCACTCAGTGTCATCGCCAATCAGTACCTGGGCAAGGATGACTGGCATTTTCGCGAGGCCATGCAACAGACGCTGATCGACGAGCACTACCACACGCTGATGCATCTGCGGGCCATCGAACGGACCAAACTCGACCGGGCGCTGGATCAGGATCTGGACTTGCCACCCTCCGTCACTTACCTGCGCCTCAAAGCCCAGCGTGAAGCACTGCCCGAGCAATGGCAGCGGGATCTGGCGGCGATCACGTTTGCGGTGGTGGCCGAGATCAGCGTCAACGCCTATCTGGACTTGCTGGCGGACGACCAGACCATCCAGCCGCAGAACCGCCGGGTGGCCGAACTGCACAACCGCGACGAGTACGCCCACAGCAAGGTGCTGGCCGAAGTGGCGAAGGTCATGTACGCCAACATGCAGCCCACTCAACGGGAATTTTTCGCACGCAACCTGTCGGTGGCGCTGAGTGCTTTTATCGCTCAGGACTACTCCATGTGGGAGGCGATTCTGACGCAGCTCGGGGTCGAGGAGGCGGCGCTGATCATTGCCGACACCCGCGAGAGCAACAAGAACGCGACCATCATGCGTGACTACAGTGGCCTGCATAAATTGGCCCATGACCTGGGCATCAGCGATCAGATCGATTTCGATTTCCGTCCGACCCTCAAAACCACGGCGGTCGCCTGAACCCGGAGGTGCTTATGTCCACACCTGTGTACGAAGTGTTCGCCATCCGTGTCGGTGCAAACGCCCAGCGCACCGCCAGGGAGAATTTTCTCTACGACGCCTGCTGCGGTGATCCGAATGCACCGATGCCGCTGGACTACTACTTCTGGGTCATCCGCAACGAGCAGCAGGTGATCGTGGTCGACACCTGTTTCCAACCGGCCACGGCGCACCGGCGCGATCGCCAGATGTATCGCCGGCCGGAAGAATCCCTGCGGCAACTGGACATCGATCCGGCCCGGGTCGAGCACCTGATCCTGACCCATTTGCATTGGGATCATGCCGGCAACCTCGGGTTGTTCCCCAAGGCGACCGTGCATTTGCAGGAAGCGGAGCTGCGTTTCTGCACCGGGCCGAAAATGGTCCATCGCACGGTGAATAAAACCTACGAAGTTGAGGACGTGATGTCGGCGTTGCCGCCGCTGTTCGAAGGGCGGATGCGTTTGCACAACGGTGTTGTCGAGGTCGTTCCGGGCGTGACCCTGCATCCGGTAGGCGGGCATACACCGGGCAGTCAGGTGGTGCGGGTAGCGACCGAGCGTGGCTGGATTGTGCTGGCCTCGGATGCCGCGCATTTGTGGGTCAACATTCGTGAGCGCAGTCCGTTTCCGATTCTCGATGACCTGGCGCAAACCCTTGAAGCCTTCACTGAGATCGACCGTCTGGCCGACAGCGAAGACCATGTCATCCCCGGCCACGACCCGCTGATTGCCGAGCGTTTTCCGCACTGGAATGATGACCCGCATATCATTTGCCTGCACCAGAACCCGCACTGAAGATCACCCCAAAACCTGTGGGAGCGAGCAAGCTCGCTCCCACAGGGTCGCGGTTAACCCTGATTTTTCAGGATACGTCCCAACGTCTGCAGTGCCTCATCAATCCGCGGCGAATACGGCGCGCCACAGCCGATGCGCACAAAGTGATCGAAACGCCCGGCATTGGAAAAGATATCCCCAGGTGAAATCTGGATGCCGGCCTTCAATGCGTCGTGAAAAAACGTCATCGATGAATACCGGCGAGGCAGTTCCACCCATAACAGCGTGCCGCCTTGCGGGTGGGTCACGCTGGTGCCGATGGGAAAATAGCCGGTGATCGCTGCGCTCATCTGCTCGCGTTGTACGGTCAGGGTTTTCCTCAACCGCCGCAGGTAACGCTCGTAGGACGGTGTACGCATGAACTCGCTGGCCGCCAGTTGCGATAACGCCTCGCACCCTCGTGACTGCGCATGTTTGAGCATTTCCACGCGGTCGTGCCATTTGCCGGCGCTGATCCAGCCAAGGCGCATGCCCGGTGCCAGAGTTTTGTTCAGCGAGGCGCAATAGATCACGTTGTCGGTGCTGTCCCAATGTTTGAGCGTGGACAGCGGCTGCTCGGTGTCCACCAGGTCGCCGTAGGAGTCGTCCTCGATCAGCACGGTGCCGTGCTCGGCGCACAGTTTCACCAGCCGTGCCTTGTTGGCATCGGGCATGATGCTGCCTGACGGGTTTTGCAGGTTGGGAATGACGATCAGCGCCTTGACCCGTTCGGGGCCTTGTAGCAGCCGTTGCAGGGCCTGCAGATTGAGCCCGGTATGGGCCGAGGCCGGGACTTCCAGCACGCGCAGGTTCAGGCTTTCGAGAATTTGCAGCAGACCGTAGAAGGTTGGCGACTCCACGGCCACGGTGTCGCCGGGGCGGGTGACCGCACGCAAGGCCAGATTGATCGCCTCGGTGGCGCCGTTGGTGATCACGATCCGCTCGGGGGCCAGGTGGGTCTTGCTGGCCAGTGCCCGCCGGGCCAGGATGTTGCGCAATGCGCTGTTGCCGCAGGCACCGCCCGCGGTGCCGAGCAGGCAGGCGTCGTAGCGTAGCGCCTTGATCATGTTGTCTTGCAAGGTCTTCAGTGGGTAAAGCTGCGGCGCACAGTAGGCGCTGGCGAAATTGACCTTGATCGTTGCGCGCTGACTGGCCTTGAGCACCGAGCAGACCTGTTCATGAATGCCGACATACGCGCGGGTGTCCAGCGCTGGCGCCGAGGTCGTCGGGATGGGCCGGGGCACAGTGTCAGGCTGGCGAATGTAGTTGCCGGAGCGTGGCCGGGCTTCCAGCACGCCATAGTCCTCCAGCTCCCGGCATACCTGCACGGCGGTCGAAAGGCTGACGGCGTGTTTTTCCATCATCAACCGAATCGAGGGCATGCGTTCACCGGCTTTCAGGGTGCCGCTGCGGATAGCGTCCAGGTAGTGGTTGGCCAGTTGGCGATACAAGGGGGGCGTGTTCATGATGACCTCGACAGTGCACCACTGAGGTCTGGGCTGGAAAGTGAGTTGACGCTCCCCGCAGGCGGACCTGTGGTGCTCATGGGTGAAGGGAAGTGGTGTTCTGCGTCGATACTGGAAGAGTAATCGCGGTTTTGCCCGAATCACGGGCAATAAAAAGCCCCGCACTGATGGCGGGGCTCATGGGGCAGTCCCTCAGGAACGGGTGGCGAGGGGCGCCTTACTGCGCGGCGATGCTGTACCCGTGGAACGCTGTCTGCTGCTGCAGGGCGGTGATGATGTTCTTGCGGTTGACCGCTTGCTCGGCGCCGCTGTTGTCCAGGAACGTCTCGCTTTCCAGTTCCGCCTCTTCGCCTTCGCCAACGAAGGTGAAGCCGAGGAATTCGAGGGCTTCACGGTCGACGCTCAGGCGCGAGCGCGGGGTGCGCAGCGGCAGGGTGACGCTGATGCCGTCTTTGCTGATGGTGAACACTTCGACTTCTTTCTTCGCCTTGGCGGCTTTGCTCTTGCCGCCGCTCGGGTTGCTGATAGCCTGGTGGGTCTGGTTCAGCACCTTCAGGGCTAGGCCGTAGACGATTTCCTGGAACGCCGGGTCGTCCTTGAAGCTGGACAGGATGCGGCTGATCGGGAATTTGCTGCTCAGGTCTTCGAGGGCGGCGATATCGGCGGCCTCGGCGTCCTTGAGCTGCTTGAGCTGGCCCATCAGTTCGTAGGCTTTATCGTCATCGAAGCTGTCGTGGGCTTGGCGGATCGCGGCGCGCAGTTCGCGGATCTGGTCGCTTTCGCGGGTGGACTGGAACGCGTCCAGCACCATCTCGCTGATGGTCTTGGCCTGAGGCACGTGTTGTGAAAGATTGATGGAGTTTTCGTATTCCGCTTTGGACGACAAGGTGACAACGGTTTCAGCGGTATTGGAATCGGACATTGAAATTTCACTACTTCTTTGAACTTGAATAGGGGCGAAAAAGCCCGGGGGCTTTTTCAGGCCGACTAATCTATTGGACCGGGACGGTGTTGTCACGGATCAACAGGCGGCCGGTCATGTTTTTGCTCCCCTGTAGGAGCGAGCCTGCTCGCGATGGACGTTAACGATAACGCGTTCATTCCGGGTGTACGCGGTGCCCTTGAGACCATCGCGAGCAAGCTCGCTCCCACAGTGGTTTGGGTTGTTCGCAGATCTTGCGTACACCCACTCACCCTGTGGGAGCGGGCTTGCCCGCGATGGGGCCCTGTCAGGCTCCACAACTTTTCAGGCCTGCCGCGGGGTATTCAGGTTCATCGACCGTTCCGCCAAAGCCGAAGCGGTCTCCTCATCGATCGGTAACGAAAAACGGAACGTCGCACCCCGCCCCGGCACATCGATCAACTGAATCTCGCGCCCGTGCAATTGCAGAATGCGATGCACGATCCGCAACCCCAGCCCGCCATCACGACGTGCGCCGCCGATATTGAACGGCCGCAGGAACAACCCTTCGCGCAGTTCCGGGGCGATGCCGGGGCCGGTATCGCTGACCGTGACTTCGATGAATGAGCCTTGCGGGCGTAGGCTCAGTTCGACCTCGCCACCGGCCGGGGTATGGCGCAGGGCGTTGTCGAACAGGTTGGTCAGCACCCGCTCGATTAGCCCGAGGTCCGCGCAGGCCGCCGAGGCATTTGGTGCGAACGTGGCCTTGAGTTCGACTTTGCGCGCTTCGGCGGTGAGTTCGAATTTCTGGAAGATGTCCTGGGCCAGGTCAGTCAGGGAAAAGCGTTCCAGCACTGGCTGTACGAAGCCATGCTCCAGCCGCACCAGGTCCAGCAGCGACTGCGCCAGACCACCTACCTTGCGGCTCTGGTCCAGGGCGATGCCCAGATAGCGACGGCGGTCGGCAGGGGACAGGGTGGCGTCCTTGAGCGACAGGGTTTCCAGATAACCGTGCAACGAGGCCAGCGGCGTGCGCAGGTCGTGGGAGATGTTCGCCACCAGTTCGCGGCGCTCCTGATCCTGGCGGGTCAACGAGCGCCATTGCTCGCCCAGGCGTGTCTGCATCTGTCGGAACGCCGCATCGAGTACGGCGATTTCATCGTGGCTCGCGGCTTTTTCCACCGCGACGGGCAGGGCCGGTGTGACCGGCACCCCATCGATGTCGAACTGGCTGACGGTTTCGGTCAAGCGGCGCAATGGCCGGGTGATCAGGGCAAATGCGGTGAGACCGGCAATCAGGCACAGCAACGCCACCAGCCCGATGGACAACAGCGCGGTGTTGAGCGCTGCACTGGTCGCACCGCGTTCGGCCAGGCGGTCGTGGTCTTCACCGAGCAACACCACGTAGAGATAACCGGCCGGCTTGCCGTCGACCTTCAGCGGCGCAGCACTGAACACCTTGCGCGCATCGACGCTGCGCGGGTCGTCGCCGAGAATCGGCAGGGCATCGCCCCGCAACAGGCGCTGGATCGGCGCCAGGTCGATCCGCTCACGACGGATCCGGCCTTCGGGCGCGGCGCTGCCGACAATCTTGCCCTCGGTGTCCAGCAGGTACACCTCTACGCTCGGGTTGACCTGCATCAGCTTGCTGAACAGGTCACGCACGGCATTGGGCATCAGGCCCTGGGTGTCCATCAGCACCGTGTCGCGGGCGATGTGTTGCGCCAGGTCCCGGGACAAGCCTTGCACCACTTCCTGCTCATGCATCTGGTTGGAGCGCACCTGCATCCACGCCGACGTGCCGCAGCACACCAGCAACAGCACGGCGAACACCAGGGACAGGCGTTGCGTCAGGGTCAGCCTCATGGCTGCGGCTCCTCACCAGTGGCGAATTTGTAGCCACGGCCCCAGACCGTGAGGATGCGCACCGGTTGCGCCGGGTCGGCCTCGATCTTGGCACGCAGGCGGTTGATGTGGGTGTTGACCGTGTGCTCGTAGCCTTCGTGGCTGTAGCCCCACACGGCATTGAGCAGGTCCATGCGCGAAAACACCTTGCCGGGCTGGCGGGCGAAGAAATACAGCAAGTCGAACTCCCGGGGCGTGAGGTCCAGGCGTCGTCCATCGAGGGACACTTCGCGGGTGATCGGGTCGATGGCCAGGCCGTCGGTGAGCAGGCTGCCGGCGTCCATCTTCAGGTTGCGCGCCATGGCATCGACCCGGCGCAGCAACGCCTTGACCCGGGCCACCAGTTCAAGCATGGAAAAGGGCTTGGCCAGGTAGTCGTCGGCACCCAGTTCGAGGCCGAGAATCCGGTGCACCTCGCTGGAGCGCGCACTGGTGATGATGATCGGCGTGTAGCGGGCCATGGCGCGGGCGCGGCGGCAGATCTCCAGGCCGTCGACACCGGGCAGCATCAGGTCGAGGACCAGTGCATCCCAGTTGCCTTGCTGCAGCAGGCGCATGCCTTCATTGCCATCGGCGCTGTGCACCACCTCGAACTGCTCGTCGCGAAGATGCAGGCAGATCAGGTCGGCGATATGCATATCGTCCTCGACCACCAGGACGCGTTTGGTCTGTTCCATACAGCTCAATCCTTCGGCGCATTGTGCGTAATGCCACTACTGTAGGAGCGAGCCCTGCTCGCGATGGAGGCCAACGATGACGCGGGACACCTGACACCCCGTGGCGCCCTCAGGTTCTTCGCGAGCAGGGCTCGCTCCTACAGTTGTGGCATATGCATTGTGCGGGTTTTTCCGCGCCCGAGTTATCACGAATTGTTTAACTTCCCGTGAGGATTTGGCGATCACCCAAAGCCTAGGCTGTGCTCCATGAAACACCCCTGGATTTTTTGGAGGCGAGCATGTTTTCACGACGGCAATTTCTTGTAGCGAGCGGCGGGCTGGGGGTGGCAGCCCTGGCGATCGGCCTGTTGCCGAAGTTTTCCACCGGCTCGGCCTTGATCAGTGAAGCCAGCGCAGCGGAGGTATTCGAAGTGACCCGCAGCGACAGCGAATGGCACGCTCTTCTGAGCGATGAACAGTACGAAATCCTTCGCGAAGAGGGCACCGAGCGGGCCTACAGCAGCCCGCTGAACAACGAGCACCGCGATGGCACGTTCGTCTGTGCCGGTTGCGAGCTGCCGCTGTTTTCCTCGGCGACCAAATTCGACAGCCGCACCGGTTGGCCAAGTTTCTGGGCACCACTGGACAAGGCCGTGGCGACCCGCCAGGACCGTGCGTTCGGCATGGTCCGTGAGGAGGTTCATTGCCGGCGCTGTGGCGGGCATCTGGGGCATGTCTTCGATGACGGCCCGAAACCCACCGGCCTGCGTTACTGCATGAACGGCCTGGCGATGAAATTCGTGCCCAAGACGGTGTGATCCCCTTCCACTCACTTTTTGCAGGTAATCGCCATGTGGCTGCTGGTCCTCGCTTATCTCGGTGGTGTGCTGACGATTGTCAGCCCGTGCATTCTGCCGGTATTGCCGTTTGTCTTCGCCCGCACCGGGCAACCCTTCGTCAAAAGCGGGTTGCCGCTGCTGGTGGGGATGGCGCTGACCTTCGCGCTGGTCGCCACGTTGGCGGCGGTGGGCGGTGGCTGGGTGGTGCAACTCAATCAGTACGGGCGTTGGCTGGCGCTGGTGTTCGTGGCGTTGTTCGGTCTGACGCTGTTGCTGCCGCAACTGGCCGAGCGCCTGACCCGGCCACTGGTGGCGGCGGGCAGTCGTTTGTCAGAGGCGGCGGGTGCCGATGCACGGCCACGTCCCGGTACTTCGCTCCTGATCGGCGTGGCCACCGGCCTGCTGTGGGCACCGTGCGCGGGGCCGATCCTGGGCCTGCTGCTGACCGGTGCCGCGTTGCAAGGCGCCAGCATTCAAACCACCTTTTTGCTGCTGGCGTACGCCGCCGGTGCCGCCACTTCCCTCGCGCTGGCTTTGTTGCTGGGCGGCAAAGTCTTCACCGCGATGAAGCGTTCGATTGGCGCGGGCGAATGGCTGCGTCGCGGTCTTGGCGCGGCGATGCTGGCCGGTGTGGCAGCGATTGCCCTGGGTCTGGATACGGGGATTCTGGCGCGGTTTTCCACGGCGTCGACCAGTGGTATCGAGCAAGCGTTGGTGGAGAAACTGTCCGGCAAGTTGCCGCGTAACAGCGGGGCGATGATGGCGCAAAACTCGACCTCCGCCGGCGCGGTGCAAGTGGCTGACAAAACCCCGGGCACCTTGCCGGTCGAAGGCAACCTACCGTCACTGGAGGGCGCCGTGCAATGGCTCAACTCGCCACCCCTCGATACCCAGGCCTTGAAAGGCAAGGTCGTGCTGGTGGATTTCTGGACCTACTCCTGCATCAACTGCCTGCGCTCGCTGCCCTATGTGAAAGCCTGGGCCGAGAAGTATCGCGATCAAGGCCTGGTGGTGATCGGCGTGCATGCGCCGGAGTTTGCCTTCGAACGCGACGTCAGCAACGTCACCAAGGCCATGAAAGACCTGGGCATCAACTACCCGGTGGCCATCGATAACGAGTTCAAGATCTGGCGCGCCTTCAACAACGAGTACTGGCCGGCGCATTACTTTGCCGACGCCCAGGGACGCATTCGTTATCACCATTTCGGCGAAGGCGCGTACGCCGAATCGGAGCGGGTCATCCAGCAATTGCTGCGCGAGGCGGGGGCGGCCAAGGTCGCCGACGGGCTGATCAGTGCCAAGGCCGATGGCGTGCAAATGGCCCCGGACAAGGACGCCGTGCAGTCGCCGGAAACCTATGTCGGCTACCAGCGCGCTGAGCATTTCGTGCCCGAAACCGCGCTGGTACCGGACAAGGTTGCGGCCTACAACCCGCCGGCGCAACTGGCCATCAACGACTGGAGCCTGGGCGGCCAGTGGCATGTCGGCCCGGAGCGGGCCACCGCCAGCGCACCGGCCAGCCGCATCGTCTATCGCTTCCACGCCCGTGATTTGCATTTGGTGCTCGGCCCTGGCGCCGATGGCAAACCGGTGCGTTTCAAGGTGCTGATCGACGGCAAGGCCCCCGGCGATGCCCATGGCATGGACGTGGCACCCGATGGCAGCGGCACCGTGACCGACCAGCGTTTGTATCAACTGGTACGCCAGAGCGGCGGCGTGACCGACCGGACCTTCAGTATCGAGTTTCTTGATCCGGGTGCGTCGGCTTACGCCTTCACTTTCGGCTGATAACTGTTCAACGCTTCAGGAGTTCGCCCCATGAAAACACTCTTTACCTGGCGCCGTACCCTGCTGGGGCTGGCGGCTGCCGGCATCATCAGCCAATGCTCGGCCTTCTCTTTCGGCGGTGCCGAAAAGGCGGTCATCCTTCCACCGCCGGCCCTTGATGAAAGCACCCAGGCCCGCAGCGAAACCGCGGTGTTCGCCGGCGGCTGCTTCTGGGGCGTCCAAGGGGTGTTCCAGCATGTCAAAGGCGTGAAAAACGCTGTCTCCGGCTACGCGGGCGGGGCGGCCAATACCGCGCAATACGAGCGCGTCAGCAACGGCAATACCGGCCATGCGGAGTCGGTCGAAGTCACGTTCGATCCAGCCCAGGTCAGTTACGGCACCTTGCTGCAGATCTACTTTTCAGTGGCGCACAACCCGACCGAACTCAACCGCCAGGGCCCGGACAGCGGCACCCAGTACCGCTCGGCGATCTTTACCAAAAACGCTGAGCAGCAGCGGGTCGCACAGGCCTACATCACCCAGCTCGACGCCGCGCATGTCTTCGACAAACCGATCGTGACCAAACTCGAAACCTTCAACGGTTTCTACCCGGCGGAGGAAGAACACCAGGATTTCCTTACCGAACATCCGACCTATCCGTACATCGTGATCAACGATTTGCCAAAAGTGGCGCAGTTGAAGCAGCTGTACCCGGATCGTTATCAGGAACAGCCGGTGCTGGTGAAGACGGGGATGTAAATGCATGACCTATTCGGCCGAGGGGTGTTTGCCCCACCTCTGTACGGCGAATTCAACGAAACGCCGCAGTTTCGGCAAACGGTGGCGATCCTGGGCATAGACCAGGTGCATCGGCCGGCTGGGCGGACAGTAATCGGGCATCAGGGCCAACAGCTTTCCATCCTTGAGGTCCTGCTCGACCAAGGCGTCGGGCATCATCACGATGCCCATGCCGGTGCGCGCCGCTTGATGCAGTCCGGCGGAACTGTTGATCAGCATCGGCCCACCGACCCCCACGCTGACTTCGCCATCGGGACCGGCCAGGCGCCATTCCTTTTGCACCGATTGCCAGTCATCTCCGGCCGGATAGGCAAAGGACAGGCAGTCGTGATGGCGCAGGTCTTCAGGTGTTTGCGGAGTGCCGCGACGGGCCAGGTAGTCCGGTGACGCGCACATGGTCAGGGTGTAATCGATCAGCGGGCGGGCGATCAGGTTGGAGGGCTCCAGCGCCCCGAGGCGAAACGCTACATCAAGGCCGTTTTCCAGTAGATCCGGGCGTCGGTTGGTCAGCACCACGTCAAGTTTCACCCGCGGGTTTTGCCGGCTGAACTCACTCAGTGCCGGGGCCAGGCGCTCGGT
Source organism: Pseudomonas sp. EU05-FHT14B02 (assembly GCF_058791055.1). Lineage (NCBI taxonomy): Bacteria > Pseudomonadati > Pseudomonadota > Gammaproteobacteria > Pseudomonadales > Pseudomonadaceae > Pseudomonas > Pseudomonas sp. EU05-FHT14B02. The sequence goes on along the minus strand of NZ_JBYTDD010000001.1, from coordinate 175,696 downwards.
CCCGAAGGTCAGGGGCGCGGTGATGCGCAAGGTGCCGCTCGGTTCGTCCAGAGCCTGCTCGGCCAGTCGCTCGGAATCGGCCACCAACCCCAGCACTTCCAGGCAGCGCTGGTAATACGCGGCGCCGAACTCGGTCAGCCGCTGGCGCCGCGTCGTGCGGTTGAGCAGGCGCACACCCAGCCGTTGCTCCAGGGCCTTGAGGTGATTGCCGACCATGGTCGTGGACATCTCACACTGCAAGGCGGCGGCGGTCATGCTGCCGGTCTCCACCACTTTCACGTAGACGGTCATTGCCTGGAATAAATCCATTATCAAGCTCTGCTTTTAAATGATTGAAGTTTTGCGGTGTTTATCCAGCTCTGGTGGCTAACCATACTGCAAAAACACCGACCCTTGCTGGAGCTTGATGTCATGACCGCCGCCTGCCTGATGAGCACTTACCAACCCCTGGCCTTGAGTTTCAACAAGGGCCTGGGCACTCGCCTGTGGGATCAGGCCGGTCGCGAATACCTGGATGCGGTCGCCGGTGTGGCGGTGACCAATGTCGGCCACTCCCATCCGAAAATCGTTGCCGCCATTACCGAGCAGGCCGGGTTGCTGCTGCACACCTCGAACCTCTACAGCATCGACTGGCAGCAACGGCTGGCGCAGAAACTGACCCGGCTGGCGGGCATGGACCGGGTGTTTTTCAACAACTCCGGGGCCGAAGCCAACGAAACCGCACTGAAAATCGCCCGGCTGCATGGCTGGCACAAGGGCATCGAGCAGCCGCTGGTGGTGGTCATGGAAAACGCGTTCCATGGCCGCACCCTCGGCACCTTGTCTGCCAGCGATGGCCCGGCGGTGCGCCTGGGTTTCAACAAGCTGCCGGGGGATTTCGTCAAAGTGCCGTTCGGCGACCTCGGCGCGCTGGACAAGGTGCAACAGGCCTTTGGCTCGCGGATCGTGGCGATCCTGATGGAGCCGATCCAGGGCGAAAGCGGCGTGCAACTGGCGCCGCCGGGCTATCTCAAGGCCGTGCGGGAACTGTGCAACCGGCGCTCATGGCTGATGATGCTCGATGAAATCCAGACCGGCATCGGCCGCACCGGCCAGTGGTTCGCGTTCCAGCACGAAGGCATCGTCCCGGACGTCATGACCCTGGCCAAAGGCCTGGGCAACGGCGTGCCCATCGGCGCTTGCCTGGCCCGTGGCAAGGCGGCCGAACTCTTCACGCCGGGCAGCCACGGCAGCACGTTCGGCGGTAATCCGCTGGCCTGCCGGGTCGGATGCACCGTGCTGGAGATTGTTGAAGAACAAGGACTGCTGGAAAACGCCCAGCGTCAGGGGGCGCGCCTGCTCGAAAGATTGCGCACAGAACTGGCGGGCAACTCGAACGTCTCGCAAATACGCGGCCAGGGCCTGATGATCGGCATCGAACTCAAGCAACCGATCCGCGACCTGAGCCTGATCGCCGCCCGGGATCATGGCTTGTTGATCAACGTCACGCGGGGCAAAACCATTCGCCTGCTACCGCCGCTGACCCTTGATGAGCGGGAGGTGGAGATGATTGTCAGGGGGGTGAGTGGTGTGGTGAAGGTGACTTGAAATACGCTCCCTGGGCACCGCAATCCTGTGGGAGCGAGCTTGCTCGCGATAGCGATGGGTCAGTCACCATTGATGTCGAATGTGCTGCCGTCATCGCGAGCAAGCTCCCACAGGTTTTGTGCTTTAACCGATGGGTAATATTGCTGCTTCTGAAGCGAAGTCGGTGATTTCAACCCGATTGGTCAGGCGGATCTTCGAGGCACCAAAGTCATCGAACATCCGCTGATGCGCCGCAAATCCACTTGAGTCGTCACGGGTGCGATAGTTGCTAGCCCACTCCAGCATTGCAACCAGTCGTTCGTCATCGTTAGCTTCCCGCCGACGAATGTTGGCAACGCAATCGACGTCATCGATACACGGCCAGATCAACGCCGTGGCCCGGTGGAGGATTTCACTGACGATCCAGCCGTAACCCCCTTCGATCACCCAGCGCTCTTCATCGGCAGCGATCCGCGCCATTCCCAGCGCTTCATTTCGGGGGCGGGGGATGCTGTGTTCGTCGGACAGCCAGTGAATCCGGTCGAGATCGGTCCAGGGCACACGCAGTTGCTCGGCCAGCCGCTGCGCCAGCCAGCTCTTGCCGGAACCGGAATTACCAATGATCAAGGTTCGGGTGAGGTTCATGAGCGACTCCGATCAATTGTGGGATCACTCGCCGCTTTCGGGGGGCACCATCCGCGTCCTCGGCGAGCCATTGGCGTTGTGCTGAAAAATGTCCTGCGGCTGACCTTTTTCATTAAAGAATACCTGGCCGATCCCCGCCGAGTTCCATAGCCGCTCACCCGCTTCGGCGTGTTCGGGCACGTGGGGCACGATGCGCATGCGTCGACGCTTGGTCAGCCAGTTCAACGGTGAGCGTGGCGAGTACAGCCAGCGGTTGAGGCGGTCGAACCACTCGAGCAGGCTGGGCGGGAATTCATTTTTGATGCCGCTGCTGGTGATCTGCCAGATGCGCGGTCCGGCCTTGCGGTGGCGGATCAGCACTTCGTAGACGAAGGAATAGTGCACATCGCCCGACAGCACCACGTAGTTACCCGGGGTGCGCGAGTGGCGGAAAATGTTCAGGATCACCTGGGCCGCGCCGCGATGGGCCATCCAGTTTTCCGCGTCCACCAGCAGTGGATAACCGCACCAGCTGAATACCCGCTGCACGGTTTCAATCAGTTTGACGCCGAAGATCGGTGCCGGTGAAACGATGATCGCACTCGGGTGGTCCAGCAGTTCCTGTTGCAGTTCGCTCAGTGCTTCCCAGTCGAGCAAACCGGAAGGCTGCTTGAGGTTCATCTCGCTGCGCCAGCGTCGGGTGCGGGTGTCGATCACCACCATGGCCGGGGTGGTCGGCAGCACGTAATGCCAGTGCTGAAACTTCAGCAGGTCACTGATCAAGTCATCCTGAACCGTGCTGTCGAGGTGAAGGTCGTGTGCGCTGGCGCTCAAGGCTCCGGACTTTTCCAGCAGGGTAGCGAACGCATCCGGGTTGTTGCCCCAGCCCTGGCACAACATGTACGCCAGCAGCGCGTTGCCAATGATGCGCCGGGAGAACGGATGGCCGTAGGCCGTTTCTTCCCATTGCGCGGAAAGGTTCCAGTCATCGGTGATGTCGTGGTCGTCGAAAATCATCAGCGTTGGCAGATGCGCCAGTGCCCGCGCGACGTTGCCCAGGCCTGCCCTGAAGGCATCGATGCGCGTCTGTTCAAGGGCGTAGCGTTTGAGTCGTTCCGGCGTCAGCGTCGGCGGCTGGGGCGTGATCAGGGTCCAGGGCGTTGGCGACCAGACCAGCAAATACATGGCCATGACTTCGGCGAAGGTCACCAGGTGATTGTCGGCACTGCTGCTGGTGAAAATCGGTTTGCGCGCCCCGCCGAAGAAGCGATCACGCAGGGTTTCGTTGCTTTGCAGTGCCGGCAACAGATCCGCACGGTGGTAGTAACTGGCCGGATGCTCGTAGAGCCTGGCGCTGTCGCTGACCACCGCGCCTTCGAGGTGTTCCCCGAACAGGCCCAGACGCTCGATCAAGGCGTGAATCGCCCGCAACATCGGCCCTGCGACATCGTCGGCGTAGACCTGATCGCCAGTCATCATCAGCAGTGCCGGGCGGTCCTTTGCCGCCTGTTCCTGGGCCAGCAACCGGTCGACGCACAGCAAGCCGTCTGTCGCCGGGTGATGAGGTTTGCGGCAAGAGCCGTGCAGCAACTGGTCGACCCGTGCGCGCAGGACGAAGTTCGGGCAATGGGCATCGCCATACAGCAGGTGCGGTGCCCAGTCGGCGATGCCTTTTTCTGTGCCATCGATCAGCAGGTCATAGTCGATCGATTCATCCAGGGGCAGGGCGCAATCGAGTTGTACATCGATCAAGTGGACAAAGGCATGAGCCCCCACCGCAATCACCGTGCATTGCCCTGCATCGAGTCGGATATCGCCGACGCCCTGCAAGCGCAAGGTCAGCGCCAGCGCCCGGGAACCCACCAGCCACAGCACCAGCCGCATGGGCTCAAGACGCCGCAACAGCGGGCCGGCCAGGACCGGCGGCAGGGTTAAGTGATCGTTGGGCAGTGGCAGTGCTTCGGACATCCGGGTCAAGGCTCTTGGGGCATCGAGGCGGGCGATGATAACGCAGGTGACGACCGGACCGGCTAGAACGATCCCGTTTCTGCCTGTCACCAAATGAAAAGCCATTGTCGTCTGATGAGAAGCGTCTCAACAGGCCTCGTCCTACAGTCCAATCAGCGCAATTCGATGCAACACGCCCATATTGCAGATTGGAGAATAAGAAAATGGCCAAAGCCGTACGCTTCTACGAAACCGGTGGTCCCGAAGTTCTACGTTATGAGGACGTCGAAGTCGGCGAACCCGGTCCCGGCCAGGTTCGCCTTCGTCATGTGGCGGTTGGCCTGAACTATGCCGACACCTATTTCCGTAACGGTACCTACCCGATTCCGATGCCCAACGGCATGGGCGTCGAGGCCTCTGGCGTAGTCCAGGCCGTTGGTGAAGGGGTCACCAACGTCGAGGTCGGTGATCGCGTCACCTACACCGGTTTCCTCAACACCCTCGGCGCCTACAGCACCGAGCGCCTGATCCCGGCCGCGCCGCTGATCAAGCTGCCGGAAACCATCAGCTTCGAGACCGCTGCCGCGATGACCATGCGTGGTCTGACGTCCTCGTATCTGATGCGCCGCATCTACGACTTCAAACCGGGCGACAGCATTCTGTTGCATGCCGCCGCTGGCGGTGTCGGTCTCATCGTTTCGCAGTGGGCCAAGTTGCTGGGCCTGAACGTGATCGGCACGGTTTCGACCGAGCAAAAAGCGGAGATCGCCCGGGCTCACGGTTGCGACCATACGATCAATTACAGCCATGAAGACGTCGCCGCTCGCGTTCGCGAACTGACCGACGGCGTGGGCGTCAACGTGGTGTTCGACAGCGTTGGCAAGAATACCTTCATGGGTTCGCTGGATTCGTTGAAACCCCGTGGCCTGATGGTCTGCGTGGGTACCGCGTCCGGCCCGATCCCGGCGTTTGACCCGGTGATGCTGGCGATGAAAGGTTCGCTGTACCTGACCCGTCCTGCCCTGGCCAACTACATCAGCGACCCTGCGGAAAAAGCCGCCCTGGCCGGCGAGTTGTTCGACCATGTCGGCAGCGGCCGGATCAAGATCGAGATCAACCAGCACTACGCCTTGCAGGACGCCGTGCAGGCCCATCGCGACCTTGAATCGCGCAAGACTACCGGCTCATCGATTTTCGTCGTTTAAGGAGCGGCCAGCCATGAAAGTCGAACAATTGACCTGCAGCATTGGCGCCGAACTCATCGGCGTCAACCTGGCCGACGCGGTGCATGACGATGGTCTGTTTGCCGAGATTCGTGCCCAGTTGCTCAAGCACCGCGTGGTGTTCCTGCGTGATCAGGACATCACCCGCGCCGAGCACGTGGCCTTCGCCCGGCGCTTCGGCGAGCTGGAGGATCATCCGGTGGCCGGCAGTGATCCAGAGCATCCGGGGCTGGTGCAGATCTACAAGAATCCTGACCAGCCGATGGACCGCTATGAAAACGCCTGGCACACCGACGCCACCTGGCGCGAAGCACCTCCGATGGGCTGCGTGCTGCGTTGCGTGGAATGCCCGCCAGTGGGCGGCGACACCATGTGGGCCAACATGGTCCAGGCCTATGCGAACCTGCCGGAAGACGTAAAGGTCAAGATCGCCGACCTGCGTGCCCGCCACAGCATCGAAGCGAGCTTCGGTGCCGCCATGCCGATTGAAAAACGCCTGGCGCTCAAGGCGATGTACCCGGACGCCGAACACCCGGTGGTGCGCACCCATCCGGAAACCGGCGAGAAGGTGTTGTTCGTCAACGCTTTCACCACCCACTTCAGCAACTACCACACCCCTGAGCGGGTGCGCTTCGGCCAGGACGCCAACCCCGGCGCCGGCGAGTTGCTGCGTTACCTGATCAGCCAGGCGTACATCCCTGAGTATCAGGTGCGCTGGCGCTGGAAGCCCAACAGCATCGCCATCTGGGACAACCGCAGTACCCAGCATTACGCCGTCATGGATTACCCGCCGTGCCATCGCAAGATGGAGCGTGCCGGGATTATCGGCGACAAGACGTTCTGATCGAACGCCACCTGCATCCGCACTCGCAGCATTCGCACTCGTAAACACGTCTGCCCGGCACGACCCCGGGTGGGCGGGACAATCATAAGAACTGGCATAAGAACTGGAGTAACCATGCAATTCTTCGACGATTCCCTGCACCCCGAAAACATGGAAAAGGTAGTCATTACCGTGGCCCCGTACGGCCCGGAGTGGATGCCGGAAGACTTCCCGGAAGACATCCCGTTGACCATGGATGAGCAAGTCCAGAAAGCGGTCGAATGCTATGAAGCTGGCGCCACCGTACTGCACCTGCATGTGCGCGAACTGGACGGCAAGGGCTCCAAGCGCCTGTCGAAGTTCAACGAGCTGATCGCCGGTGTGCGTGAAGCCGTGCCAGACATGATCATCCAGGTTGGCGGCTCGATTTCCTTCGCTCCGGAAAGCGATGGCGAAGCGGCCAAGTGGCTGTCCGACGACACTCGCCACATGTTGGCTGAGCTGACGCCGAAACCGGATCAGGTCACGGTCGCGATCAACACCACGCAAATGAACATCATGGAACTGTTGTATCCGGAGTACCTGAAAGGCACCTCCCTGGACAACCCGTTGATCCACGCCGCCTACAGCGAAATGACCGTGCCGGCAGGGCCGGCCTGGGTTGCCGAGCACCTCAAGCGCCTGATGGACAACGGCATTCAGCCACACTTTCAGTTGACCGGCATGCACGCCATGGAAACCCTCGAGCGCCTGGTGCGCAGGGGCATCTACAAGGGCCCGCTGAACCTGACCTGGATCGGCATCGGCGGTGGTTTCGACGGCCCGAACCCGTTCAACTTCTTCAACTTCATCCACCGCGCGCCAGACGGTTGCACACTGACCTCCGAATCGCTGCTCAAGAACGTCATGCCGTTCAACACCATGTCGATGGCCATGGGCATGCATCCGCGCGTGGGCAATGAAGACACTATCATTGATCACAAGGGCGATCGTTTCGGCTCGGTTGCACAGATCCAGCAAACCGTGCGCATTGCCCATGAACTGGGCCGTGAAATCGCCACCGGCAAAGAAGCCCGCGAGATCTACCGCATCGGCGTGCAGTACGAAACCATCGAAGAAACCCTGTTGGCCAACGGCATGGCCCCCAACCGCAAGGTTGGGCAGAAAGGTGTACCGCAACGCGGTTGACCTAGGGTCGGGGCGAGAGGCCGTGACCTCTCGTCCGCCTGACCGTTACACGCTTGATAAGAAAAATAAAACAAAGCTCTTGAGGAGGCTGCATGGCCTTTCACCCAATAGCCGCTGACGATGACGACTCCTGCGGAGTCGGCGTTGCGCGCCAATATGCCTGGATCGTCTTTGCCTTGACGTTCGGTCTGTTGATTTCCGATTACATGTCGCGTCAGGTACTGAACGCGGTATTCCCCCTGCTCAAGACTGAGTGGGCGTTGAGTGACGGACAACTGGGGCTGCTTAGCGGCATCGTTGCCCTGATGGTCGGCCTGCTGACATTTCCCCTGTCGTTGATGGCCGACCGCTTCGGTCGGGTCAAGAGCCTGGCGCTGATGGCTTTCCTGTGGAGCGTGGCGACCCTGGGTTGCGCACTGGCTCAGGACTACCAGCAGATGTTCATTGCGCGGTTCATGGTTGGCGTTGGCGAAGCCGCCTACGGCAGCGTGGGCATCGCGGTGGTGATTTCGGTATTCCCCAAACACATGCGGGCCACCCTGGCCAGTGCCTTCATGGCTGGCGGCATGTTCGGTTCGGTGTTGGGCATGGCTTTGGGCGGTGCGATTGCCGCCAAGCTGGGTTGGCGCTGGTCGTTCGCCGGCATGTCGCTGTTTGGCCTGGTGCTGGCGATGCTCTATCCGCTCATCGTCAAGGAAGCGCGCATCGCGCCACGACGTGCCGCGCAGATTGCGAACAAGACGGCTGCCGCGGTCAAGCGTCCGCTGCGCACGCTGTGGTCCAGCCGTTCGGTGGTGTCGACCTACATCGCCAGCGGCTTGCAGTTGTTCGTCGGCGGTACGGTGATGGTATGGATTCCCAGCTACCTCAACCGCTACTACGACATGCCTACCGACAAGGCCGGTGGCATGGCGGCAATCATCGTGTTGTGCAGCGGTGCGGGGATGATCCTGTGCGGCATGCTCAGCGACCGTCTGTGTCTGAACTCGCCGGAGCGCAAGGTCAGCCTGGCCATTGGTTTTTGTCTGGGCAGTTGCCTGTTGCTGTCGACAGCGTTCGCATTGTCGGCAGGGCCTGTGCAACTGGCGCTGATCTGTCTGGGCATGGCGATTGCCACCGGCACCACCGGCCCCGCTGGTGCGATGGTTGCCAACCTGACCCATTACTCCGTCCACGGTACGGCGTTCGCCACGCTGACCCTGGCCAATAACCTGCTGGGGCTGGCACCCGGGCCGTTCCTGACTGGCCGTGTGTCCGACCTCATCGGCCTGCATGCCGCTTTCCAATTAGTGCCACTGGTCAGCCTCGCGGCGGCAGCGGTGTTCTTCTATGCCAAGTGTCATTACCAAAAAGATATCGCCCGGCTTGAGGGTCAGAGCGTGCCTGAGCCTGTCAGTGCAGCCGGGGTAGAGGTGAAGTTGTGAGTCGTCGTTTACGTATTGATGTGTTTTTCGATTTTATCTGCCCCTGGTGCCTGATCGGCAAACGCCAACTGGAGCATGCGCAGGTGCAGTTTCGCAGTCGCCACCCGGATGTGCAGATCACCACGGTGTGGCATGGCGTGCAGTTGCTGCCCCAGATACCGGTAGAAGGTGAACCTTTCGCCGATTTCTACCGCAAGCGCCTGGGCAATGCCGATGCAATGACCATGCGTCAGAATCAGGTACAGCAGGCTGCCGGGGCGGTGGGATTGGCCATCGATCTCAGTCGTATCGAGACGATGCCCAACACCGCGGACGCCCATCGCTTGTTCGAGCGTGCCTGCGTACTGGGCAATGCCAGTCAGCGTGAAATGTTGCTCGAACGACTGTTCGCCGCTTATTTCCTGAGACGTGAAAACCTGGGTTGCCGTGAGACCTTGCTTGCCATTGCCCGCTCCTGCGGCGTCGTTCCGGATGGGCTGCTCGATTGCCTGAAGGGCGATGCCACGCCGTTTGAAGGATCCCCCGAGGCGACCAGTGGCGTGCCGAGCTTCAAGTTCGACAACCGCATGACGGTAATCGGCGCACAACCTGCTCAGGCGCTCCTCGCGGCCATGACCGAAGCCCTCAAGGAAAGTGATCGCGAGCGGCAGCCAGCATGACCCGGCGCATTCCCGTGCCTGCCGGTAAGCACCCGCAGGCCGGTGGCCGGGCGCTATTCGAGTTCGAAGACAAAAGCCTGGCGCTGTTCAACGTCGATGGGCAGTTGTTTGCCATCGACGACAGCTGCCCGCACCAGGGCTCTTCCCTATGCGGCGGGCGTCTTGAAGGTCGGGTGATTCAATGCCTCGCCCATGGTTTGCGCTTCGATTTGAACAACGGCTACCTGCTCAACTCCAGGCAGGTCAAAGTCACCAACTACCCGGTCGAGATCATCGACGGCCAGGCGTTTATCGTCATCGCATCCGAGGAGTCCGCGCCATGAGCGCCATTGCTCTTACCCGTATCCACACTCGCACGCGCGAACTGGCACCGGGGTTTATCGTCAGCCTGATCGTGGCCGCTGCCGCGTCGTTCTTGTCCGAGCACTACGGTGCGCCGGTCATGCTGTTTGCCTTGCTGTTGGGCATGGCCCTGAATTTTCTCGCCGATGACGGTCCCTGCAAGGCCGGTATCGAGTTCACCGCCCGCACGGTGCTGCGCATCGGCGTGGCACTGCTGGGCATGCGCATCACCCTGGAGCAAATGGCCGCGCTGGGCTGGAAGCCGATTGCATTGGTGGTGATCCTGGTGGTGGTGACCATCAGCGTGTCTGTGATCGCCGCCAAGGCCCTGGGCTTCCAGCGCCTGTTCGGCATGCTCACCGGCGGCGCGACGGCCATCTGTGGCGCTTCGGCGGCCTTGGCGTTGGCAGCGGCGCTGCCGAACCACCCGCAGAAAGAGCGAGCGACTCTGTTTACCGTCATCGGCGTTTCCGCGCTGTCGACTCTGGCGATGATTATCTATCCGATGATCGCCAACTGGCTGCAGTTGTCACCGCAGGTGGCGGGTGTGTTCCTCGGCGCCACGATCCACGACGTGGCCCAAGTGGTCGGTGCCGGCTACAGCATGTCGACCGAGACCGGCGACACGGCCACGGTGGTCAAGCTGATGCGCGTTGCGATGCTGCTGCCGGTGATCGTCACTGCGGCGATGATCACCCGCATGCAAGGCGCCGATCCGACCGGCAAGCGCCCGCCGCTGTTGCCGTGGTTCGCCGTCGGTTTTCTGATTCTGGCCTGCATCAACAGCACCGGATGGATAGCGCCTGCGGTGCAAGGATCGGTGAACGAACTGTCGCGCTGGTGCCTGGTGATTTCCATCAGTGCCCTGGGCATGAAGACCCGCTTGCGCGAGCTGGCAGCGGTCGGGATCAAGCCGATTCTGCTGATGGTGGGGGAGACGGTGTTCCTGGTCGTGCTGGTGCTGTTGTTGCTGCGCTGGGGGCTCTGAACGCGTCATTACTCATGGTTTATGGCAGGGCTGCACGGCGTTGACTCCTCATGCCGTGGGGCTCCAGACCGGTGCTACAAGCACCGGTCTTTCGCGGCGACTGTACCAGCAGTCGCCGTTTTTTTTGCACGCTCGATTCAGTGTTCTTTCGGGCCGGAGAGGGGTTTGGCGGTGGTTTGCTTTTGCGCACGCCACGTCGCCGGCGGCATGCCGAACTGGCTGATGAACCAGCGGGTAAACGAGCTCGCCATCGAGTAGCCGAGCATGTCGGCGATGCGGCTGAGGGAGTAGTTGGGGTTGTCCAGGTAACGCAGCACCAGGTCGCGGCGCACGTCGTTGATCACGTCGTTGAAGGCGCAGCCGTCGTCCTTGAGGCGGCGTTGCAGGGTGCGCACGTTCATGCCCTGACTCTGGGCCACCTGCTCAATGGTGGCACGCCCCATGGGCAACAGCAGGTAGATGGCCTTGCGCACCTCGAACAGCATCGAGGCGCCTTCGTGGTTTTGCAGCGAGTCGAGGTAGCCTTGGGCATAGCGGGCCATGGCCGGGTCAGCGTTGGGGTTGGTCATGTCGAGGCTGATGTCAGGGCAGACGATGCCGTTGAACTCGCTGCCGAACTCCAGGTTGCAGCCGAAGAGCCGGCGATGCAGGTGCAGGTTGTCCGGTGGCTGGTGCATGAAGTTGACGCTGTAGGGGTGCCAGTGTGAGCCCAGCAGGGCCGAGCACAGCCGGAACATTACACCGATGGCCAGTTCCGTGGCCTGGCGGCTGGGCATCGGCGTTTCAGTGACCACCTCTTCGCGAATGATCACCATCTTGCCGGCCTCCTCAATGAAGATGGCCAGCGAGTCATTCATCAGGTGCCGGTAATCCACTACGACCTGCAAGGCATCGCGCAGCGTGCGCTGGTGGCTGAGCAGCAGGCTGACCACGCCGAAGTCCGAGAGCTGGCGCGATTCGGCCATGCTCAGGCCGAAGGTCTGGCAGCCGCTGGCGGCGGCCGAGTCTTCCAGCAAACGGACGGCGGCATCGATATGGATGCGGTGTTCAGGGGCTTGCAATTGGGCCTTGCTCAAGCCGACAGCGGCCAGCACGTCGCGCGGGTTGAAACCCAGGTACTGGGTGACCTCCAGGTAGTTGGTCAAGACAGCGGCGCGAACAAGCTTGGTCATGCGAAAGTCTTCCCTGTGCCGATGGCGGTTGGCGTGAGCGTGGCGACTATATCCAGCGTATCAACAGTTGAACAGTTGTCATGTCGTTGATGGATTTCATGCCATACGGTCACCAATCTTCTACGCTGCATGGAGCCATCAGCGCTCATCCGTTGATTACAGTGACCTTGCGCCAACCTGCGGGGGTTTTCGACCAGTGGTCGCACTGTCCTGCTGTCCGACAATTTGTCATCAAAAGAAAAGTGCATGACGTCCAATGTAAAGCGCTTCGGGTGGGCGCTCTTTAATGTCGACACTACAAAAAGCCCCTGGCGAAAACAGCCAGTCGAGTTATCGAGAAAGCGAAGGTGTTGACCGTGGACAAACTGCAAACTGCCGCCACCATTCTGATCGTTCCGGGTCTGCGCGAGCACGTGGCCGAACATTGGCAAACATTGCTTGCCGCCAGGCTGAGCAACGTGCGCAGTGTTGCGCCGCTGGAGACCGACAAACTCGATTGCATGGCCCGTGTGCGGGCGATTCAACACGAACTCGAACAAATCGACGGCCCCGTGATTCTGGTGGCCCACAGCGCCGGTGTGCTGATGGTCGCGCACTGGGCTGCGCACTATAGCCGTCCGATCAAGGGCGCTTTGCTGGCCGCGCCACCGGACCTCGATGCGGTCTGGCCGTCAAACTATCCGTCTTCCGAAACCCTGCGTAGCCAGGGCTGGAATCCTCTGCCACAAGGCCCGCTGCCATTTCGCAGCATCGTGGCCGGCAGCACCAATGATCACCTGGCCAGTCTTCCTGCGGTCACCCGCTTGGCAGAAGGCTGGGGCGCCGAATTGCTCAATCTGGGCGATGTCGGCCACCTCAATCCGGCCGCAGGATTTGGCCACTGGCAGCAAGCTGAAGCACTCATCCTGGAGCTGGATCGCTAGTACAAGGAGCTGGACTGGCAGTACGCCAACCGGCATTTGCCCTAATTCCTTAAACGCAAACCCATCAATGTTTGCGCGAGGGCGGCTGCGCTTAAAACAAAGACAAAAAAGCGGAGACAACGCAATGCACAACAATAAGAGTCACGGCTTCACCGCTCCACGTTACACCTTGCTGGCCTCAGCCATTCTCGCGGCAACGGTACCTGCGGCCCATGCGGTCGAGATCGAGACGGGGAATCCGGACTGGAACGTCCGCGTGGATAACACCATCAAGTACAACTATGGCGTACGCACCGAAAGCGCCGACAAACGCATGTTGGGGACGCCGAACAATAACGACGGCGACTACAACTTCCGCAAGGCCGGGACCAACATCACCAACCGTATCGATCTGTTGACCGAAATGGACGTGGTCTACAAGAACGCCATGGGCTTTCGCGTCAGCGCCGCCAGCTGGTACGACAAGGCCTATGACAACACCGGCTCCAACTCCAACCCGTTCGTCAACGGCAATGGATCGACCTCGGGCCTGATCGCCAATGACCCGCGCCTGGCCGGGGTCACCCGTGACAACGTCGGCAACGGCAGCTCGCACCTGAGCAATTATGCCCAGCGCTACTACAGCGGTCCTTCGGGCGAAATCCTCGATGCCTTTGTGTTCTACAGCACCGAAGTGGGCGAAGAGTCGATGTTCAGCGCCAAGGCCGGTCAGCACAACGTGTTCTGGGGCGAGACCATTCTCAACCCGGTGCACTCGGTCAGCTATGGCCAGTCCGGCCTCGACCTGGCCAAGCTAGCCGCGTCGCCGGGTACCGAGGCCAAGGAACTGTTCGTTCCGCGTAACCAGTTGTCGATGTCGTTCACTGTCAATCCCGAGCTGACCGTGGGTGCCCAGTATTTCCTGAATTGGGATGCCGCGCGTCTGCCGGAAGCGGGCACCTATTACGGTGGTTCCGACCTGGTCGGCTTCGGCGCGCAATCGTTCCTGTTGGGCAACACCAACGCCGTGGTACCGGGCAGCCCGCTAGGTTGTGGCCTGGCGCCGTGCAACGCCTTGACCAATGTGCGTCGTGGCAAGGACCTGACTCCGCATGACAGCGGTGACTGGGGCGTCATGGCCAAATGGTCGCCGGCCTGGCTGGATGGCACCCTTGGCGTTTACTACCGCGAAACCTCGGAAATCCTGCCTCAAGCCTATCTGGACGCCAGGGGCATTACCTCGGCCAACCCGAACGGCACCCGTCCGGCGGGGCAAGTGCCTGCGGTGATCAACACCCTCAATTCGCTGGACACCGCCACCTATCAACTGGCCTATGCCGACAACATCAAGATCCTTGGCCTGAGCTTGTCCAAGGACGTGGGTGGCGTGAGCGTGGGTTCGGACCTGAACGTTCGTCACAACATGCCACTGGCCAGTATCCCGGCGATCGTCAGTACCCGCAGCCCGCTGGGCCTGGGGCAAGGGCTTGGTCTGCTGCCTGCACGTACGGACGCCACCGGTGTGGTCTATGACACCCCGAGCCGTGGCGACAGCATGAGCGCCACAGGCGACACCCTGCACTGGACGCTCAACGGTCTGATGACCCTGCCGAAAACCCCGGTGTTCGATCAGGCAACTGTGCTTGCCGAGTTGTACTACAGCAACCTGCTCAAGCTCGATAGCAAGAACGAAGCGCTCTACAAGGGTAAGGACAGCTATCGCGGCATCGACGCACCGACTCGTGACAACTGGGGTCTGGCGGTCAACTTCACACCGACCTGGTACCAGGTCTTCCCGGGTGTCGATCTCAACGCACCGATGTCCGTCAACGTCGGTCTCGACGGTGTGTCGCCGGTCTCCGGTGGCGGTGCCAAGGACACCGGCAACTATGCCGTGGGCGTGGGCGCCATTGTCTACAACAAATATTTTGTCGACCTGAAGTACGTGGACTCCTTTGGCGAAACCGACAAGTGCAACGTCAGCGGTGTGAGCACCGGCTCCAAGGGCGGTGACGGCTCCACCCCGAACGCCTTCAGCGGCAACGAAAACTACGCCTGTTACGCCGGTGGCTACTCGTCCTTCTCCGGAGGTGGTGCCACGACTGAGGACCGTGGCGCCGTGTACCTGACGATGAAAACAACATTCTGATTCACCACTGATTTGCTCAATGCAAGCAGGAGAATAACAAGATGAAATTTGTAAAAACCGTGTTGGCCGCTTCGCTGGCCATGGTCTTCGCCGCTCAGGCACAGGCTGCTGTTTCAACCCAGGAAGCTGCCAAGCTGGGCACCAGCCTGACACAGGTAGGGGCTGAAAAAGCCGGGAACGCTGATGGTTCCATTCCTGCCTACAACGGTGGCCTGACCACCCCGCCGGCCAGCTTCAAGGCCGGCGACAGCATGCGCCCGGACCCGTTTGCCAGTGAAAAGCCGGTACTGGTGATCGACGGCAAGAACGTCGATCAGTACAAGGGCATGCTCACGGCGACCACGGTAGAACTGGCCAAGCGTTTCCCGACGTTCCGTGTCGACGTGTTCCCGACGCACCGCACCGTTTCGCTGCCTCAAGCGATTCTGGATAACGGCGTGAAGAACGCCAGCGGCGCCAAGTCCCTGGAAGGTGGCCTGGCCATCGACAACGTGCTGCCGGGCATTCCGTTTCCGATTCCGCAGTCGGGCAACGAAGCGATGTGGAACTTCCTGTTGCGCTACCAAGGCGTCAGCATTAGCTCCAAGTACGACTCCTGGAACGTTGACTCCGCGGGCGTTCCAAGCCTGGCGACCACCGGGCAAGCGAACATCTCCTACCCGATTTATGAAAACCTCTCGCAGCCGATCAGCAGCGCCGACGTGTACTACCAGATGAAGCTGGCATACACCGGCCCTGCGCGCCGCGCCGGTGAGGCGATCATGCTCAAGGATGCTGCCAACCCGTTGCAGCAACCGCGTCGCGCCTGGCAGTACTTGCCGGGGCAGCGTCGAGTGAAACTGGCTCCGAGCCTGGCTTACGACACGCCAAACCCGGGTACCGCCGGTGCGGGCACCTACGATGACGTGTTCGTCTTCAACGGTGCGCTGGATCGCTACGACTGGAAGCTGGTGGGCAAGCAGGAAATGATCGTGCCCTACAACACCTACAAGCTGACCTACGTGCAGGATCCGAAGTCGCTGACCACCGCCAATCACCTGTCACCTGACTTCGTACGCTGGGAAAAACACCGTGTATGGGTCGTTGAAGGCAACCTCAAGGCCGGTGCTCGTCACATCTACCAGAAGCGCCGCTTCTACCTCGACGAAGACAGCTGGACCGCTTTGGCCTCGGATCAATATGACGCCCGTGGTCAGCTCTATCGCGGTTCCTTCGCTTTCCTGAGCCAGAGCTATGACAAGCAGGTTCCGGACTCCACGCCGTTCATGATCTACGACCTGGTCGGTGGCTCCTACAACATCAACGGCGTAGTCGGCCCTTACGGCGGCATCAAGTACATCGAGCCGCTCTCCAAGGCCCAGTGGTCTTCGGAGTCCCTGGCCGGCGCCGGTATTCGCTAAGCCAACCGCATTGTAGGAGCGAGCCTGCTCGCGATGGACCAGAGGGCGACGTGGGCATCCAGACAGCACGCGTAATCGTTCACGACCATCGCGAGCAAGCTCGCTCCTACAACGGCATGACCTGCAGGGCGCCAGGTTTAAACGTCAGGCACACCGATGTGTGGCCCGGCGCGGTTTTCCGAAGAGGACGCAGTATGTGTTCGTATAAAAATAATATTTTGCAGCTGGCGTTTGGCGTTGTGCTCGGCCTGTTGCAGGGCATCGCCCATGCGGCCGATTACGTCGATGTACTGGACCTGCCCGCCAGAGTCAGTGCCTTGGCGATAAACAGCCCGTTGTCCGGCATGACCCGCGCCGGCGGGCGTGTGATTGCCGTCGGCCAGCGTGGCCATATTCTGTTTTCCGATGATTCGGGAAACCACTGGCAACAGGCCGCCGTACCGGCCAGTGCCGACCTCACTGCGGTGAATTTTCCGACCACCACCCAAGGCTGGGCGGTGGGTAATGACGGCGTGGTGCTGCACAGCAGCGACGCCGGCGCGACTTGGCAGAAGCAACTCGACGGTCGTCAGATCGGCGCTTTGCTGGTCAAGCATTACACGGCGCTGGCCAGCGCCGAACCGGGCAATGAGCAATGGCCCCAGTTGGCCATGGAAGGCCAACGACTAGCCGATCAGGGCGCGGACAAACCGCTGCTCGGCGTCTGGTTCGCCAACGACAAAACCGGCTATGTGGTCGGGGTATTCAACCTGATCCTGCGCACCGACGACGGTGGCCTGACCTGGACGCCATTCCAGGACCGCACCGACAACCCCCAGGGTTTCCATCTCAACGCCATCGCC
The DNA here is from genome assembly GCF_058791055.1 of Pseudomonas sp. EU05-FHT14B02. Classification (NCBI taxonomy): domain Bacteria; kingdom Pseudomonadati; phylum Pseudomonadota; class Gammaproteobacteria; order Pseudomonadales; family Pseudomonadaceae; genus Pseudomonas; species Pseudomonas sp. EU05-FHT14B02. The sequence continues at coordinate 158,447 of NZ_JBYTDD010000001.1, read as the reverse complement.
TCTACCGGCGACAGTGTGTACATCGCGGGCGAGCAAGGCCTGCTGCTCAAATGGGACGACAGCGCCCAACGCTTCAATGCGGTACCGACGCCTTATCAAGGCAGCTTCTTCGGCGTGCTCGGCAAGCCTGGCGAAGTGCTGATCTATGGCCTGCGCGGCAACGTGCTGCGCAGCACCGACGGCGGCCAGAGCTGGACCGCACTGGACACCGGCCTGCACGTCAGCATCACCGCGGGCCTGATCGATGCCCGTGGCGATTATCGCTTGTTCACCCAGGGCGGGCAGATGCTGGTCAGCCAAGGGACGGGCGCGCAGTTGCGTCTGAAGCAGCAACCGGCACCGACCCCGGTCGCCGGCGCCACCCAGTCCGCCGATGGCGCCTTGGTGCTGGCAGGCAGCCGTGGTGCCCGGACGCTGTCCGCCGATCCAGCCCTCGAACCCTAAGAGCGAGAACCCAGACATGGGCAACATCAAACAAGACGCCATGCCGGTGATCCGCGAACTGCGGGATTTCGACCACCGCTCCGGCAACCTCCTCGAGCGGCTGGTGTTCAACTACCGTCCGCTGTTCATGCTGCTGATGGCGCTCGCCACCGTGGTGCTGGGCTTCATGGCCGTGACTCGCCTGGAGTTGCGCCCAAGCTTCGAAAAAATGATTCCCCAGAGCCAGCCTTACATCCAGAACTTCCTGGAAAACCGCGCTTCGCTGCGCGGTCTGGGCAACTCGGTGCGCGTGGTGGTCGAGAACACCCAGGGCGATATTTTCGACCCCGAATACCTGGACGTGCTCAAGCAGGTCAACGACCAGCTGTTCCTCACCGAAGGCGTCGACCGTGCGTGGATGAAGTCGCTATGGAGTCCGGCCGTGCGCTGGACCGAAGTCACCGAGGACGGCTTCCAGGGTGGTCCGGTGATGCCCGACACTTATTCGGGGCAGCCTGAACAGATCGAACAGTTGCGCCAGAACATCTCCCGCGCCGGTGTGGTGGGCAGCCTGGTAGCCAGCGACTTCAAGTCGACCATGCTGATCGTGCCGCTGATGGACAAAGCCGCCGCCGGCGGTCAACGCATCAACTACCACGCCTTCTCGCAGATGCTCGAAGAGCAGTTGCGCGACAAGATCGAATACGCCGGTGACAGCGCTGCGCGTAAATCCGGGGTCGAAGGCACCGGTCATTACAAGGTGCGGGTGATCGGCTTCGCCAAACTCATGGGCGACCTGATCGACGGCCTCATTCAAGTGATGATGTTCTTCGGCCTGGCCGTCGTCACGTCGCTGATCATCATCTACGCCTACACCCGTTGCGTGCGCAGCACCCTGCTGGTGGTCGGCTGCTCGCTGGTCGCGGTGGTCTGGCAACTGGGTATCGTCGCCTGGCTCGGCTACGCCATCGATCCGTACTCGGTGCTGGTGCCGTTCCTGATCTTCGCCATCGGTGTGTCCCACGCGGCGCAGAAGATGAACGGCATCATGCAGGACATCGCCCGCGGCACCCACAAACTGATCGCTGCGCGCTACACCTTCCGCCGTCTGTTCATCGCCGGTGTCACCGCGTTGCTGGCCGATGCCGTGGGCTTCGCCGTGTTGATGCTGATCGATATTCCGGTGATCCAGGACCTGGCGATCACGGCCAGCATCGGCGTCGCGGTGCTGATCTTCACCTCGCTGTTGCTGATGCCGGTGGCGCTGTCCTATGTCGGTGTGGGCGCGAAAGCCGCCGAGCGTGCGCTGAAAATCGACAACCGCGCCGAACACCACAAAGGCTTCGGCAAACTGTGGGACCTGCTCGACCGCTTCACCACGCGCAAGTGGGCCACCGGTGCCGTATTGGTCGCAGTGTTGATGGGCATTGGCGGTTTCATGGTCAGCCTGAACCTGAAGATCGGCGACCTGGAAAGCGGGGCGCCGGAGCTGCGCGCCGACTCGCGCTACAACCGCGACAACGCCTACATCACCAGCCACTACGCGCTGTCCAGCGACCTGTTCGCGGTGATGATCAAGACCGCGCCGGAAGGCTGCCTGAACTACAAGACCCTGGTGCTGGCCGACCGCCTGGCCTGGGAGCTGCAACAGTATCCGGGCGTGCAGGCGACCGCGTCCTTGGTCAACGCGGTACGGCAGATCACTGCCGGTACTTATGAAGGCAACCCCAAGCTCAACAGCATCCAGCGCAATCAGGACGTGCTCAACTACGCCGCGCAGCAAGCCTCGGTCAACTCGCCGGAGCTGTTCAACACCGACTGCTCGCTGATGCCGGTGATCGCTTTCCTCAAGGATCACAAGGCGGAAACCCTCGATGCCGTGGTGGCGATTGCCGACAAGTTCGCCAAGGAAAACAGCAGCGAGGATCGCCAGTTCCTGCTCGCCGCCGGTACCGCCGGGATCGAGGCCGCGACCAACATCGTGGTGCGCGAAGCCAACCGCACCATGCTGCTGTACGTGTACGCGGCGGTGACGCTGTTCTGCCTGATCACCTTCCGCAGCTGGCGCGCCACACTGGTGGCCCTGTTGCCGCTGGTGTTGACTTCGATCCTCTGCGAAGCGTTGATGGTGGCCATGGGTATCGGCGTAAAAGTCGCAACCTTGCCGGTGATCGCCCTCGGGGTGGGCATCGGCGTCGACTACGCCTTGTACCTGCTCAGCGTGCAATTGCACTTCCAGCGCCAGGGCTTGCCGCTGTCCCAGGCCTATCGCAATGCGGTGTCCTTCACCGGCCGCGTGGTCGGGCTGGTGGGCATCACCCTCGCCGCTGGTGTGGTGTGCTGGGTCTGGTCGCCGATCAAGTTCCAGGCCGACATGGGCATCCTGCTGACCTTCATGTTCCTGTGGAACATGCTCGGCGCGCTGATCCTGATTCCCGCTCTGTCGTACTTCCTGCTGCGCGAACGGGCAACTCAGCCCGCTTCTGTCGCGGCAACCGAAAACACCGAATCCACTGAACGTCCCGGCATGCCCCATGCCGTGACCACTTCCGAGTAAGCCAAGATGTCTGATTACAAAGCTCCCCTGCGCGACATGCGCTTCGTACTCAACGAGGTTTTCCAGGTGTCCCGGCTCTGGGCACAATTGCCCGGCCTGGCCGACGTGATCGATGAAGAGACCGCCGCCGCCATCCTCGAAGAGGCCGGCAAGATCAGCGGCGAAGTGATCGCGCCACTGAACCGTGCCAGCGACGAACAGGGCTGCACCTGGAACGACGGCGTGGTCACCGCCCCGGACGGTTTTGCCCAGGCCTATCAGGCCTTCGCCGAAGGCGGATGGGTGGGTGTCGGCGGTGATCCGCAGTACGGCGGCATGGGCATGCCCAAGGCGATTTCGGCCCAGGTCGAAGAGATGGTCAACTCGGCCAGCCTGTCGTTCGGCCTGTACCCGATGCTGACCGCCGGCGCCTGCCTGTCGATCAAGGCCCACGCCAGTGAAGAACTGAAAGCCACCTATTTGCCGAACATGTACGCCGGCACCTGGACCGGTTCGATGTGCCTGACCGAAGCCCATTCCGGCACCGACCTGGGCCTGATCCGCACCAAGGCCGAACCCCAGGCCGATGGCAGCTACAAAGTCAGCGGCAGCAAGATTTTCATCACCGGTGGCGAGCACGACCTGACGGAAAACATTATCCATCTGGTACTGGCGCGGCTGCCCGATGCACCGGCTGGTCCGAAAGGCATCTCGCTGTTCCTGGTGCCGAAAGTGCTGGTCAACGCCGACGGTTCGCTGGGTGAAAACAACGCGCTGTCCTGCGGCTCCATCGAACACAAGATGGGCATCAAGGCCTCCGCCACCTGCGTGATGAACTTCGACGGCGCCACCGGCTGGATCGTCGACGCACCGAACAAAGGTTTGGCGGCTATGTTCACCATGATGAACTACGAGCGTCTGGGCGTGGGCATCCAGGGCTTGGCCCAAGGCGAGCGCTCGTACCAGAACGCCGTCGAATACGCCCGTGACCGTCTGCAAAGCCGTGCGCCAACCGGTGCGCAATTCAAGGACAAGGCCGCCGACCCGATCATCGTGCACCCGGACGTGCGCCGCATGCTGTTGACCATGAAAGCCTTGAACGAAGGCGGCCGTGCGTTCTCCAGCTACGTGGCCCTGCAACTGGACATCGCCAAGTACAGCGAAGACGCTCCGACACGCCAGCGCGCGCAGGATCTGGTATCGCTGCTGACGCCGGTGGCCAAGGCCTTCCTCACCGACATGGGCCTGGAAACCACCCTCCATGGCCAACAGATCTTCGGCGGCCACGGCTACATCCGTGAGTGGGGTCAGGAGCAACTGGTGCGTGATGTGCGCATCACCCAGATCTACGAAGGCACCAACGGCATCCAGTCCCTGGACCTGGCCGGGCGCAAGATCGTCGGCAGCGGCGGGGCGCTCTACCGCTTGTTCGCTTCGGAAATCCGCAACTTCACCGCCAACGTTGGCGCTGACCTTGCCGAGTTCATCCAACCGCTGAACGCCGCCGTCGACACTCTCGACGACCTGACCGCGTGGCTGCTGGACCGGGCACAAAACAACCCGAACGAAATCGGCGCGGCCTCGGTCGAGTACCTGCACGTGTTCGGCTACACCGCATACGCCTACATGTGGGCGCGTATGGCCAAAGCGGTCATAAGCGGCGATGCCGAGGACGATTTCTACACCAGCAAACTGGCCACCGCGCGTTTCTACTTCGCCCGGTTGCTGCCGCGTATCCACTCGTTGAGCGCATCGGCCAAGGCCGGCAGCGACTGCCTCTACGAGCTGCAAGCCGATCAGTTCTGATCGTAAGGACAAGGAACCTTAAACATGATGGCGACAAAAATAATTCCGCCCGCCGACGGCGCCTATGCCTACCCCCTGCTGATCAAGCAATTGCTGCTGTCCGGCGTGCGCTACGAGCCGGGCCGGGAAATCGTCTACGCCGACAAGCTGCGCTATAGCTACGAGACCCTCAACAAGCGTATTCGCCGCCTGGCCAATGCGCTGACCGCAGCCGGGGTCAAGGCCGGTGACACCGTTGCTTTGCTCGACTGGGACAGCCACCGCTACCTGGAATGCTTCTTCGCCGTGCCGATGATCGGCGCGGTGCTGCACACGGTGAACATTCGCCTGTCGCCGGAGCAGGTGCTGTTCACCATGAACCACGCCGAGGATGACCTGGTGTTGGTGCATGATGATTTCCTGCCGCTGGTCGAGCAGATTCAGGACCGGCTCACCACCGTCAAGGGCTTCCTCCAGCTCACGGACGACACGGCGCCGAGCACCACGTTGCCGGTGCTGGGCGAATACGAGCACCTGCTGTCCCTGGCTACCGACCAGTATGACTTCCCCGACTTCGACGAGAACTCGGTCGCCACGCTGTTCTACACCACCGGCACCACTGGTGATCCGAAAGGCGTGTACTTCAGCCATCGCCAACTGGTCCTGCACACCCTGAACGCCGTCGGCACCCTGGGCGCCTATCAGGGCCAGCCGCTGCTGCGTTCCGACGATGTGTACATGCCCATCACGCCGATGTTCCACGTGCATGCGTGGGGCGTGCCGTATGTCGCGACCCTGATGGGCATCAAGCAGGTGTATCCGGGCCGCTACGAACCGAACAGCCTGGTCCGGCTCTACCGTGAAGAGAAGGTGACCTTCTCCCACTGCGTGCCGACCATCCTGCAGATGATCCTCAACTGCGAGGAAGGCAAGGCGACCCGTTTCGACGGCTGGAAAATGCTCCTTGGCGGCAGCGCGCTGACCCTCGGCATCGCCAGCGAAGCCAGTGCCAAAGGCATGGTGGTGCATGCCGGCTACGGCATGTCGGAAACCTGCCCGTTGCTGTGCCTGACTTACCTGCGCGACGAAGACTTGCAGCTATCCGCCGAAGCCCAACTGCCGATCCGCATCAAGACCGGCACGCCGGTGCCGATGGTCGATCTGAAAATCATCGACGCCGACGGCAATGACGTGGCCCACGACGGCGAATCCCTGGGGGAGATCGTGGTGCGCGCGCCGTGGCTGACCCAGGGCTACCTGAAAGCCCCGGACAAAGGCGCGGAGCTGTGGCACAACGGCTGGCTGCACACCGGCGACATGGCCTCGATCGACAAGCTGGGCGGCGTGGAAATCAAGGACCGCATCAAGGACGTGATCAAGACCGGCGGTGAGTGGATCAGCTCCCTGGAACTGGAAAGCCTGATCAGCGAACACCCGGGCGTGATGTCTGTCGCCGTGGTGGGCATTGCCGACGAACAATGGGGCGAACGCCCGATGGCCATGGTCGTTTGCGAGCCCGGGCAATACCTCGATCGCAAGATTCTGGAGACGCATTTGCAAGCTTTCGTCGACGGCGGGCGCATCAACAAATGGGCGATTCCAAAGCAGTTCAAGTTCGTTGCCGAAATCCCCAAGACCAGCGTCGGCAAGATCAACAAGAAGCTGATTCGGGAAACTGAAGCGAGCTGACACGAACTGACCCGAACACTGTAGGAGCGAGCTTGCTCGCGATGGACTCAAGGGCACCGCGTTTATCCTGTAAACACGCGTTATCGTTGACGACCATCGCGAGCGAGCTCGCTCCTACAACGAATTCAACAGTGGGCGGTTTCTGGATAGTTTGCGGGGCGTCATCTTTGTCATAGTTCTCGTCAGAGATAACGCCCCGTTAGTCGCAGTTTTCAGCGCTTGTGCCAAGCTGAACGGGGTATTAGCGCCGTGCATTCAACTGCAGGTCAGTCAAACCCCAGGAAGCCCATGCCATGAACCTCGCCCGTGCATCAAACGTCCGCCACGAGTTCTACAAAGCCGTCTGGTTCTATTTAAAAGTGGTCTGGCCGATCTTCTCGATACTGCTTTTGGTGATCATTGCGTTCGGCCTCATCATCGCCCACCTGGAAGGCTGGGGCCCGTTAGACGGTATCTACTTCGCCTTCGTGACCGGCCTGACCATCGGCTATGGAGAGCTGGTGCCCAAACTGGGTGTGTCGCGAGTACTGGCGATCCTGCTGGGTTTCAACGGCGTACTGATGACCGCGACATTCGCGGCGATCAGTGTCCGGGCCATTGAAGTGACGGTGACGGCGTCACGCAAAGATGTGTAGGAGCGAGCTTGCTCGCGATGGTCGTCAACGATAACGCGCAAATCCAGGATTAGCGCGGTGTTTTTGAGTCCATCGCGAGCAAGCTCGCTCCTACAGTTTTAGGCGTCCCAACCCGCCCCGCTCACCGCAGCCTGTACCAGCGGGTGCAAGTCTGCCCCTTGATGTTCCGTCTGCCAGGCCAGCAACTCCTTGCGCATGCTGGGCGCCCAGTACATCTGCATATGATTGCGCACGCTGAGCACCGCCTGTTGCTGGTCCGGCTGGCTGGCAAAGTACTGGGCGATCTGGTTGGCCATCTTGATCAGGTTTTCCGTGCTCATCGGCGTACCTCCGCTTTGGCGCCACGGCCCCGGTCCTTGAGCAGACGATGCTGTTCATCGCTGAATTCCTGGAAGCGTTTTTGCCACTCCGAAGGGTGATAAACGCGGCTGACCTCCACAGCGGTGACCTTGTACTCCGGACAGTTGGTGGCCCAGTCCGAGTTGTCGGTGGTGATCACGTTGGCGCCCGACTCCGGGAAGTGGAACGTGGTATACACCACGCCCGGGGCGACCCGTTCGGTGATCCGCGCACGCAGCACGGTTTGCCCGGCGCGGCTGCCGATACCGACCCAGTCACCTTCATTGATGCCACGGCTCTCGGCGTCGGTCGGGTGGATTTCCAGGCGGTCTTCGTCATGCCAGGCGACGTTGTCGGTACGCCGGGTTTGGGCACCGACGTTGTACTGGCTGAGGATGCGCCCGGTGGTCAGCAGCAGCGGATAGCGACTGTTGACCTTTTCCTCGGTGGGCACGTAGCCGGTGAGCATGAAGCGCCCCTTGCCGCGCACGAACTCCTCGATGTGCATGGTCGGCGTGCCGTCCGGTGCCTCGGCGTTGCACGGCCATTGCAGGCTGCCGTGGCTATCCAGTGCGGCGTAGCTGACGTTGGTGAAAGTCGGCGTCAGGCTGGCGATTTCATCCATGATTTGCGACGGGTGCGTGTAGTTCATCGGGTAGCCCAACGCATTGGCCAGGGCCACCGTGCCTTCCCAGTCGGCCTTGCCGCCCAGCGGGTCCATGACTTTGCGTACCCGCGAGATACGTCGCTCGGCGTTGGTGAAGGTGCCGTCTTTTTCCAGGAACGAACTGCCCGGCAGGAACACATGGGCGAACTTGGCGGTTTCGTTGAGGAAAATGTCCTGCACCACCACGCACTCCATGGCCGACAAAGCGGCGGTGACGTGCTGGGTATTCGGATCGCTCTGGGCGATGTCTTCGCCCTGGCAATACAGGCCCTTGAAACTGCCGGCCAGGGCCGACTCGAACATGTTGGGGATGCGCAGGCCCGGGTCGGGTTGCAGGGTCACGTTCCAGGCCTGTTCGAACTGCGCCCGCACCACCTCGTTGGAGATGTGCCGGTAGCCAGGTAGTTCGTGGGGGAAGGAGCCCATGTCGCAGGAGCCCTGAACGTTGTTCTGCCCCCGCAGCGGGTTCACGCCAACGCCTTCGCGACCGATGTTGCCGGTGGCCATGGCCAGGTTGGCGATGCCCATCACGGATGTACTGCCCTGGCTGTGCTCGGTAACGCCCAGGCCGTAGTAGATCGCCGCATTGCCACCGGTGGCATACAGGCGCGCAGCGGCACGAATGTCGGCAGCGGGTACACCGCAGATCGGGCCAAGGGCTTCCGGCGAGTTTTCCGCGCGGCTGACAAACTCACTCCAGATCGCGAAATCGCTACCCTCGCAACGGGCGTCGATAAAGGCCTGGTTTTGCAGGCCTTCAGTGATGATCACGTGGGCCAAGGCATTGAGCATGGCGACGTTGGTACCAGGGCGCAGCGCCAAGTGATATTCGGCGCGGGCATGCACCGTATCCACCAGATCAATGCGCCGTGGATCGATGACGATCAGCCGCGCGCCTTCACGCAGGCGGCGCTTGAGTTGCGAGGCGAACACCGGGTGGGCGTCGCTGGGATTGGCGCCCATCACCAGGATCACGTCGGCCTGCATCACCGAGTCGAAACTCTGGGTACCGGCGGACTCGCCCAGGGTTTGCTTCAGGCCATAACCGGTCGGCGAGTGGCAGACCCGCGCACAGGTGTCGACGTTGTTGTTACCGAAGGCGGCGCGCACCAGTTTCTGCACCAGATAGGTTTCTTCGTTGGTGCAACGGCTGGAGGTGATGCCACCAATGGAATCGCGGCCATATTTTTGCTGCAGACGGCGGAATTCGCTGGCGGCGTAAGTCACCGCTTCATCCCAGCTGACTTCCTGCCAAGGGTCGCTGATGTGCTTGCGGATCATCGGCTTGGTGATGCGATCCGGGTGGGTGGCGTAGCCCCAGGCAAAGCGCCCTTTGACGCAAGAGTGGCCGTGGTTGGCCTGGCCGTTCTTGTCCGGAACCATGCGCACCAGTTGGTCGCCTTTCATCTCGGCGCGGAACGAGCAGCCCACCCCGCAATAGGCACAGGTGGTGATCACGCTGCGTTCCGGCTGGCCCAGCTCGACCACGCTTTTTTCCATCAGCGTCGCGGTAGGGCAGGCCTGCACACAGGCACCGCAGGACACGCATTCCGAATCGAGGAAGTTATCACCGCCAGCAGCGGCCACGCGTGATTCAAAACCACGCCCGGTAATGGTCAGGGCAAAGGTGCCCTGGGTTTCTTCACAGGCGCGCACGCAGCGGTTACAGACGATGCACTTGCTCGGGTCGTAATCGAAGTAGGGGTTGGAGGTGTCTTTCACGTCCTCCAGATGGTTCTCGCCTTCATAGCCGTAGCGCACTTCCCGCAGGCCGACCTGGCCGGCGACGGTTTGCAGTTCGCAGTTGCCATTGGCCGAGCAGGTCAGGCAGTCCAGCGGGTGATCGGAGATGTACAACTCCATGACATTGCGGCGCAGGGTCGCGAGCTTTGGCGTCTGGGTATGCACGGTCATGCCTTCAGTGACCGGCGTGGTGCAGGACGCAGGGTAGCCGCGCATGCCGTCGATCTCCACCAGGCACATGCGGCAGGAGCCGAAGGCTTCCAGGCTGTCGGTGGCACAGAGTTTGGGAATGGTGGTGCCCAGCAGCGCGGCGGCGCGCATCACCGAGGTGCCTTCGGGCACGCTGATGCTGCGGCCATCGATGTTCAGGGTGACTTGCACCTGGCTGTCGCGGGCGGGTGTACCCAGATCGATATCGGTTTTCGGGTCGAAGAGAGTGATCATTGCTCGGCCTCCGAAGGCTGCAAGCCGAAGTCGGCGGGGAAGTGCTTGAGGGCGCTGGCGACCGGGAAGGAAACCATGCCACCCAATGCACACAGCGAACCGTATTGCAGGGTGTCGCAAAGGTCCTTGAGGATGATCACCTGCTCATCGCGACCGCTCGCGTCTGGCGCGGCGAGCAGGCGATCGATCACCTCCACGCCACGGGTCGAACCGATGCGGCACGGCGTGCATTTGCCACAGGATTCCTCGGCGCAAAACTGCATCGCGAAACGCGCCATGTGGGCCATGTCCAGGCTGTCGTCAGCCACCACCACACCACCGTGACCAAGCATGGCGCCGATGGCCGTAAAGGCTTCGTAATCCAGCGGTGTATCGAATTGCGAAGGTGGCACCCAGGCGCCGAGGGGGCCGCCAACCTGTGCGGCCTTCAGCGGCCGGCCACTGGCGGTCCCGCCGCCGTAGTCTTCCACCAGCTCCCGCAGGGTCAGGCCAAAGGCCCGTTCCACCAGACCGCCATGACGAATATTGCCCGCCAACTGGAAGGGCATGGTGCCCAGAGAACGGCCCATGCCGTAATCGCGATAGAACTGCGCACCCTTGGCCAGAATCAGCGGCACCGAGGCCAAAGTCAGCACGTTGTGCACCAGCGTCGGCAGGCCGAACAGACCCTTCAAGGCAGGAATTGGCGGCTTGGCGCGAACGATCCCGCGCTTGCCTTCGAGGGAGTCCAGCAACGCGGTTTCTTCACCACAGATGTAAGCACCGGCACCGACTCGCACTTCCATATCGAAGGCCTGGCCGCTGCCGCCGACATTGGCGCCGAGGTAACCGGCATCTCGGGCGATGTTCAACGCCGCACGCAGCGTGGCCACAGCATCGGGATATTCCGAGCGAACATAGATGTAGCCGTAAGTGGCCCCGACGCAGAGACCGGCAATGGCCATGCCTTCGATCAGTAGGAAGGGGTCGCCTTCCATCAACATGCGGTCGGCGAAAGTGCCGGAATCGCCTTCGTCGGCGTTGCACACGATGTACTTCTGCACAGCTTCGGTAGCGCGCACGGTGCGCCACTTGATCCCGGCGGGGAAGGCCGCGCCGCCACGGCCACGCAGGCCCGAATCGAACACCGCCGTCGCGGTCTGCTCGCCGCCAAGGGCGATGGCCTGGGTCAAGCCCTCGAAACCGCCATGAGCGCGGTAATCCTCCAGTGACAGCGGCCGGGTAATACCAGCACGGGCGAACAACAGGCGTTGTTGAGTCTTCAGATAAGACAATTCTTCCACCAGGCCCAAGGCCAGTGGGTGGCTGGACGGCTCGCCTTGCAACGCATCGAGCACGGACGGCACATCGGCAGCGGTCAGCGGGCCGAAGCCGATACGGCCTTGCGGGCTGTCCACTTCCAGCAGCGGTTCCAGCCAATACAGGCCGCGCGAACTGGTGCGCTGTAGCTCCAGCGTCAGATTGCGTTCCTTGGCCTGAGAGATCAGGGCCACGGATACCTCATCGGCACCGACGGCACGGGCTAGCGAATCACAGGGCAGATAGAGAGTCGGCATCACGCGTCCTCCCGGCAAGCATCGAGCAAGGCATCCAGACGCTCAGCGCTCAAGCGCGCATGTACCCGTCCATCCAGCTCCAAGGCAGGCGAACAGGCGCAGGCACCAAGGCAATACACCGGCCGCAAACTGATGCTGCCGTCGGCGCTACTGCCGTGGTCGTCCAGTTGCAGACGATCGCGCAACTGCGCGGCCAACTGCTCGGCACCGCGACTCTTGCACGACTCAGCCCGACACAGCCGCAGGATATGTTTGGCCGGCGGCGCGGTACGGAAGTCATGGTAAAAACTGATCACCCCACGAACCTCCGCCTGACTCAGATTGAGGGCATGAGCAATCTCGGGGACGGCGACATCGGGGACGTAACCGATGCGTTCCTGAATATCATGAAGAATGGGCAACAGCGCACCCGCAGAGCCCTTGTGGCGCTCCAGCAGACTGTTGACCACAGGCAGGTGCAAACTCTCATCAGGCATACAGCATTCCTCACGGTCACGGACAAACCAGAGGGTCGTCGGTTGTCCGAAAGTGTCGGCGGCGGCACTCATACCACGTCACGGAATCGTGGCATTTTCAGGCCGTTGGCCAGGGCACCCTGGGCGGGCATCTTGTTGTGCCCGGCGCGGTCTTCGCCGCACATCGGTAAGGGCATAAAAGCCAGATTGCCACGCCGCCTTTGATTTATCCGCACCAGAGCGACGTGTTTGGTTCTGTCTACGACTATCCATTAAGTCTAGATGAGCGAGGCAGGGACCGTTCACGCACTGGCCTACCGATGGGGGATGTATAGCAAGCGTTGCCAGTGAGAAACAGCATCAGATCGGTGGGTAATTCCAGGGGGCAGATGCGCTGATCCACTCCGCAGCCCCCCTGTAGGAGCGAGCTCGCTCGCGAAAAACCCAAGGTATCCACGTGTTCCGCTGAATACATGCCCAGACAACATTCACACTACTCTGCCCAGACCACTGTAAAAGGCAGCTATTCCCAGTAACAAAGTGCCAAATCCCGCATAAACCCTGGCCTTTATCGCGTTTTCTGTGACACCGACGTTTACATGGTCATCAGGCTACACCAGCATCCATCCCAATCGCGCCCGGTCCCCGGTGCTGGCATAGTCCAGCATAACGTTCGGGCCTTCCTGTTTATGGAACATGGAAGTTGCCCAAGCCAACTCCTCCAAAACCATTCCAACCACCCCCTGTAGGAGCGAGCTTGCTCGCGAAAAACCAAAGGCAACCACCACTCCCGCTGAATGCCCGCGCCCAGCGCGACCAACCCCGTCCCTACAAGCGTTATGCCTGACGCCTAAAACCCAAAAGCTACCCTTCAGATTCCGTCGCTCGCTTGGACATCGACGCAACAGCCCGATCCCGCATCAGCACCTTCACCACATCATCCACCAACGCCTTACTCATCGACGTCAAATAATGCGCAGCCAAGGCGTGACGGTCGGTGTCTGTGGCGCAGGCAGCATCTTCGGTGAGCGACTGGCCAGGAACAGAAAATCAGAAGCCATCGATAACGCATCACCGAGCGGAATGCCGCGAGTGACGTGGAACAGTGGTTGATCGGAGCAGTAGATGGCGGGGGTTAAGCCGATGGTTTTGAGTTCGGGTTGTTCGGTCATTGGCCACCTCCGAGGAGGGAGAGGCAATGGGGGAGGGCGTTACGCGATTGGGAATTGCGTAGGGGGGAAAGCCAAATTTTGTACGGATCCATACTGCGCATTGTAAAGCTCCTTAATTTGAAGAGCTGCCACAATTCGTTACCAAGCGAATGGGTGACAGCTGTGCGCAGGTTGGTAAACCGGGAAATCAAGGAAACCGGCACGTCCGAAGACGTCCCACGCACAGCCGCCATAACGCAGATCGCAGGCGAAAAAAAAAGCGCCTGCGGACGCATAGCACTGTTGCGCAGTGATTTACCTCGGGTTACCAAGCCCGGTCGCTGAATTTGCAGCGACGGTGGGGAGGGTATCGTGCAGATCGTTTTGCTGCAACCTTCGAGACCGCTGGGTGATTATGTGGTCAATCTTTGGGATATCGACCTGATGACGGTGCGGCGGCGTTCTGGAAAAAGGGCAATGCCATCTGTCCGCGGGTTACATATTTGCGCTTCGGGTCGTTGTGGATTTACCTCATAATCGCGCGCTCCTACCATTGGCAGCCTGCTTATCGACTAATCTATAGTCGCTGCCACCAGACCTCAAACAGCCAAGGAGAAAGGCAATGCCAGATAGCTGGAACCAGCGTCAATCGAATGCATCCGCCAAGCATGCCTTCGAACGTTTGCCGGCCCCATCTGATTTGCCTGCGTCCCTATGAGCCAAGCCGCCTTCGTCAATCCAAGCCTGCTCACATGGTCTCGTGAGCGCGCGGGTCTCTCCACTGAGCAGGTTGCAAAAAAGTTGCCGGTGAAACCTGATCGGGTACAGGAGTGGGAGGCCGGCGAGACCAAACCAACATTCCTTCAGGCTCAAAAGTGGGCGAGTGTCGCTCACATCCCGTTTGGGTTCCTGTTTCTTCAGCAGCCGCCCGTCGAGCAACTGCCTTTACCTGATCTCAGGACTTTCGGTGGAATCGCTCCGCAACGTCCCACCCTGGAACTGCTGGACGCCGTGAGGGATGCCATACGTAAGCAGGACTGGTATCTGGAGTATCTGCAACAGCAGGAAAATCAGCCGCTGGCATTTGTAGGTCGCTTCAATAGCCGATCTCACGTCAGCGAGGTGGTGCAAGATATCCGCCGAACCCTCGGCGTGAATCCCGAAGCTTCTCGACTGGATTACGATAAATACAGCCGTGCATTGATTGATGCTGCGGAGAAGGCCGGCATTTTGGTGATGCGCAGTGGTATTGCCCTAGGGAACACCCATCGCAAACTTGAAGTGAGCGAGTTTCGGGGATTCGCGATCAGTAACGCCTTCGCCCCCGTCGTATTCATCAATAGCTCGGACGCACCTACTGCCAGGCTTTTTACCTTGCTTCACGAGCTGGCCCACATCTGGATCGGCAGCAGTGGCGTATCCGACGGAAACACCACAAACGGTCGAGACGAAGAACGATTCTGCAATGCTGTTGCAGGTGAGTTTCTTGCTCCCGAAGTCCAGTTCCGCACCCTATGGAACGCCGATGTTAACTGGGAAAGCAACTTAGCTCCGCTGGCCACTCGCTTTCACATTAGCAAATTAGCCATCGGCCGCCGAGCCTTGGATCTTGGTTTTATAAGCCAAGCCCAATACAGCGCTTATTACCGAGCGATCCTCAAGGCTTTCCAGGATGAAAAAGGCGGAGCCGGTGACTACTACCGTAACGCCACCGCGAAAAACAGCCCCCGCCTAAGTAAGGCAGTGCTGACTGAAGCAATGAGTGGCCGGATGCTGCTGCGCGACGCAGGAAACTTGCTCGGCGTGCAACCTGCCAAATTAAGGACCCTCGCCAGCAAGATCACGGAATGAATCATCTACTCGACGCTAACGCACTGATCGAAGCCAAGAACCGCTACTACGGGATGGCTATATGTCCTGGCTTTTGGCAGTGGTTGCTGCTGAAAAATGAAGCATTGGATCTAGCCAGCATTGCACCTGTCATGGATGAACTGACAAAAGGCAATGACCAGTTGGCGGTTTGGGTGAAGGACAACTCTGGTTTTTTCCACGCCATCACTGATCAGGAGACTCAACTGGCATTTGCGCAGGTTGCGGAGCTTGTGGCTGACCAAGCGCCCAAGATGAGAGTCGGCGCTATGGATGAGTTTTTAGCGGGTGCTGATCCCTGGTTAATTGCGAAAGCGATGACTACGGGGGCTACGGTTGTTACTCATGAAGTGCTGAATCGTGAAGCTAAACGGAAATTCATCATTCCCAATATTTGTCAGGAGCTTAGTGTTCCTTTTTTGAATACGTTTGAATTGTTGCATCGGCTTGAAGCGAGGTTTGTGTTGCCGGCTTGAAGTATAGGGGGACGGGGAAGCGGGGGAAGGGGACAGATTTAATATTGGGTCGTCCCCGAAAATATATCCGTCCCCATTTTTTGATGTTCTTAAAAATTTATAAGCGATAAATGTTCATCTCTCGCAAGTGTAAAAAATTAGATTGGTGAACATGGTTGCTACATTTTTTTGCCAATTTTTCTTGGTCGAGCTAATCTTAATATTCATCAATGGAGCCAAAAAAATGCCAGACATGCACGTCCAATCAATAGTGTCGTGAGTTTTTATGAGCTTTGCTTGGTAGTCCTTGCAAATTTCGTAACCATTGTGAATTTGATCAGGAGGCTTTCATGACACCAGAAGCATTAGCTCAAGCCCAACTCAACTTGGCGCAGTGGCAATTATGGGTGACAGCAGCAGCTATTTTTGCCGGTCCCCTTTTTGGGGTGGTCTTTACATTATGGTTTCAATCTAGAAAAGACAAAATCGAAGCAAGGCGTAAATTATTCCTCACTCTAGTTGCAGAAAGAAAGGGGCTTCTAATATCCCAACAAGTCGCCCAAGCATTAAATACTATAGATGTTGTATATGCGGATAGTCCAAACGTTAAAAGCCTCTGGCATAAATATTATGCTTTGCTTTCTCAGCCACCTAGCCAAGAGCGAGATCACACTTGGATTGAACTTATTGGAGCGATGTCTCAAGAGTTGAGTTATACCAAGTTTAGTCAGACTGATATAGATAAATTTTACATACCTCAAGGTCACGCGGATGATATTGAATTCCAGCGAAAAATCTCACAGCAGTGGTCAAGGGTTCTTGAAAATACAGAGCATCTTAATGTTGTGTCTAGAAAATATGAGAAAGATAGTCCTCCTGGTATCTAATCTCTCATGAGTGGATATGCCGCAGTGAAATGGACGTAGCGGCCCATTTTGGGCGTGACAAGTCCTTTGCTAAGTAAGCAAGAAAATGGAAGTAGAAGGGGGCGGACTCATTTGTCTGTTCGTCCCCATCCTGAATAAGGTTTACGCCTTCTGATATGTAAAATTGTCGGTCGTCGATCAAGTTAGAAAAAGCGAGCTGAGTTATAAAAAAAGACCAAAAACGGGACCGACCAAAAACGGGGCAGATTTATTTTCCGACTAAGAGAAATAAATCTGTCCCCTTTGTTTGCTAATAGATGTGGTCTGTTCCCATTTTGTTTGCACGCAGTTAGCGAGATGTCGAACGCCGAAAACTATCAAGGCGACAGAGAATCAAGCCTTTGTTTCTAGGCGTATTTGCGACGGAACGAGATAGTGTCGATAAGCTTTTGAATCAATTCAGATGGGTGCTTCGCCCAAACTAGGTGGCGGCATTTGAAACGAAGATAGGTGAAAGTGCAGCTACCACATCGGCACATCATTTACCGGCGCGGAAGGGAGCGCGTGTGCTGGCACACGGTCTCCCACTGCCCAAGCCGGAAACGGTCATACTGGCGAACCAGAACAACTTTTCCATCTTTCATGGCATTTTCTCCATCTGATCTCAGCGGGCCGCTGACAGCCTTTGCACTTCATGAGCAAAGCGAGCCAATGAGCGCGGGCGAGAGGGAGAGTGCTTCGGTGGTAGCTGCGGCGGCAATGCTACCAAGGGCTTTCGAGCTTGACTAGGGTAATCCTTCACATCAGGTTGCGACCCGAGAAAGGGTTGAAAAACTGCCTTAAACCACGAAATCCGTACACGAAAAAACGCCCGGAGAGCAAGCGCCTCCGGGCGTCGTTGGTTACCAGTCAACTCATCATTTTGTCGAAATGCGATTCGAAATTGGTTTTCACAAACACGTCCCTGAATCGCGCGATGTATTGCGCGGGGTCGATCTCGCCAAAATCGGTCAAATTGATGGCATCAGAGTGTGATTCACGATTGATGTACCTGAACAGAGCTCGGAACTCTGGACTTTCGTCGGCCAGGTCCGTCAGTGCCCTTCTGAGCGAGTCCTGTCGGTGCACGAACGTGAAGTAATACTCCAGAATGTTTCTCATCATGTTTGGAATCACGTTGGTGGACGTGCGCCCGGCTAGTGCATCCTTGATGGTCTGCCAAAACGACTGGTAATCGTTCTGGACTTCCTTTTCCTGCATCGTGGCTACCGAGCTGAACTGCGCCTTGGTGATCCTGAACAACGCAAGGGTCTTCTCCTCTTTGTCTTCCTGCATCAGCTTGATCATTTCGTGGAAGAAAAACAGGTTGTGCGTAAGGATGAAGACTTGTTTGAACTTCGTTTTGGGGCTCAAAACCTGTCGTCTGATCAGCGAGGCAATGTCGTAGATGTAGTTGTGGGACAAGCTGGAGATCGGGTCATCGATCACGATAATCCGATTGCTTTTCAGCTTGCTGGTTTTGTCATCCAGGTCGCCATTGCAAACCTCCAGGAAATACAAAAACGAAATCAGCGTTTTCTCGCCTTCACTCAGCGTCTTGAACACGTCGTCCTTTTTATCAGGTCGATGCAGCCGATACTGAGGAACCTCACCCTCCTCTCTCACCAGCTCAAATCCTTGAAGACCCAGAACCCCGAGCCACCCGTTGATGCTCAAAACCGCTTGGTCGATGTTTGTGATCTTGGCGCGGCTCTCTACGATCGTTTCCTCCTGCGCTTTGATCTGGTCTCGTATCAGCCTTACTGCATCCCTTTTTACGGTCAGTTTGTCATCGTACTCACGATGCTCTTTGGTAGTTTTAATGACCATGGCGTCGCAGCTGCCACGGAAGCAGTTCCAGAAACGCTCCTTGATTTGCTCAAGGTGAGTTTTCTTGTCCTTGATCTTCAGGTTTATGGCATCGATCTTATCCTGCTCAACCTGGACGGCAGCGTTCAGATTAGCGATCAATGTGGAGGTCGCGGTCAGGCTAACTGGAGCCGAGGGGCTAGCCATCTTGGCTTCGATACGCTGAATATTCTGTTGCAGTGCAGACTTCAAAGTGACCACATGCGCGAGAAACGACTTGGCCTGGTATTGAGGTTTATCAAGCTGAAGAAGCAGCTGATCAACACCGCTTTTATAGCGGGTTTCCAGCGCGGCCAGTTCCGCAATGCGAAGCTCGTACGTCTTATCGAATACCTTTTCAAGCTGCACATAGAAATCATTCGGCAGTGCTTGCTGGCAGAAAGGACAGTGCTCGTCGTTTTTGTCGACAAACTTGAAGGATTGCTTGATCCAGTCCGAGTTACCCAATTCCTGAATCAGAGCCGACAGATAAGAGTCGCCGGAGCCGGCAATGGCTTCTTGGAAAATAGGCTTCGTTTCTATGTCGTCAGCATTGAACGAGAAAGAAGCGATGCCATCAAGCTCCGTATCACTGGCGGACTGCAGCTCAGAGGCTTCTGCTGCCAATGACTCAAAGGTGTCGAGCGTAGCCTTGAACTTCAGCGGCACGACCTTATCCAGCAACCGCTCCTTGGTATTGATTCCGCCAAAGCAATAGTTAAGTGAACCGCTGTCAAACGGCTTTTTCAGCAGCCAAACTTTGTCTTTGAGTGTCACCGAGAGCGCTTCCTGAGCTGCTTTCAGTTCCTTCCCGTCAGCCGTTTCCGTTTGCTCCTTGTCGCTAAGGACCTTGATGGCGTCTTCCGCTGCCTTCAATGCGGCTTCTGCCTCAATATTGCCTTCATTCAATGTAAAAACACCCGGCTGCACGCTGGCGTGGAAGTTTTGCTCCATGAATGCGTGGTTGTAGACCAGCACCTCCCGTTCGGCCTCAGCAGGATCTGCACGGCACGATTTGTGGGCCAGCCCATTCGGGTCCTGCAAAAAGTTGCTAATGGTGGTTTTGCCAGTCCCATTCTGCCCGTAGAAGATGTTAACTCGGGTCAACGGGCCGATGGTCGAATCGACATTGGGCGCGTAGCTTGAAACGTTGCGCAGAACAATATTCTTGATCATTGTGCTGTCCCTGCGGGGCGGATTTAGTTACAAAGCATCATGCTAGTTCGGGCTTTCCGCTTTGAACAGCGCTGATGATGATAATGTGCCATCACGGCTTGCCCGAATACTTGCACTGGAGCTTGGTATCGAAGGCCGTTGTGCTCAAACACAGACGAACGGCTTAGCGGCTTGACTAATTCAGGGGGCAAAAATGAAAAAAGTACGGATGGTTTCACCAAACCACCAATGATCTGTCGACCTAGACGAGAGGCCAGCTTGATCATCGAAGGAGGGCGGGGGAAAGATTTATTATCGGATTAGACGCGACGACCAGCGTAAGTCCGGCTATCGAGCGCTACCGTTTTTTTGTCGCCTGCCTTCTTTTATTGAATATCTTTCAGATAATCCTTGAGCGCGATGAGCGGAGCACCAAGCTGCTCCATCATCTGAATCCTGGCAAATTCACCCGCCAGCCTCCGCAACTCCCGCCCCAACGGCTTATCCACACCGCCAATGGCTTCCAGTGCCAACCCCACGCACTCACCAACCTTCACCTGAATCCCCTCAACATCCCCCCGACGCACCAGCAACTCAAACACATCCCGCTGGTAATCCCCCATGACCAAATCATCCCGCAAAATCGGGCTCTGATCTTCCGTCTCATAAGCCAGCTTGAGGGAGAAGAGGGCGACGGTTTCCAGGTGCAATTCCATGGGGGGAATCCTTGATGAGTGTCTTACTGACCGAGGGGTGTGAAGTTCAAAGAAATCGCTGGCAAGCCAGCTCCTACACAGGGCGGTGGGGTGTCAGGTGCTTTTCTGCGGGCGAAAAAAAAGGCCTTGCAAAGCAAGACCTTTCTTAATTTTGGTGCCCCGAGGGAGACTCGAACTCCCACTCCTTTCGAAAACGGATTTTGAATCCGCCGCGTCTACCAATTCCGCCATCAGGGCTCAATGGCGGCGAAGTATAGAGAGGTGAATACCGCTGGTCAATCAGGTACATGGAGAATTTTTGATATTTCCGCTAGACTTCCCGGCCCTGCTAGACGAACCCCATCATGCGCGTTGCTGACTTTACTTTCGAGCTCCCTGATTCGCTGATTGCCCGCCATCCTTTGGCCGAGCGTCGCGGTAGTCGCCTGTTGACCCTGGATGGGGTCAGCGGCGCCCTGGCACACCGTCAATTCACTGATTTGCTGGAGCATTTGCGCCCCGGCGATTTGATGGTGTTCAACAATACCCGGGTGATTCCGGCGCGGCTGTTTGGCCAGAAGGCTTCCGGCGGCAAGCTGGAAATCCTGGTGGAGCGGGTGCTCGACAGTCATCGCGTGCTGGCCCATGTGCGCTCCAGCAAGTCGCCCAAGCCGGGGTCGAAGATCCTGATCGATGGCGGTGGCGAGGCCGAGATGCTGGCGCGGCACGATGCGTTGTTCGAGCTGGGGTTCGCCGAGGAGGTGTTGCCGTTGCTCGACCGCGTCGGGCACATGCCGTTGCCTCCTTATATAGACCGCCCGGACGAGGGCGCGGACCGCGAGCGTTACCAGACCGTCTACGCCGAGCGTTTGGGCGCGGTGGCGGCGCCGACGGCGGGGCTGCATTTCGATCAGGTGCTGATGGAGGCGATTGCCGCCAAGGGCGTCGAGACTGCGTTCGTGACCCTGCACGTCGGCGCCGGTACGTTCCAGCCGGTGCGGGTCGAGAAGCTCGAAGACCACCACATGCACAGTGAATGGCTGGAAGTCGGCCAGGACGTGGTGGATGCCGTTGCCGCCTGTCGTGCTCGCGGCGGTCGCGTGGTGGCCGTGGGGACCACCAGCGTGCGTTCCCTGGAAAGCGCCGCCCGCGATGGCGTGCTCAAGCCGTTCAGTGGCGACACCGACATTTTCATCTACCCGGGCCGGCCGTTTCATGTGGTCGATGCCCTGGTCACCAACTTCCATTTGCCCGAATCCACGCTGTTGATGCTGGTTTCGGCGTTCGCCGGTTATCCCGAGACCATGGCCGCCTATAAGGCCGCGGTCGACAACGGTTACCGCTTTTTCAGCTACGGTGATGCGATGTTCATCACGCGTAATCCTGCGCCGACTGCCCCTAAAGAATCGGGCCCAGAGGAAACTGTATGAGTCGCACCTGTCGTATGTCTTTCGAGCTGCTGGCCACTGATGGCAAGGCTCGTCGCGGTCGTTTGACCTTCCCGCGCGGTACCGTCGAGACCCCGGCTTTCATGCCGGTGGGCACCTACGGCACGGTCAAGGGCATGCTGCCACGGGATATCGAGGCGACTGGCGCTGAAATCATTCTGGGCAACACTTTCCACCTGTGGCTGCGCCCGGGCACGGAAGTGATCAAGAAGCACGGCGACCTGCACGATTTCATGCAGTGGAAAGGCCCGATTCTGACCGACTCCGGCGGTTTCCAGGTGTTCAGCCTGGGCGCCATGCGCAAGATCAAGGAGGAGGGCGTGACCTTCGCTTCCCCGGTCGACGGCGCCAAGGTGTTCATGGGCCCGGAAGAGTCGATGCAGGTCCAGCGTGACCTGGGCTCCGACATCGTGATGATTTTCGACGAATGCACGCCGTACCCGGCCGACGAAGACGTCGCCCGTATTTCCATGGAATTGTCCCTGCGTTGGGCCAAGCGTTCGAAAGAAGCCCATGGCGACAACACGGCGGCGCTGTTCGGTATCGTTCAGGGCGGCATGCACCAGGACTTGCGCATGCGCTCCCTGGAAGGCCTCGACAAGATCGGCTTCGACGGCCTGGCCATCGGCGGTCTGTCGGTGGGCGAGCCCAAGCATGAAATGATCAAGGTGCTGGATTACCTGCCTGGCATGATGCCGGCTGACAAACCTCGTTACCTTATGGGCGTTGGCAAACCGGAAGACTTGGTTGAGGGTGTGCGCCGCGGTGTGGACATGTTCGATTGCGTGATGCCAACCCGTAATGCCCGCAATGGGCATCTGTTCATTGATACCGGCGTGCTGAAGATCCGTAACGCGTTCCATCGCCATGATGATTCGCCGCTCGATCCGACCTGCGATTGCTATACCTGCCAGAACTTCTCCCGCGCTTATCTGCATCACCTGGACAAGTGCGGCGAAATGCTGGGAAGCATGCTCAATACCATCCATAACTTGCGCCATTATCAAGTGCTTATGGCTGGTTTGCGCGAGGCTATTCAACAGGGTACATTGGCCGCCTTTGTCGATGCCTTCTACGCCAAACGCGGGTTGCCTGTTCCGCCTTTGGACTGAGTTTACTGACCCCAAGATTCAACATTTGCAACTGGAGTGCTAAATGAGCTTTTTTATCTCTAATGCCATGGCAGACGCTGCTGCACCTGCGGCAGCCCCTATGGGCGGCGGTTTCGAGTGGATTTTCCTGGTCGGCTTCCTGGTCATCTTTTACCTGATGATCTGGCGTCCACAGGCCAAACGCGCCAAAGAGCAGAAAAACCTGCTGAGCAGCCTGCAGAAAGGCGACGAAGTTGTGACCACCGGCGGCATCGCCGGCAAGATCACTAAAGTGGCCGACGATTTCGTCGTTCTGGAAGTTTCCGACACCGTCGAAATGAAGTTCCAGAAAGGCGCCATCGCCGCCACGCTGCCAAAAGGCACGCTCAAAGCGATCTAAGTTTCAACTTCATTTTCAATCGACGGGGCGCGCAAGGCGCCCCGCGTCATAAACGGGCGGCGTGATGCTGAACAAATATCCTCTGTGGAAATACATTCTGATCCTGGCGGTGCTGGCGGTCGGTCTGATTTATTCCGCTCCCAATCTTTATCCTGATGACCCGGCCATTCAGGTCAGCGGTGCAAGCACTGCGCTGCAAGTCAATCAGGCTGATCTGGATCGCGTGAGCGCTGCGCTCAAGGAATCCGGGATCAACGTCAAGGCTGCCACGCTGGCAGAGGGCGGCAAGGGCGGTCTGATTCGCCTGACCAAGGCTGAAGACCAGCTGCCGGCCAAAGACGTCGTGCGCAAGGCATTGGGTGATGACTACGTCGTCGCGCTGAACCTGGCACAAACCACCCCGCAATGGCTGCGCAACCTCGCTGCGCACCCGATGAAGCTGGGTCTGGACTTGTCCGGTGGTGTGCACTTCCTGCTGGAAGTGGACATGGACAAAGCCCTCGACGCGCGCCTGAAAGTCTACGAAGGCGACGTCAAGAGCCTTCTGCGTAAAGAGAAGCTGCGCTATCGCAGTCTGCCGCAACTGGGCGGTGCCATTCAGCTGGGCTTCACTGATGAAGCAGCCCGCGAACAGGCCCGTACGCTGATCCGCAAGAACTTCAACGATTTCGACATTGTTCCGGCCGACCTCAACGGTCAACCGGTGCTGCGTCTGGCGATGACCCCGGCCAAGCTGGCGGAAATCCGTGAATACTCCATCAAGCAGAACTTGACCACGGTACGTAACCGCGTCAACGAGCTGGGTGTTGCCGAACCGATCGTCCAGCGTCAGGGCGCCAACCGCATCGTGGTTGAGCTGCCGGGCGTGCAGGACACCGCCGAAGCCAAGCGTATCCTCGGCAAGACGGCCAACCTCGAGTTCCGTCTGGCCGCTGAGCCGGGTGCTTCGAAAGCCACTTCCGAATCCTTCGAGTTCCGTGAGGGCAACCGTCCTCCTGCGCTGATCGAGCGTGGCCTGATCATCACCGGTGACCAGGTAACCGACGCCAAGGCTGGCTTCGACGAGCACGGCAGGCCAGAAGTGAATATCCGTCTGGATGGCCACGGCGGCGAGCTGATGAGCCGTGCGACCCGTTCGAACGTCGGTCGCAGCATGGCGGTGATCTTCATCGAGCAGCGCCCGGTTACCACTTACACCAAGCAAGTGGTCAACGGCGTCGAGAAAGACGTGCCGGTTCAGACCTTCAAGGAAGAGAAGAAAATCATCAGCCTGGCGACCATTCAGTCGCCGCTGGGTGCTCAGTTCCGCATCACTGGCCTGAACGGCCAGGGCGAGTCGTCCGAACTGGCGCTGCTGCTGCGTGCCGGTGGTCTGGCCGCTCCGATGTACTTCGCTGAAGAACGCACCATCGGTCCAAGCCTGGGTGCGGACAACATCACCAAGGGTATCGATGCATCGCTGTGGGGCATGCTGTTCGTCTCGCTGTTCATCATCGCCATCTACCGCTTCTTCGGCATCATCGCCACTGTCGCGCTGACGGTGAACATGGTGATGCTGCTGGCCTTGATGTCTCTGCTGGGTGCAACGCTGACCCTGCCGGGTATCGCCGGTATCGTGTTGACCATGGGTATGGCGGTCGACGCCAACGTGCTGATCTTCTCGCGGATCCGTGAAGAGATCGCCGCCGGCATGACCGTGCAGCGTGCAATCAACGAAGGCTTCGGCCGGGCATTCACCGCGATTCTCGACGCCAACCTGACAACACTGTTGGTCGGCGGCATCCTCTTTGCCATGGGCACCGGCCCGGTCAAGGGCTTCGCAGTGACCATGTCCCTCGGGATCTTTACCTCGATGTTCACGGCCATCATGGTGACCCGCGCGATGGTCAACCTGATCTTCGGCGGTCGTGACTTCAAGAAGTTGTGGATTTAAGGGGCTGCCATGTTACGTACAATCAACTTCATGGGCGTTCGCAACTTTGCGTTCGGCGTCACATTGTTCCTTACGGTGCTGGCCTTGTTCAGCGTCGCCACCAAGGGCATGAACTGGGGCCTGGACTTCACCGGCGGTACGCTCATCGAGCTGACCTACGAGCGTCCGGCCGACGTCACCAAGGTGCGTGAACAGCTGGTGACCGCGGGTTATCACGAAGCCATCGTGCAGAACTTCGGTGCAACCACCGACCTGCTGGTGCGCATGCCTGGCGAAGACCCGCAACTGGGTCACCAGGTGGCCGAAGCCTTGCAGAAGGTGGGTGGCGAGAACCCGGCGACGGTCAAGCGCGTCGAGTTCGTCGGCCCGCAGGTGGGTGAAGAGCTGCGCGACCAGGGCGGCCTCGGCATGCTGATGGCGCTGGGCGGCATCCTGATCTACCTGGCTTTCCGCTTTCAGTGGAAGTTTGCGGTCGGTGCGATCGTGTCCCTGATCCACGACGTGATCGTGACCATCGGTATCCTGTCGTTCTTCCAGATCACCTTCGACCTGACGGTGCTGGCGGCGGTACTGGCGATCATCGGTTACTCGCTCAACGACACCATCGTGGTATTCGACCGGGTTCGTGAGAACTTCCGGGTACTGCGCAAGGCCAACCTGATCGAGAACATCAACATCTCGACCACGCAAACCCTGCTGCGGACCATGGCGACTTCGATCTCTACTTTGCTGGCGATCGCGGCCCTGCTGTTCTTCGGCGGCGACAACCTGTTCGGCTTCTCCATCGCCCTGTTTATCGGTGTTCTGGCGGGTACTTATTCGTCGATCTACATCGCCAACGTGGTGCTGATCTGGCTGAACCTGAGCACGGAAGACCTGATTCCTCCTGCCAATACCGAGAAGGAAGTCGACGACCGTCCTTGAAGGAAGCTTCTTTCAGCGATGTAGTCCGAAAAAGGCGCGAGTTGAACTCGCGCCTTTTTTTATGCTCCAAGGCTAGGAGAAGCGCGGGTTTGTCCCGAATGTGATGGTCCAGGAGGTTCATGTGAACAAGTCGATGCTGGTTGGTGCTGTACTGGGTGCTGTCGGTGTGACTGCCGGGGGTGCTGTGGCCACCTACAGCCTGGTTAAAAGCGGCCCGGAGTTCGCACAAGTACTCGCCGTTGAGCCGGTCAAGACACAAATCAAGACTCCACGTGAAGTGTGCAAGGATGTAGCGGTCACCCGGCAGGCGCCGGTGAAAGATCAACATCAGATCGCCGGTACGGTGGTCGGTGCATTGGCAGGTGGTTTGTTGGGTAACCAGATCGGTGGCGGCAGTGGTAAGAAGATCGCCACGGTCGCAGGTGCTGTCGGTGGCGGTTATGCCGGTAACAAGGTGCAGGAAGGCATGCAGGAGCGTGACACCTACACCACCACCCAGACCCGCTGTAACACGGTTAACGACATCAGCGACAAGGTTGTAGGTTACGACGTGCGTTATTCGCTGGACGGCAAGGAAGGCAAGGTGCGCATGGATCGTGATCCGGGGAACCAGATCCCTGTGGATAAAGAGGGCAAGTTGATCTTGTCGGATAATCAGCAGGCTCATTGATCCGCTGAAGTCAGATTCAAGAAGAAGCACCCTGCGGGGTGCTTTTTTGTGCCCCCGATTTATGCACCACCGCAAACCCACTGTAGGAGCGAGCTTGCTCGCGATGGTCGTCAACGATGACGTGGGAGGCCTGGCACCCCGCGGTGCTCTGAGGTTCATCGCGAGCAAGCTCGCTCCTACAGTGGGATTGTGGTGTTTTGAAGGGCAAATTCCAGGCATAAAAA
The DNA here is from genome assembly GCF_058791055.1 of Pseudomonas sp. EU05-FHT14B02. Taxonomy (NCBI): domain Bacteria; kingdom Pseudomonadati; phylum Pseudomonadota; class Gammaproteobacteria; order Pseudomonadales; family Pseudomonadaceae; genus Pseudomonas; species Pseudomonas sp. EU05-FHT14B02. Next base: position 131,407 of record NZ_JBYTDD010000001.1, on the reverse strand, counting down.
AAGCACCCCGAAGGGTGCTTTTTCTGTCGCTGGAAGCTTAGCGCTTCAGCGAGGCTGGCAGGTGCGGCTGGATGGCCGTCAGGACTGCCTTGAAACACTTGGTGTTACCAGCAACGACGTGGCCTTTTTCAAGGAAGTCGTGACCGCCGGTGAAGTCGCTCACCAGGCCGCCAGCTTCCTGGATCAGCAGGGCGCCTGCCGCCATGTCCCATTCGGACAGGCCCGACTCCCAGAAGGCGTCGAAACGGCCGGCGGCCACGTAGGCCAGGTCCAGGCTTGCAGAGCCGGCGCGGCGGATGCCGGCAGTCTGGCCAACCAGAGCGCGGAACATGCCCAGGTAGTTGTCGAGGTTGTCCATCTGGTCGTCACGGAACGGGAAGCCGGTACCCAGCAGGGCGCCGTCGAGGCTGGTGCGACCGCTGACGCGCAGGCGACGACCGTTCAGTTGAGCGCCGCGACCACGGCTGGCGGTGAATTCTTCCTGGCGAACCGGGTCCAGAACAACAGCGTGCTCAAGACGACCGCGGTATTTGCAGGCGATGCTGACAGCGAAGTGAGGAATGCCGCGCAGGAAGTTGGTGGTGCCGTCCAGCGGATCGATGATCCACAGGTACTCTTCGCCTTCGATGCCGGTGCCGGCGTGCATGCCGGTCTCTTCACCCAGGATCGAGTGATTCGGGTACGCCTTGCGCAGGGCATCGATGATTTTCTGTTCGGCGGCGCGATCCACCTCGGATACGTAATCCTTGGCGTCTTTTTCGTCGACCTTGATGGTATCCAGGCGCTCGATGGAGCGGAAGATCAATTCACTGGCGCTGCGGGCGGCGCGCAGCGCGATATTCAGCATGGGCTGCATGGATGTGTCACCTAAGGTTGTTAAAGAAAGCCGGGCATTCTATCAGAAAGTTTCTACAGGAGAAGGACGACGTTCGCTTTCATGGCTTAACGGTAGGATGAGCTGTAAGATTCTGCTCCCGATTATTGTGTTCGAGAGCGCCTCCCTTGCTGCAAAACATTCGTGTCGTCCTGGTCAATACCAGCCATCCGGGCAATATCGGCGGGGCTGCGCGTGCCATGAAGAACATGGGGCTGTCGCGGCTGGTGCTGGTCGAGCCTCGTGTGTTCCCGCATCACGAGGCTGATGCCCGTGCCTCCGGTGCCGGGGACATCCTTGAAAACGCGCAAGTCGTCGCCACCTTGGAAGATGCCTTGGTCGGCTGCAACCTGGTGCTTGGTACCAGTGCTCGCGACCGGCGCATTCCCTGGCCGCTGCTCGACCCCCGCGAATGCGGAACGAAGGTGGTCGAGGAAGCGGGGCAGGGTGCGGAAATCGCTCTGGTGTTCGGTCGTGAAGATTCCGGCCTGACCAACGAAGAGCTGCAGCGATGTCATTATCACGTGCACATTCCATCAGACCCCGAGTTCAGTTCGCTGAACCTTGGGGCGGCGGTGCAGGTGTTGGGTTATGAAGTGCGCATGTCCTGGCTGGCGGCCCAAGGTCAGCCGAGCAAGGTCGAGAAGGAAGAAGTGGCCTCGGTCAAAAGCGCTGAGCTGGCGACCATGGACGAACTGGAGCGATTCTATGAGCACCTGGAGCAGACCCTGGTGGCCATCGAATTCCTCGATCCGGAAAAGCCACGGCACTTGATGGCGCGCCTGCGCCGGTTGTACGGACGCAGCTCGGTCAGCCGGGCGGAAATGAATATTTTGCGTGGCATCCTCACGGAAACCCAAAAAGCGGCCCGTGGTGAGCTCCTTAAGCGGAAGGATTAATGATGTTCGAGCGTTTGCGTGAAGATATCCAGAGCGTATTCCACCGAGACCCGGCGGCGCGTAACGCTTTTGAAGTCCTGACTTGCTATCCGGGCATGCACGCCATCTGGATCCACCGTTTGTCGGCGATGCTGTGGCGCGCGGACCTGAAATGGCTGGCGCGGCTGGTGTCGAACTTCGGCCGCTGGTTGACCGGGATCGAGATCCATCCGGGGGCCAAGGTCGGTCGTCGTTTCTTCATTGACCATGGCATGGGCATCGTCATCGGTGAAACCGCCGAGATCGGCGATGACGTCACTATTTATCAGGGCGTGACCCTGGGCGGCACCAGCTGGAACAAGGGCAAGCGTCACCCGACGCTGGGTGATGGCGTCGTGGTCGGGGCGGGCGCGAAGGTGCTCGGCCCGTTCACGGTCGGTGCCGGTGCCAAGGTGGGTTCCAACGCTGTCGTGACCAAGGAAGTGCCGCCGGGTGCCACTGTGGTGGGTATTCCGGGGCGGATCATCGTCAAGTCCGATGTCGAGCAGGACGCCAAGCGCAAGGCCATGGCCGAGAAGATCGGATTCGATGCCTACGGCCTCAGCGAGGACATGCCTGACCCGGTGGCGCGTGCCATTGGTCAGCTGCTCGATCACCTGCAGGCGGTCGATGGACGTCTGGAAGGGATGTGCGGGGCGTTGAAGGACCTGGGCAGCAATTACTGTGCGAAAGATCTGCCTGAGCTGCGCGAAGAAGATTTCGCCTGTGTGAAGGATAAAGACCAAAGCCAAGCCAGCTGACGCTTTACGAACATGCTCCCCACTCTGTAGGAGCGAGCATGCTCGCGATGAGCCCGAGAACGCCGCGGGGTGTCAGGCCCCCCAGCGTTATCGTTGACGACCATCGCGAGCATGCTCGCTCCTACAGTACTGCTGGCTGTAACCGCTCAGCCTTTGCTATGATGCTGCCGCTCTTTTGCGGGTAAACCTGACTAAAGTACTAGGTCTTATAGTTGACTTAAATACTCGGGAATTGCATACTCGCCTCATTCCGAACTCCGTGGTAATTGTCCATGCGACTGACTACAAAAGGCCGATACGCCGTGACCGCCATGCTTGATCTGGCGTTGCACGCGCAGCACGGGCCCGTGTCCCTGGCCGATATCTCCGAGCGCCAAGGCATCTCCCTGTCCTATCTCGAACAGCTTTTCGCCAAGCTGCGCCGCAGCAATCTGGTGTCCAGCGTGCGTGGTCCGGGTGGTGGCTACCAATTGTCCCGCGACATGCAGGGCATCCAGGTCGCCCAGGTGATCGATGCGGTGAACGAATCGGTCGATGCAACCAAATGCCAGGGCCAGGGTGATTGCCATCAAGGCGACACCTGTCTGACCCACCACTTGTGGTGTGATCTGAGCCTGCAAATTCACGAATTTCTGAGCGGTATCAGCTTGGCTGACCTTGTGACTCGCCGTGAGGTGCAAGAAGTAGCCCAGCGTCAGGACCAGCGCCGTTGCAACAGCAAGGCGCCACGCCTGGACAAGATTGAAGCGTCCGCCGTCGAATGACAGCCAAAGAGCTAGCGGCACGCCAGCCAGCCTGATTTAGGAGATAGTCCATGAAATTGCCGATTTACCTTGATTACTCTGCGACCACCCCGGTTGATCCGCGTGTTGCGCAAAAAATGAGTGAATGCCTGCTGGTCGACGGAAACTTCGGTAACCCGGCGTCCCGTTCCCACGTGTTCGGCTGGAAAGCTGAAGAGTCCGTTGAAAACGCTCGTCGTCAGGTCGCTGACCTGGTCAACGCCGACCCGCGTGAAATCGTCTGGACCTCCGGTGCCACCGAATCCGACAACCTGGCAATCAAGGGTGCGGCACATTTCTATGCCACCAAGGGCAAGCACCTGATCACCACCAAGATTGAGCACAAGGCTGTCCTGGACACCATGCGCCAACTGGAGCGTGAAGGCTTCGAAGTGACCTACATCGAGCCTCGCACCGATGGCCTGGTGACCCCGGAGATGATCGAAGCCGAACTGCGCGACGACACCATCCTGGTTTCGGTCATGCACGTGAACAACGAAATCGGCACCGTCAACGACATCGCGGCGATCGGCGAACTGCTCCGTTCCAAGGGCATCCTGTTCCACGTCGACGCCGCTCAGTCCACCGGCAAGGTCGAGATCGACCTGCAGAAGCTGAAAGTCGACATGATGTCGTTCTCCGCCCACAAGACCTACGGTCCTAAAGGCATCGGCGCCCTGTACGTAAGCCGCAAACCGCGCGTACGTATCGAAGCGACCATGCACGGTGGCGGTCACGAGCGCGGCATGCGTTCCGGCACCCTGGCGACCCACCAGATCGTCGGCATGGGTGAAGCTTTCCGCGTAGCCAAGGAAGACATGGCTGCAGAGAACGCTCGCATCAAGGCGTTGAGCGACCGTTTCTACAAGCAGGTCGAGCACCTGGAAGAGCTGTACGTCAACGGCAGCATGACCGCCCGCGTTCCGCACAACCTGAACCTGAGCTTCAACTACGTTGAAGGCGAGTCGCTGATCATGGCGCTCAAGGATCTGGCGGTTTCGTCCGGTTCGGCCTGCACCTCGGCGTCCCTTGAGCCTTCGTACGTACTGCGCGCCCTGGGCCGCAACGACGAACTGGCACACAGCTCGATCCGCTTCACCTTCGGCCGTTTCACCACCGAAGAAGAAATCGATTACGCCGCGCAGAAAGTCTGCGAGGCCGTTACCAAGCTGCGCGCTCTGTCGCCGCTGTGGGACATGTACAAAGACGGCGTCGATATCTCGAAGATCGAGTGGGCGGCACACTAAACAAAGAAGCCGCCGGGTACGGGTCCTGTAGCAGCGCGGCGGTCCATGCAGCGTAACTACAGGGTCTCAAGAGCGGCCCTGATGAGTGAGGATTGAGAATCATGGCTTACAGCGAAAAGGTCATCGACCACTACGAAAACCCGCGCAACGTCGGCAAGATGGACGTGGAAGATCCTGATGTCGGCACCGGCATGGTCGGCGCTCCGGCGTGCGGCGACGTGATGCGCCTGCAGATCAAGGTCAACGAAGCCGGCATCATCGAAGATGCCAAGTTCAAGACTTACGGCTGCGGTTCGGCTATCGCTTCCAGCTCCCTCGCTACCGAGTGGATGAAGGGCAAGACCCTGGACGAAGCGGAAACCATCAAGAACACCCAGCTGGCTGAAGAACTGGCCCTGCCGCCAGTGAAAATCCACTGCTCGGTACTCGCTGAAGACGCCATCAAGGCGGCTGTTCGCGATTACAAGCAGAAGAAAGGCTTGATCTGATTTTCGAGTTTTGGCGACGAGTAAGGAGTCACCGATGGCTATCAGCATGACAGAAGCGGCTGCTCGACACGTGCGGCGCTCCCTCGACGGGCGCGGCAAAGGTGAAGGGATTCGTCTGGGTGTTCGCACCACAGGCTGTTCCGGCCTTGCCTACGTGCTGGAGTTTGTCGACGAGGTGGTTGCAGAGGACCAGGTGTTCGAGAGTCACGGCGAGAAAGTGATCATCGACCCGAAGAGCCTGGCCTACCTGGACGGCACCGAGCTCGATTTCGTCAAGGAAGGGTTGAACGAAGGCTTCAAGTTCAACAACCCCAACGTACGCGGTGAATGTGGCTGCGGCGAAAGCTTCAACATCTGAGGCTTGTCGTGGGTACTCCTTGTCATTTCGCTTTATTTGAGCTGCAACCGAGTTTCGATCTGGACCTCGATCAGCTGGCTACGCGCTACCGTGAGTTGGCGCGCAGTGTTCATCCGGACCGTTTTGCGGACGCTTCCGAGCGCGAGCAGCGGTTGGCGCTGGAACAATCCGCGAGCCTCAACGAGGCCTACCAGACGCTCAAGAGTCCACCCAAGCGCGCGCGTTACCTGCTCGCCTTGAATGGTGGCGAGCTGCCGCTGGAGGTCACGGTGCATGATCCGGAGTTTCTGCTGCAGCAGATGGAGCTGCGCGAGGAACTCGAAGACCTGCAGGACAGCGCCGACCTGAATGGCGTTGCCGTCTTCAAGCGCCGCCTCAAGGCTGCCCAGGATGAACTGAACCAAAGCTTCGCAGCTTGCTGGAACGATGCCGTGCACCGTGAACGGGCCGAACGCCTGATGCGGCGCATGCAGTTCCTCGACAAGCTCACCTACGAAGTGCGCCAGTTAGAAGAGCGCCTCGACGATTAACCCAGTGCCGCTCCGGTCGCACGCCTGATATACAGATAAGTCCTGATAACGATGGCCCTACTGCAGATCGCCGAACCCGGCCAAAGTCCTCAACCGCACCAGCGTCGTCTGGCTGTGGGGATCGACTTGGGCACTACCAATTCGCTGGTCGCTGCATTGCGCAGTGGACTTTCCGAGCCTCTGGCTGACGCAGAAGGGCGGGTCATCCTGCCTTCTGCCGTGCGCTACCATGCCGATTGCGTCGAAGTTGGCGAATCCGCCAAGCTGGCCGCCGCCACCGATCCGTTGAACACTGTGCTGTCGGTCAAGCGCTTGATGGGTCGTGGTCTGTCCGACGTCAAGCAATTGGGCGATCAGCTGCCGTACCGCTTTGTCGGTGGCGAGTCGCACATGCCGTTCATCGAGACGATCCAGGGCCCGAAAAGCCCGGTGGAAGTCTCCGCCGACATCCTCAGGGTCCTGCGTCAGCGTGCCGAAGCGACCCTGGGCGGTGAGTTGGTGGGTGCGGTGATCACCGTTCCGGCCTATTTCGACGACGCTCAGCGTCAAGCCACCAAGGATGCGGCCAAGCTGGCCGGTCTGAACGTGTTGCGCTTGCTCAATGAGCCGACCGCGGCAGCCGTGGCTTACGGTCTGGACCAGCATGCCGAAGGCCTGGTCGCGATTTACGATCTGGGCGGCGGCACCTTCGATATTTCGATTCTGCGCCTGACCGGCGGTGTCTTCGAGGTGTTGGCCACTGGCGGCGACAGCGCCCTGGGTGGCGATGACTTCGATCATGCGATTGCTGGCTGGATCATTGAAGGCGCCGGTTTGTCGGCAGACCTTGATCCAGGCGCGCAGCGCCAACTGCTGCAGACTGCCTGTGCCGCCAAAGAAGCGCTGACCAATGCCTCGTCGGTCGAAGTGGCGCATGGCGCCTGGAAGGCCGAGCTGACACGTGAAGCCTTTGATGCGTTGATCGAGCCGATGGTCGCGCGAAGCCTGAAGGCCTGCCGCCGCGCTGTCCGTGATTCCGGTGTCGAGCTGGAAGACGTGCATGCCGTGGTCATGGTCGGTGGTTCGACTCGCGTGCCTCGCGTTCGTGAAGCCGTTGCCGAAGCCTTCGGTCGTCAACCGCTGACTGAAATCGATCCGGATCAAGTGGTGGCCATCGGTGCCGCGATCCAGGCCGATACCCTGGCCGGCAACAAGCGCGATGGCGATGAACTGCTGCTGCTCGACGTGATTCCGTTGTCCCTGGGGCTGGAAACCATGGGTGGCCTGATGGAGAAGGTGATTCCACGCAACACCACCATCCCCGTCGCCCGCGCCCAGGACTTCACCACTTATAAAGACGGCCAGTCGGCCATGGCCATCCACGTATTGCAGGGCGAGCGCGAGCTGATCAGCGACTGCCGCTCCCTGGCGCGCTTCGAATTGCGCGGCATTCCGGCGATGGTGGCCGGTGCGGCGAAGATTCGCGTGACCTTCCAGGTCGATGCCGACGGTCTGCTGAGCGTTTCGGCCCGGGAACTGGGTTCGGGCGTCGAAGCCAGCATTCAGGTCAAGCCGTCCTACGGTCTGACCGACGGCGAAATCGCCAAGATGCTCAAGGATTCGTTCCAGCACGCCAACGACGACAAGGTTGCCCGCGTACTGCGTGAGCAGCAGGTCGATGCCCAGCGCCTGATCGAAGCGGTGCAGGCTGCTCTGGAGGCCGACGGCGACCGACTGCTCGACGCCGACGAGCGCATGGTCATCGACCTGCAGGTGCAGGAACTGACCGAACTGATGAAAGGTACCGATGGTTACGCCATCGAGCAGCAGACCAAGCGTCTGTCGCAAGTGACCGACGCCTTTGCTGCCCGCCGCCTGGACTCGACGGTGAAAGCCGCGCTGGCGGGGCGCAACCTGAATGAGATTGAGGAATAACGATGCCGCAGGTCATTTTTCTGCCACACGAAAAGTTTTGTCCGGATGGCATGGTCGTGGAGGCTGAGCCGGGTATTTCCATCCTCGAACTGGCTCACGAACACCATATCGAGATGGAAAGTGCCTGTGGCGGCGTTTGTGCCTGCACCACTTGTCACTGCATCATCCGCGAGGGTTTCGACTCGCTGGAAGAGGCTGACGAGTTGGAAGAGGACTACCTTGATAAGGCTTGGGGTCTTGAGCGTGAGTCCCGTCTGGGGTGCCAGGCCAAGGTCGGTACCGAAGACCTGACCGTCGAGATTCCGAAGTATTCGCTCAACCATGCGGCCGAAGCACCGCACTGATTCAAGGATCTGAAATGAGTCTGAAATGGGTTGATGTGCTGGAAATTGCGATCCAGTTGGCTGAAAGCAAGCCTGAGGTGGATCCGCGTTACGTGAACTTCGTCGATCTGCACCAATGGGTGCTGGCATTGCCGGAGTTCAGCGATGATCCGACTCGCGGCGGCGAGAAAGTGCTTGAAGCCATTCAGGCCGCCTGGATCGAAGAGGCAGACTGAGTCTGTCGAGCAGGTTAGGCAATACCCGAGAACCCGCGTATAATTCGCGGGTTTAATTTTTCGTAAATTACCGTTTCTGGAGTTACACCATGGCTGTTCAACGTACTTTCTCCATCATCAAGCCTGACGCCGTTGCTAAAAACGTTATCGGCGAGATCACCACTCGTTTCGAAAAAGCTGGCCTGCGCGTTGTAGCTTCGAAACTGAAGCAACTGTCCAAAGCCGAAGCTGAAGGCTTCTACGCTGAGCACAGCGCTCGTGGTTTCTTCAACGACCTGGTTGCTTTCATGATCTCCGGTCCGGTTGTCGTTCAGGTTCTGGAAGGCGAAAACGCTATCGCTCTGAACCGTGAGCTGATGGGCGCTACCAACCCTAAAGAAGCTGCTGCCGGCACCATCCGTGCTGACTTCGCTGATTCCATCGACGCCAACGCCGTACACGGTTCGGACTCCGAAGCCGCTGCCGCTCGCGAAATCTCGTACTTCTTCGCAGCTACTGAAGTAACCACTCGCTAAGCATTGGCTTAAGAGTGAAGGTGAATCCATGACTACATCGACTGTAAAAACTAACCTGCTGGGTCTGACCCAGCTGGAAATGGAAAAATTCTTCGACTCAATCGGGGAGAAGCGTTTCCGTGCCGGTCAGGTAATGAAATGGATTCACCACTTTGGTGTCGATGATTTCGATGCCATGACGAACGTCAGCAAGGCCTTGCGCGAAAAGCTCAAGGCTGTTGCTGAGGTCCGTGGTCCGGAAGTGGTCAGCGAGGACATCTCCAGCGACGGCACCCGCAAGTGGGTGGTGCGCGTGGCGTCCGGCAGCTGCGTCGAGACCGTTTATATTCCCCAGGGCAAGCGCGGCACCTTGTGCGTTTCGTCCCAGGCAGGCTGTGCCCTGGATTGCAGTTTCTGCTCCACCGGCAAGCAAGGCTTCAACAGCAACCTCACCGCCGCCGAAGTCATCGGGCAGGTGTGGATTGCCAACAAATCCTTTGGCAGCGTCCCGGCAACCGTCGACCGTGCCATCACCAACGTGGTGATGATGGGCATGGGTGAGCCGCTGCTGAACTTCGACAACGTCGTCGCGGCCATGCATTTGATGATGGACGACCTGGGTTACGGCATTTCCAAGCGCCGTGTGACCCTGTCGACCTCCGGCGTGGTGCCGATGATCGATGAGCTCTCCAAGCACATCGACGTCTCCCTGGCGTTGTCCCTGCACGCACCGAATGACGCATTGCGTAACCAATTGGTGCCGATCAACAAGAAGTATCCACTTAAGATGCTCCTTGAGTCGTGCCAGCGCTATATGTCGAATCTCGGCGAAAAGCGCGTGCTGACCATCGAGTACACCTTGCTCAAAGATATCAACGACAAGGTCGAGCACGCCGTGGAGATGATCGAGCTGCTCAAGAACATCCCGTGCAAGATCAACCTGATCCCGTTCAACCCGTTCCCGCACTCCGGTTACGAGCGCCCGAGCAACAACGCCATTCGTCGTTTCCAGGATCAGCTTCATCATGCCGGTTTCAACGTCACCGTCCGCACCACCCGTGGTGAAGACATTGATGCGGCCTGTGGTCAACTGGTAGGGCAGGTGCTGGATCGCACCCGTCGCAGCGAACGTTATATCGCCGTGCGTGAACTCAACGCCGACAACGATGTAGCGCAAGACGCTGCGAAATAACCAAGAGAGGATCTCTATGTCCCTGCGCTTTGCGCTGCTTTTGCTGTTGGCCAGCCTGTGTGCTGGCTGCGTGCTTTCGGGTGATTACAACCCGATGAAGACCAGCAAGGGCCGTGATGAAGCGCGTGAGGCGTATGTGCAACTCGGTATCGGGTATTTGCAACAAGGCATGACCGAGCGCGCCAAGGTTCCGTTGAGGAAAGCATTGGAACTGGATGGCTCCGACCCTGATGCCAACGCGGCGCTGGGGCTGGTGTTCCAGGCCGAGATGGAGCCGGAACTTGCCGATGAGCATTTTCGCAAGGCGCTGGCTTCCCGTCCCGGCGATGCACGAATCCTCAATAACTACGGCAGTTTCCTGTTCGAGCAGAAGCGTTACAGCGAAGCCTACGAGCGCTTTGAACAGGCCGCTGCCGATACCCTGTATCCTGAGCGTTCGCGGGTGTTCGAGAATCTGGGCATGACCGCAGCGATGCTCGGTCAGCGCGATCTGTCCCGGCAGCAACTGGAAAAAGCCCTGCGCCTGAACCGCCAACAACCACGTGCATTGCTGGAAATGGCTGAGTTGTCTTACGAAGACAGGCATTATGTGCCTGCGCGTGACTATTACGACCGTTTTAGCCAGCTCTCCGAGCAAAATGCACGTAGTCTATTGCTCGGCGTTCGGCTGGCAAAAGTGTTCGAAGACCGCGACAAGGCCGCAAGCGCAGGCCTGCAACTAAAAAGACTCTATCCCGGTACGCCGGAATATCAGCAATACCTGTCGGAGCAATGATGAAAGCGGCGCATCCCGAAGTTGTAGCAGCGAATCGCGTAAACCCCGGTGAGACTTTGCGCCAGGCCCGCGAAAGCAATGGCTGGTCGCTGGCCGAAGTGGCCCTCAAGCTCAACCTCACCACCACTTCCTTGAGCAATCTGGAAGCAGGCGCCTTCGACAAGCTGCCCGGGCATACTTTTGCCCGTGGTTACATTCGCACCTATGCCAAATTGCTCGGCATGGACCAGGCCGTTCTGGTCCAGCAATTCGATCAATCCACCGGTACCGACTCCCAGGGCAGCAATGTTCACAGCCTGGGCCGTATTGAAGAGCCTGTCCGGGTTTCCCACACCATTTTACGAGTCGTCAGCCTGTTGTTGCTGGTCGCGGTGATCGGTGGCGGTTTCGTCTGGTGGCAGGATCAGACCTCGATGCGCACCAAGGATCTGATCGGTCTGGCACCAGAGCACGTAGAAGTCGAAGGCGCCGATGGTACGACACAGATTCACCCGCTGGACGAGCCGGAAGACCAGGCCGTCGTGGAAGGTCAGAGCGAAGGCGCAACCGCCCTCGCGCTGCCACAGGCCGATGCTCCGGCTGAAGCACCGGAGCAGGCTCAGGCGACTGCGCCAGCCGCCCCGGTAGCGCCGACCACGCCAGCCGCCCCCGCGCACACCACCGCGCCCGTTGTCGCAGCGCCGGTGACCCCGGCAGCTCTGGCTTCGGCAGCTCCTGCCGTCCCGGCCCCGGTGGCGACTGCACCGGTAGCCCCTGTCGCTCCGGCTCCAGTGGCAGCCGCGCCGGTGGCCGGTCAAGGCCAGGTTCAGGTGCAGTTCACCTCCGATTGCTGGACACAAGTTACCGACGGTAGCGGCAAAGTGCTGTTCAGCGGTCTCAAACGCAAAGGCGACAGCCTGGCGGTCAATGGCAAACCACCGTTTGCCGTGCGTCTGGGCTTTGCCCGTGGCGCTCAGGTCAGCTACAACGGCCAGCCGGTTGATGTCGCTCCGTTCACCAGTGGCGAGACTGCTCGCCTGAAGTTGGGTCAATAAGTCATGCACGGCGAATCTCCAATCAAACGTCGCGAATCCCGCAAGATCTGGGTCGGTAACGTGCCTGTTGGCGGCGATGCGCCTATCGCTGTGCAGAGCATGACCAACAGCGACACCAACGATGTTGCGGCCACCGTCGCGCAGATCAATCGCCTGGAAGCGGCCGGCGTCGATATCGTGCGGGTCTCCGTACCGGACATGGACGCCGCCGAAGCCTTCGGCAAGATCAAGCAACTGGTCAAAGTACCCTTGGTTGCCGACATTCACTTCGACTACCGGATCGCTTTGCGTGTAGCCGAGCTGGGTGTCGATTGCCTGCGGATCAACCCGGGCAACATCGGTCGCGAAGATCGCGTGCGTGCGGTGGTGGATGCCGCCCGTGACCGCGGGATCCCGATCCGTATCGGCGTGAACGCCGGTTCCCTGGAAAAAGATCTGCAAAAGAAATACGGCGAGCCGACCCCGGCGGCGCTGGTCGAGTCTGCCTTGCGCCACGTCGAGCACCTTGAGCGCCTGAACTTCCAGGACTTCAAGGTCAGCGTGAAAGCCTCCGATGTGTTCATGGCCGTCGAAGCCTACCGCTTGCTGGCCAAGGAAATCGTCCAGCCGCTGCACCTGGGCATCACCGAAGCCGGTGGATTGCGTTCCGGCACGGTGAAATCTGCCGTGGGCCTCGGTATGCTGCTCGCCGAAGGGATTGGCGATACTATTCGCATCTCGTTGGCGGCCGACCCGGTCGAGGAAGTGAAAGTCGGCTACGACATTCTCAAATCCCTGCACCTGCGTTCCCGTGGCATCAACTTCATCGCCTGCCCGAGCTGCTCGCGGCAGAACTTCGATGTGGTCAAGACCATGAACGAGCTGGAAGGGCGCCTCGAGGATTTGCTGGTGCCGCTGGATGTCGCGGTTATCGGTTGCGTGGTCAATGGCCCGGGCGAAGCCAAGGAAGCCCATATCGGCTTGACCGGCGGCACGCCGAACCTGATTTACATCGACGGCAAGCCGTCGCAGAAGCTGACGAATGACAATCTGGTGGATGAGCTTGAACGCTTGATCCGCCAGAAAGCGGCCGAAAAGGTCGAAGCCGACGCTGCCGTCATTGCGCGTGGCTGAGTCCGACTGAAGAGCCGAACGAATTTAAGGATTTAATGTGAGCAAGTCTCTGCAAGCCATTCGTGGCATGAACGATATCCTGCCCGAACAGACTCCCCTGTGGCGTCATTTCGAGGGCACCGTTTCGCGTCTGCTGGATAACTACGGTTACAAGCAGATCCGCATGCCGATCGTCGAGTTCACCGAGCTGTTCAAGCGTTCCATCGGTGAAGTGACCGACATCGTCGAAAAAGAGATGTACACCTTCGACGACCGCAACGGCGACTCCCTGACCCTGCGCCCTGAAGGCACGGCGGCCTGTGTGCGCGCGGTGCTGGAGCACGGCATCACCGGCGGCGGCCAGGTTCAGAAACTCTGGTACATCGGTCCGATGTTCCGCCACGAGCGTCCGCAAAAAGGCCGTTATCGCCAGTTCCACCAGATCGGTGTCGAAGTGTTCAACCTCGACGGTCCGGACATCGACGCCGAGTTGATCGTGCTGACCTGGCGCCTGTGGGGCGAACTGGGCATCCGCGATGCGGTCAAGCTCGAGCTCAACAGCCTGGGCACCAGCGAGTCTCGCGGTCGTTATCGCGAGGCACTGGTCGAGTTCCTGTCCCGGCATCTGGACAAGCTGGACGAAGACAGCCAGCGCCGCCTGAAGACCAACCCCTTGCGGGTCCTGGACACCAAGAACGCCGAGACGCAGGCGATTCTGGTCGATGCGCCGAAAATGGCCGACTACCTCGACGAAGAATCCCGCGTGCATTTCGAGGGCCTCAAGGCTCGTCTGGACGCCGCCGGCATTCCTTATGTGATCAACCCGAAGCTGGTTCGCGGGCTGGATTACTACAGCAAGACCGTTTTCGAATGGGTCACCGACAAACTTGGCGCCCAGGGCACCGTGTGTGCCGGTGGCCGCTACGACGGTCTGGTGGAGCAGATGGGCGGCAAGCCGACCGCCGGCGTTGGCTTTGCCATGGGCATCGAACGCCTGGTGCTGTTGCTCGAAACCCTGGAGCAGATCCCGCAAGAGATCTCCCGTCAGGTCGACGTCTACCTCTGCGCCTTCGGTGAAGCCGCCGAACTGGCCGGCCTGACCCTGGCAGAGCGCGTTCGTGACCAGTTGCCTAACCTGCGTCTGCAAGTGAACGCCGGCGCCGGCAGTTTCAAAAGCCAGTTCAAGAAGGCCGACAAGAGCGGCGCGCTGTACGCGCTGATCCTCGGTGACGACGAAATGGCCCAGCAAGTGGTAGGTTTCAAACCCCTGCGTGGCCAGGGCGAACAACAAAGCATTGCCTGGGATGCGCTTGCAGCACACCTGGCCACCTGCGTCGTGCAGGGTTGAAGCTGTCTAAACAGCCGAATTAGCGATTAAGGAGTATTGGGGTGTCGAGTACCGAAGACGAACATTTGATGGAATTGAAGGAATGGTGGTCACGCAACGGTAAGCCCCTGGTCACTGGCGGCCTGTTGGCGCTGGTCATCGTGTTCGGCTGGCAGGCGTTCCAGAAGTATCAGAGCAATCAGTCGCAAGGCGCCTCGGTTCTCTATCAGCAATTGCTCGAAACCACGCTGACGCCTGACGGCAAGCCTGATGCGGCCCGTGTTTCGGACCTGGCCAGCAAGCTCAACAGCGAGTTCGGCGGCAGCGCCTATGCGCAGTACGGCAGCCTGTTCGTGGCCAAGGTAGCGGTCGACAGCGGCAAGCTGGACGACGCGGTCACCGAGCTCAAAGCCATTGTCGCCAAACCGGCCAACCCGGCGCTGGGCGAAATCGCCCGTCAGCGACTGGCCCAGGTACTCGGCGCGCAGAACAAGGCCGACGAAGCACTGAAGCTGCTCGAAGGCGATGCCGACAAGGCATTCCTGGCCACTCGCGAAGAGCTCAAGGGTGACCTGCTGGTACAGTTGGGTCGCACCGAAGAGGCGAGCGCGGCGTATCAAAGAGCCAAGGCGGCACTGTCGGATGAAGCGGCGGTCGGTGGCTTGCAAATCAAGCTGGACGACCTGGCCAAAGGGGATGCGTGACGTGATTCGTTGGAAACATGCAGCATTGCTGGCCCTGGCCATTTTGGCCGCGGGTTGCAGCAGTAACAGCAAAAAAGAACTGCCTCCGGCCGAGCTGGTCGACTTCAAGGAAGAAGTGGTTCTGCACAAGCAGTGGAGTCGTTCTATCGGTGACGGTCAGGGCGAAACCTACAACATGCTGGTTCCGGCCATCGATGGCGATACCATCTATGCTGCCGACGTCACTGGCGTGTTGATGGCGATGGACCGCAACACCGGCGACGTCAAATGGAAGAAAGACCTCGAGTTGCCTGTTTCCGGCGCCGTTGGCGTAGGTTACGGTCTGGTCACCATTGGTACGATCAAGGGTGAAATCGTTGCCCTGGACGCGATCAACGGTGAAGAAAAGTGGCGTGCGCGCGTGTCCAGCGAAGTACTGGCGCCGCCAGCCAACAACGGTGACGTCGTGGTGGTTCAGACCCAGGACGATCGTCTGATCGGCCTGGATGCCTCCACTGGTGACCGTCGCTGGATCTATGACAGCACGCCTGCGGTACTGACCCTGCGTGGTACCAGTGCGCCGATCGTGACCAACCGCCTCGCGGTGGCTGGCCTGTCGACCGGTAAAGTGGTTGCCGTGGACATCTCCAACGGCGTACCGGTGTGGGAACAGCGCGTAGCGATCCCGCAAGGTCGTTCGGAGCTGGAGCGCGTGGTCGACATCGACGGTGGCTTGCTGCTGTCGGGCGAGACGCTGTATGTCGCCAGCTATCAGGGCCGCGTTGCTGCTCTGGATCTGCAAAGCGGCCGTCAGCTCTGGCAGCGTGATGCTTCCAGCTATGCCGGTGTCGCACAGGGTTTCGGTACCGTTTATGTGACCCTGTCTTCGGGCACCGTTGAAGGCGTCGACGAGCGTTCCACCACAGCCTTGTGGAGCAACGACTCGCTGGCCCGCCGTCAACTGTCGGCTCCGGAAGTGTTCTCCAGCTATGTTGCAGTCGGTGACCTGGAAGGTTACCTGCACCTGCTGAGTCAGGTGGACGGTCGTTTCGTCGGCCGCGAGCGCATCGACAGCGACGGCCTGCGTGCCCGTCCGCTGGTGGTGGGTGACACGATTTATGTGTATGGCAACAGCGGCAAACTGGAAGCCCTGACCATTAAGTAAAGGTTTGACTATGCTTGGGGTTAACCCCCCAGGCTGCTTCACCGTTTGTAAGAGTGTAGGAGCGAGCTTGCTCGCGATGGACGTCAACGATTACGTTGGTAATCTGGATAAACGCGGTGTCTTTGCGTTTTTCGCGAGCAAGCTCGCTCCTGCAAAAAAACACACGGTGATTGCCCCGAGCACCAGCCGCTGCCTCGCAGCGGCTTTTGTATTTTCTGAAATAACGAAGTGGAGAGCCGCATGGTTCCCGTAATCGCCCTGGTGGGCCGACCGAACGTCGGCAAGTCCACCTTGTTCAACCGCCTGACCAGGACTCGTGACGCCATCGTCGGCGACTTGTCCGGTCTGACCCGTGATCGCCAGTACGGTGAGGCCAAGTGGCAAGGGCGTTCCTACATTCTGATCGACACCGGCGGTATCTCCGGTGACGAGCACGGTATGGACGAAAAAATGGCCGAGCAGTCGCTGCTGGCCATTGAAGAAGCGGATGTCGTTCTGTTCCTGGTAGATGCCAAGGCCGGTTTCACCGCCGCCGACCAGATGATCGCCGAGCATTTGCGCAAACGTAACAAGCGTTCCCACGTGGTGGCCAACAAGGTCGACAACATCGACCCGGAAATGGCCCGCGCCGAATTCGCCCCGTTGGGCATGGGCCACGCGATCCCGATCGCCGGTGCCCACGGCCGTGGTATCACCCAGTTGCTGGAAATCGCACTGAGTGACTTCCCGAAAGACGAAGACGAGCTGGAAGAAGGCGAGGAAGAAGATGTAGCCGAAGGCGAGGAAGCCAAGCGCATTCCTGGCCCAAGCGAAAAAGACGGGATCAAGATCGCCATCATCGGCCGTCCGAACGTCGGCAAGTCGACCCTGGTCAACCGCATGCTCGGGGAAGACCGGGTAATCGTCTATGACCAACCCGGCACCACCCGCGACAGTATCTACATCCCGTTCGAGCGTAACGACGAGAAGTACACGCTGATCGACACCGCCGGTGTGCGCAAGCGCGGCAAGATCCACGAAGAAGTCGAAAAGTTCTCCGTGGTCAAAACCCTGCAAGCGATCAAAGA
This sequence comes from Pseudomonas sp. EU05-FHT14B02, assembly GCF_058791055.1. NCBI lineage: Bacteria > Pseudomonadati > Pseudomonadota > Gammaproteobacteria > Pseudomonadales > Pseudomonadaceae > Pseudomonas > Pseudomonas sp. EU05-FHT14B02. Next base: position 114,148 of record NZ_JBYTDD010000001.1, on the reverse strand, counting down.
CGCCAACGTGGTGATCTTCGTGATGGACGCTCGCGAAGGCGTGGTGGATCACGACCTCAACCTGCTGGGCTTTGCCCTTGAGGCCGGTCGTGCATTGGTCATCGCGATCAACAAGTGGGACGGCATGACGCCTAGCGAGCGCGACTTCGTCAAGATCGAGTTGCAGCGTCGTCTGTTTTTCGTCGAGTTTGCCGATATTCACTTTATCTCGGCACTGCACGGCACCGGCGTGGGCAACCTCTACGCGTCGGTACAGAACTCGTTCAAGTCCGCGGTTACGCGTTGGCCGACCAGTCGCCTGACCCAGATCCTGGAAGACGCGGTCAGTGAGCACCAGCCGCCGATGGTCAACAGCCGCCGGATCAAGCTGCGTTATGCCCACCTCGGTGGCGCGAACCCGCCGATCATCGTGATCCACGGCAACCAGATCGAGAAGGTGCCGAAGTCCTACGTGCGTTACCTGGAAAACACCTACCGCCGTGTGCTGAAGCTGGTCGGTACGCCGATCCGCATCGAGTTCAAGGGTGGCGAGAACCCGTACGAAGGCAACAAGAACACGCTCACCGACCGTCAGGTCAACAAGAAGCGTCGCTTGATGTCGCACCACAAGAAGGCCGACAAGAAGCGTCGCGACAAGCGCTGATCGAGGTTTTTCCCGTGGGATGGAAAGGGCGCCAATGGCGCCCTTTTTCATGCCTGCCGTTTGGGCTATCCTCGGACTCCCCCGCGCCGCCGTAGAGCCGGGTGTAGAGCAGGGAACCACCGATGATCACCAGCAAGCTGCCGAATGTCGGCATCACTATCTTCACTCAGATGTCTCAGCTCGCGGCTCAGACCGGCGCGCTCAATCTGTCCCAGGGCTTTCCCGATTTCGCGGCCCCGCAGGCCCTGTGCGATGCGGTCGGCCGGCATATCGCCAGCGGCCATAACCAGTATTCGCCGATGACCGGGCTGCCGGTGTTGCGTCAGCAGATCGCGGCGAAGATCGCCCGCAGTTATGGCGTGCAGGTGGATGTCGATAGCGAAGTGACGGTGACTCCTGGAGCGACCGAGGCGATTTTCTGTGCCATTCAGGCGGTTATCCACAACGGTGACGAAGTCATTGTGTTTGACCCGGCATACGACAGCTACGAACCTTCGGTGGAGCTGGCAGGCGGCCGTTGCGTGCATGTGCAACTGGGCCTGAACGATTTCAGTATCGACTTCGAGAAGCTTGCTCAGGCACTGAGCCCGCGCACGCGGATGATCATTCTCAACACCCCGCACAACCCTAGCGGTGCGTTGATCAACCGTGACGAACTCGACCAGTTGGCGACGTTAATCCGTGATCGCGATATCTATGTGATCAGCGACGAAGTCTACGAACACCTGGTGTATGACGGTGTGCCTCACGTCAGCGTGCTGGCCCATGAAGAGCTGTATCAGCGTGCATTCGTTGTCAGTTCGTTCGGCAAGACTTACCACGTCACCGGCTGGAAAACCGGTTATGTGATCGCACCGCCGGCCCTGACGGCGGAATTGCGCAAGGTGCACCAGTACGTCAATTTCTGTGGTGTGACGCCGCTGCAATATGCCTTGGCCGATTTTATGGCCGAGCATCCCGAGCACGTCGAAGAGCTGCCTGCTTTCTATCAGGCCAAGCGTGATCTGTTCTGCGATCTGCTGGCGCCGTCGCGTTTCAGTTTCACCCGGGTGACCGGCACCTATTTTCAGTTGGTCGATTACTCGCAGATCCGCCCGGACCTCAATGACGTCGAGATGGCCCTGTGGATGACTCGCGAGCATGGAGTGGCCAGTATCCCGATCTCGGTGTTCTACCAGACGCCACCGGTTGGCCAGCGCCTGGTGCGGCTGTGCTTTGCCAAGCGTGAGGAGACCCTGCGTGAAGCGGCGGAAAAACTATGCGTGATCTGAGTGCGTTGCCGAAACTGACCGTTGCGCTGATCCAGACGTCCCTGGCCTGGCACGACCGCCAGGCCAACCTCGAGCATTTCGAACCGTTGCTGGAACAGGCTCGCGGCGCTGACCTGATCATTCTGCCGGAGATGTTCACTACCGGGTTCTCGATGGAGTCCGAGACCCTCGCCGAAGCGGAAAACGGGCCTACCAGCAAATGGCTGCGGGCTCAGGCTTCGAGGCTTGATGCGGTGATCACCGGTAGCGTGATCGTCCAGGCCGCCGACGGCAGTCATCGCAATCGTCTGTTGTGGGCACGCCCGGATGGCGAGGTGTGGCATTACGACAAGCGTCATCTGTTCCGCATGGCCGGTGAACATAACCACTACACCCCCGGCGAGCGCCAGGTGCAGTTCGAGCTCAAGGGCTGGCGCGTACGGCCGCTGATTTGCTACGACCTGCGCTTCCCGGTGTGGAGCCGTGACGCCCAGGACACCGACCTGCTGCTGTACACCGCCAACTGGCCCGGTGCGCGGCGCCAGCACTGGAACCGCTTGCTGCCAGCGCGGGCGATCGAGAACCTGTGCTATGTGGCGGCGGTGAACCGTATTGGCACGGATGGCAAAGGTTTTGCGTACACAGGTGACAGCCAGGTCCTGGATTTCCAGGGCGAGACGCTGCTCAGTGCCGGAGAGGCTGACGGGGTGTTCAAGGTGGTGCTGGATGCGGCGGAACTGGCGGCGTATCGCACGCGGTTTCCGGCGAATCTGGATGCCGATACCTTTGAGTTCACCTGAAACCTTTACTGCCTGACAGGGCCTCATCGCGAGCTTGCTCGCGATGAGGCCCTGTCAGGCAACACAAAACGGACAGGTAAAAAAAGACCCCAAGGTTCGCACCAAGGGGTCTTTTGCATTGCAGCAGAGACTTAAGCCGCTTTCGCTTCCGGCTGGCTCAGTGAACGGTTCAGTGCGCTGAACAGGGCCTTGAAGCTGGCGGTGGTGATGTTTTCGTCGATGCCGACGCCATGCACCGCGCGTTCGCCGTTCACTCGCAGTTCAATGTAGGCCGCAGCCTTGGCATTGGTGCCAGCGCCGATGGCGTGCTCGTTGTAATCCATGATTTCCACCGGTACCGGCAAGCCGGCCACCAGCGCCTCCAGGGCGCCGTTGCCCTTGCCGCGCCAGTGCAGGTTAGTCTCGCCCTGGCCTTGGCTGGCCACTTCCACTTCGACGGCGCTGTGACCGTTTTCTTCCTGCAGGCGATGGCTGACCAGCGCGTACGGGGTGTTGGCCTGCAAGTACTCGCTGTGCAGCAATGCGTGGATCTGCTGGGCGGTCATTTCCAGGCCCAGGCGGTCGGTTTCACGCTGCACGACCTGACTGAACTCGATCTGCATGCGACGCGGCAGGCTGATGCCGTATTCCTGTTCCAGCAGGTAGGCGATACCGCCCTTGCCCGACTGGCTGTTGACGCGGATGACCGCTTCGTAGCTGCGGCCGATGTCGGCCGGGTCGATCGGCAGGTACGGTACTTCCCACAGTGCGTCCGGTTTCTGCTGGGCAAAGCCCTTGCGGATCGCATCCTGGTGCGAGCCGGAGAACGCGGTATGCACCAGGTCGCCGACGTACGGGTGACGCGGGTGTACCTGGATCTGGTTGCACTCTTCGACGACTTTGCGTACGCCGTCGATGTCGGAGAAGTCCAGCTCAGGGTTCACGCCCTGGGTGTAGAGGTTCAATGCCACGGTCACGAGGTCGACGTTACCGGTACGCTCGCCGTTGCCGAACAGGCAGCCTTCGACACGGTCGGCGCCGGCCATCAGGCCCAGTTCGGTGGCGGCAACGCCGGTGCCACGGTCGTTGTGGGTGTGCAGGCTGATAATCACGCTGTCACGACGGTTGATGTGACGGCCAAACCATTCGATCTGGTCGGCATAGATGTTCGGCGTCGCGCATTCCACCGTGGCCGGCAGGTTGAGGATCATCTTGTGCTCGGGCGTCGGGTTCCAGACTTCGATCACCGCGTCGCAGACTTCCTTGGCGAACTCCATTTCGGTGGCGCTGAAGGTTTCCGGCGAGTATTCGAAGGTCCACTCGGTGTCCGGCTGCATGGCCGCGTATTTGACGAACAGCTTGGCGGCGTTCACGGCGATAGCCTTGACCCCGTCCTTGTCCTGGTTGAAGACAATGCGGCGGAAGGAAGGGGAGGTTGCATTGTAAAGGTGAACGATGGCTTTCTTCGCGCCGCGCAGGGATTCGAAGGTGCGCTCGATCAGGTCTTCACGGCCCTGGGTCAGCACCTGGATGGTGGTGTCGTCCGGGATGTGGTTGCCTTCGATCAGGGTGCGGACGAAGTCGAAGTCGGTTTGCGAGGCGGCCGGGAACGACGCTTCGATTTCCTTCACGCCGACCTGCACCAGGGTTTTCCAGAAACGCAGCTTCTTGACGGCGTCCATCGGTTCGATCAGCGACTGGTTGCCGTCGCGCAGGTCGGAGCTGCACCAGATCGGCGCGGCGGTGATGGTTTTCGACGGCCAGGTGCGGTCCGGAATGTCGATGGTCGGGAACGCGCGGTATTTCGAAGACGGGTCTTTGAGCATGCTCATCAGGAAATCCTTATTGTGTTGGCCGAAAAAAGGCGGCCTGCCGGTGGATCAAAAGTTCTTGGACTAACGCTTGGGACGAGGCACCACGATTCAGCCCGGCAGTCGTGCACTGACGAGGCACAGGCTGCGGTGCTGGCGGAGCTGAATGAGGGTGTGAGAGGTTTTCATGCCTTCAACCCTAACCTTGGGGGGGAAAGATGGCAAGCAGTCGAAAAAAATTGAGAGGAATACTCGTGAACAGGTATTTATCGAGATTTTATTGCTGCGATTGGCAGTGATTGTTTTGTTGCTTGCGCGAGGTTTGAACGGTGCGCAATTGATAATGTGACACTGCCGGACTGCTTTCGGTGTCTGTGATATTGCCATCGCGAGCAAGCTCGCTCCCACAGGAACAGCGCAATCCTTGTGGGAGCGGGCTTGCTCGCGATGAGGCCATCAGCCTCAACAAAAAGCTAGGGCTGAAACGCGCCAATGAAGATAGCCGGATCGACCCGCGCATCGTTCAGGCTGATGTTCCAGTGCATGTGCGGTCCGGTCGCGCGGCCGGTCGCGCCGACTTTGCCGACCACGTCACCACGGGCCAGTGGCTGCCCCACCTTCACGTCGATTTTCGACATGTGGCAGAACATGCTGATAAACCCCTGGCCATGGTCGACGAACACCGTGTTGCCATTGAAGAAATAGTTACCGATCAGGATCACCTTACCGGCGGCCGGGGTCTTGATTGGCGTACCGCCGGGTACGGCGAAGTCCAGGCCTGAGTGGGGGTTGCGCTCTTCACCGTTGAAAAAGCGCCGCACGCCGAACTTGCTCGACAGCGGCCCGTTCACCGGTTTGTCCAGCAGCAGGTTGCTCGGGGTGTTGGGGCTGAACGTGCGGTAGGCAGTAATCTGCTCAGCCAGTTCACGTTCGATGCGTTTGAGATTTTCCGGATCCGGATTGACCTGTTGGGTGTTCTTCAGGGTGATGCGCTGTTCCGGGTATTTCTTGTTGCCAACCGTAAAATTCAGATTACGGCCGCCGCTGCTGACCGATTGAACCCCCGGCTTGACCGTCAGCGGCAGGCCGACAATGGCCAGCCAGTTGTTCTGTTCCTTCACTACCAGCACCGGTTTGCCTTGATAAGTGGCTTTTGGTGCCTGGGCGGACGTGCCCAGGTCCACCACCGCAACGCCTCCCGGCACCGGTTTGTTCAACTGGCGAGTAATGTAGCTGTCGGCATGGGCGTTGAAGGTCAGGAGCAGCAATAGCAACGGAGCAAAGAAACGCGGCATGGATCAATCCAGTAAAGAAAGGGTGACGGGCGTCAGGTGATTGTCTTCGACCCGTACTTGCAGTTCGCCTTCGCCCAGTTTGGCCTTCAGGCGCTGGCCGGTATGGGTTTGCGCGGCGTTGCGGATCGCGTTGCCGCGCTCGTCCAGCAAGATGCTGTAGCCACGGCCGAGGGTCGCCAACGGGCTGACCACATGCAGTGTCTGCATCTGGCTGTGCAACTGCAGGCGACGGCTCTTCAGCCCTTCGCGGATCGCGCGTGGCAGGCGTTCGGCCAGGCTGTCGAGGCGCTGGCGAAGCATTGCCAGTTGCCGGCCCGGATGTTGTGCGGCCAATCGGGTTTCCAGGCGGATCAAGCGCTCGCGGCGAGTGTTGAGGCTGCGCTCGAATGCGCGGCGCATGCGCATGTCCAGGTCATCCAGGCGTTGCGCTTGTTGGCGCAGGCGCTCGCCGGGATGGCGCAAGCGTCGGGAAACGCCTTCCAGGCGCAGGCGGTCGCGCATCAAGCGGTCACGCATGCGCATCACCAGCCGTCGGTGCAGGCTTTCGACCCGACGCATCAGGTCGCTGGAGTCCGGTGCCAGCAATTCGGCGGCAGCGGAGGGGGTGGGCGCGCGTACGTCGGCCACGAAGTCGCTGATCGACACGTCGGTTTCATGGCCGACCGCGCTGACAATCGGCGTCACGCAAGCGTCTACGGCGCGGGCCACGGCTTCTTCGTTGAAGCACCAGAGATCTTCCAGCGAGCCACCGCCCCGGGCCAGGATCAGTGCGTCGAAACCGCGGGCATCGGCAAGTTTCAGGGCGCGGACAATCTGCGCTGTGGCTTCGCGGCCCTGTACGGCGGTAGGGATCAGGGTCAATTGCACCTGCGGTGCACGACGGCGGAACACGCTGATGATGTCGCGGATCACCGCCCCAGTGGGCGAACTGATGATGCCGATGCGTTGCGGATGCGCCGGCAACGGCACCTTGCGCTCGGCACTGAACAGGCCTTCGGCGCTGAGCTTTTCCTTGAGTGCATCGAACGCCAGGCGCAAGGCGCCATCGCCGGCCGGCTCCACGGTGTCGAGGATCAGCTGATAATCACCGCGTCCCTCGAACAGCGAGACCTTGCCACGCACCTTGACCGCCAGGCCGTCTTTCAAGGCCTGGCGAACCCGTGCCGCGTTCTGCCGGAACAACGCGCAACGCACTTGGGCGCCGCTGTCCTTGAGGGTGAAATACACGTGGCCGGAAGCCGGGCGGGCGAGGTTGGAGATTTCGCCTTCGACCCAGATGTTGCTGAACACGTCTTCAAGCAACACCCGCGCACGGCCGTTGAGCTGGCTGACGGTCAGGACTTCGCGGTCCAGGCCGAGTCTTGCAAAGGGATCTTTAATCATGGGGCGCAGTTTAAAGGCATTCTTCAAGTGAATGCACGACCCCTATATCACCAAATGCTCGAGGAACTGTTGAACCAGTGCCGTCGGGTGTTTGCGGTACGCCAGAGCGACGCTGCTATGACTGCCGGGGTCTGCCAACGGCAGGAAATGAACGTCGGGTGGCGCAATGTCCTGCATCGATTCCGGCAAGAGGGCGATACCAAATCCCGCTTGGATCAGTTGCAGTTGCGTGGTTTTACGCGACATTACCCGAGCTGCTTTGGGAAAGAAGCCCTGGCGCATGCACAACTCGGCAGACAGGTAGCTAAGACCGCCTCGCTGGGGATGAGGGATGGAAATAAACGCTTCGTCGCGTAGCTGCCCCAGGTTGATCTGTCGCCCGGATTTGTCCCCGGCCAGCCAGTGATCGGGCGGGACTGCCACCAGCAATGGTTCGTCGTAGAGCGGGTCGATCTGCACCTCTTCACACTGACGGAGCACTGGCAGGCGCAATAGGCCGATGTCCAGTCGGCCGTCTGCCAACTCTTGCAGCTGCGCCTCGGAAGACAACTGAGCGATGTCCATGGACACGCCGGGATGATGTTCGAGATAACGGTCGACGCTGCGCAGCAGTCGGCCGCTCATGGGCACAGTGCTGGAATGGCTCAAACGTAAGGTGCCGTGTTGACCATTGCCGATCCTGGTGGCCATGTCGCTGGCCTTGATCAACTCGCTCAACAGGTTTTTGGCACGGGGTAAAAAAGCCTCGCCCGCTGGTGTGAGTTGGGGCCGCCGCGCAGTACGTTCGAAAAGTGGGGTTTGCAAGTGGACTTCCATGTCCTTGATTTGCCGGCTCAGGGCCGACTGGGCGATGAACAGGCGCTCGGCTGCGGCGCCGAAACTGCCGCATTCAGTGATTTCAACGAAGTAACGCAGTTGCCGGATTGAAAGCACAAGGCATGCCTTTTTGAGATGGGTTAGTGGCTTTGATGATATTAGTCGCAACGCTCAGCGATGGCTAAAGTCAGCGAACTTAAATAGAGGAGCGCTGCAATGAGCGCATTGACGTTGTTGAGCCAATGGCCTTTCGGCGTAGTGGATTGGCTGGTGATTGGCTTTGGCATCGCCCTGGCCTACATCGTGTTCGGCATCGCCGGTTTCGGTACCGCGCTGGTGGCGGGACCGATTCTGATTCTGTTCATGCCGCTGTCGAAGATCGTGCCCTTGCTGGTGTTGCTCGATTTTGTCGCGGCATTCGGCAATCTGTTGCCTTCGCGGCGCGATGTGGCGAGGCCGGAGCTGTTGCGGTTGCTGCCGTGCATGGCGGTGGGCTGCACCCTCGGCGTGATATTCCTGCTGAACCTGAAATCCGACCTGTTGCTGCTGCTGATGGGGCTGTTTATCAGCGCCTATGCAATTTACAGCCTGTGGATAAAGGTCCGTCCGGCGCAGTTGTCCGCCACGTGGGCGCTGCCGATGGGGACGGTGGGCGGAATGTTTGGCGCGTTGTTTGGCAGCGGCGGTTTTCTCTATGCGATCTATTTGAACAGCCGGTTGCCCAAGGAGGCGGCCCGGGCCACCCAGAGTGCGCTGATCAGTTGCAGTACGGTGGTGCGTTTGAGCCTGTTTGCAATCGCCGGTGTGTATGCCGATTTGCCGTTGCTGGTGTTGGCGGTTTGTCTGTTGCCGGCGATGGTGCTGGGGCTGTGGTTCGGTCGACGGCTGACCATGCGCTTGTCCCGCGAGGCGTTTGTGCGCCTGGTGACGTGGTTGGTGCTGGCCAGCGGGATCGCGTTGATCGGACGCTACTTGAGCACCTGAACGCTGCTTCTACTGTAGGAGCGAGCTTGCTCGCGAAAGACTGGAACGACGACGCGTTTATCCAGATAGCGCGCGTAATCATTAACGTCCTTCGCGAGCAAGCTCGCTCCTACAGTAGAGCCATATGCGTTGTGGTTAGTCGTTGTACTGGCTCAACAAGCGCTCCAGTCGCGCACTGAGCCGACGTTTGATTTCGGTCTCGATGTGCGGGGCGAAATCGTCGATCACGTCTTGCATGATCAATTGCGCGGCGGCGCGCAATTCGCTGTCCAGGTGCAGCAAGTCATCCGGGTTCTTGCTTGGGGCGGGCGCCGAGGTCGCTGCGGTGACGGGTTCAACGATCGGGGCAGGCGCTGTCGGTACGACGGGTGGCGAAGTCTCGCCCACGGCGTCAAACAACATGGGAATCTGTTCCTGATCACCTTCCTCGACCGTGTCGGTCAGCAGAGGCGGTTGCAGGTTGTCATCGCCGAGCAATTGGCGGATCGACTCGAGGTCGTCCAGCAGGTGCGCGGACTGTTGCAGCGGTTTTGGAGTGTCCATTGGAAGGCTCAGAGTCGCTGTAAACGGTGATCTTGCAGAGGATAGCCCTGTTCGCGGTAGAAACGGAAACTCTCCCGCGCGGCCGCTCTGATCGTCGGATCCTCCACCACCACTTCCGCCACCCGGGCGAATTTGTTGGCGAAGGCCGGGACTTTCAGGTCGAGATTGACCAGCAAATCCTGGTGTTGACCGCAATCATCGCCCAACCCCAGGACAATTAACCCCTCAGGTTCGCTGTCGGCAGGGCCGTGGGGCACGAAGCTTTCGCCCTTGAACGCCCACAGCCGCGCATCGAGTTCGTCACGCTGGGCCGCGTCGCTGCAATGCAGGTAGATGCGGTGGCCCATGCGCCAGGCTTTCTCGGTGAGCTTGCAGGCAAAGTCCAGGCGTGCCGAAGGATCGGCGCTGGGCAGGATATAGAAGTCGACTTTGGTCATTGCGGTTCCAGAGCGGCAAGCGGCGCCACCGAAAAGTGACGCCGCCGCCCATCAACGGTTTCAGGCTTTGGCGCGGTCCAGCAGGTATTGGGTCAGCAGGGGAACCGGACGGCCAGTGGCGCCCTTGTCCTTGCCGCCGCTGGTCCAGGCCGTGCCGGCGATGTCCAGGTGCGCCCAGTTCAGGTTCTTGGTGAAGCGCGACAGGAAGCAGGCCGCAGTGATGGTGCCGGCTTTCGGGCCGCCAATGTTGGCGATGTCGGCGAATGGGCTGTCCAGCTGTTCCTGGTACTCATCGAACAGCGGCAGTTGCCAGGCGCGGTCGTCGGCAGCCTTGCCGGCGCTCAGCAGTTGGCCGATCAGTTCGTCATTGTTGCCCAGCAGGCCCGAGGTGTGGGAGCCCAGGGCAACCACGCAGGCGCCGGTCAGGGTCGCAATGTCGATGACCGCTTGCGGCTTGAAGCGCTCGGAGTAGGTCAGGGCGTCGCACAGCACCAGACGGCCTTCGGCGTCGGTGTTGAGGATTTCCACGGTCTGGCCGCTCATGGTTGTGACGATGTCGCCCGGGCGCGAAGCGTTGCCGCTCGGCATGTTTTCGGCGCAGGCCAGGATGCACACCAGGTTGATCGGCAGCTTCAGCTCGAGCACGGCACGCAGGGTGCCGAACACGCTGGCGGCGCCGCCCATGTCGTACTTCATTTCATCCATGCCGGCGCCCGGCTTGAGGCTGATGCCGCCGGTGTCGAAGGTGATGCCTTTGCCGACCAGCGCGTACGGCTTCTCGGATTTCTTGCCACCGTTGTATTGCATGACGATCAGGCGCGGAGGCTGGGCGCTGCCCTGGCCGACGGCGTAGAACGAGCCCATGCCCAGGGCCTTGATCTTCTTCTCGTCGAGGACTTCGACTTTCAGGTCCTTGAATTCTTTGCCCAGGTCTTTGGCTTGCTCACCGAGGAAGGTCGGGTGACAGATGTTCGGCGGCAGGTTACCCAGGTTGCGGGTGAAGGCCATGCCGTTGGCGATGGCGGTGGCGTGGGTCACGGCGCGTTGCACTTCAGCCTGGGCGGCCTTGATGGTCAGCAGGGTGATTTTCTTCAGCGCGCGGGGTTCGGCCTTCTGGCTCTTGAACTGGTCAAAGCTGTACTCGCCGTCAACCAGGGTTTCGGCCAGCAGGCGGGTCTTGCCATAACTGTCGCGGCCTTTGACGACCACTTCATCCAGGGCCAGCACTGCATCGCTGCCGCCCAGGCTTTTGAGGGTAGTGAGGATACCGGCGATGATCTTGCGGAACGGGCGGTCACCCAGTTCGTCGTCCTTGCCAACACCCACCAGCAGCACACGCTCGGCCTTGAGGTTCGGCAGGCTGTGCAGCAGCAGGCTCTGGCCGACCTTGCCGGCCAGGTCGCCGCGCTTGAGCACGGTGCTGATCACGCCGCCGCTCAGTTCGTCGAGTTGTCTGGCAACACCGCCGAGCTTGCGGCCTTCGCCGACGGAGACCACGAGAGTGGCGGTCTTCAACGTTTCGGGGTTGACGCTCTTTACAACCAGTTCCATGTCCGGGTCCCTGAATTGATGGTTATCACGCATGCGCCCGACACCTTATGTGCGTCGATTGCTTATAAACAGAAAGGCGCCAGGATCGACCGGCGACAAAGGCCGCAGTTTGAACCTCGCCAGCTGCGCCTGACAACCCTCGGCCGCACGAATGTAGGAGCGAGCCTGCTCGCGAAGAACCCAAGAGTGGCGCAGGGTGTCAGGCTCCCCGCGTTATCGTTGACGACCATCGCGAGCAGGCTCGCTCCTACAAGGGGGGGATGCATTGCGCAGTGACAGGCGCACCCAATCACAGGATAATGCGCCATCTTTTTTCGGCGGCTCTGCCTTGCGGGCTGTCCGATACGTTTGCTTGTTCGGCCGCCTTAGCCTGACAACCCTGGAGTGTCTGGTTTGATCGTCTTCCGTTATCTATCCCGCGAAGTCCTGTTGACCTTGAGCGCCGTCAGTGCCGTGCTGCTGGTCATCATCATGAGCGGTCGTTTCATCAAATACCTCGCCCAGGCGGCTTCGGGCCTGCTGGATCCCGGGTCGTTGTTCCTGATCATGGGCTATCGCCTGCCGGGCTTCCTCCAGCTGATCCTGCCACTGGGGCTGTTTCTCGGGATCCTGTTGTCCTACGGGCGCCTGTACCTCGAAAGCGAAATGACCGTGCTCTCGGCCACGGGCATGAGCCAGCAGCGGCTGTTTTGCATGACGCTGTTCCCGGCCACCCTGGTTGCGCTCGTCGTGGCGTGGCTGAGCCTGAGTCTGGCGCCACAGGGGGCCAATCAGTTTCAGTTGCTGCTGAACAAACAGGATGCCCTGACCGAATTCGATACCCTGGAACCAGGGCGTTTCCAGGCTTTGCGCGACGGCACCCGGGTTACCTACACCGAAAGCATGTCCGATGACCGCGTCAATCTGGGTGGTGTGTTCATCTCGCAAAAAAACATCAGCTCCAATAACAAGGATCGCGGGATTTCTGTGCTGGTGGCGGAAAAGGGGCGCCAGGAAATTCGTCCGGACGGCAACCGCTACCTGATCCTTGATAACGGCTATCGCTATGACGGTAGTCCGGGGCAGGCCGACTACCGGGCAATCAAGTATGACGAGTACGGTGTGTTGCTGCCAAAACCGGAAGTCAGTGACGAAGTCACCGACCGTGACGCAATGCCGACCCGTACATTGATTGGTAGTGACGACATACGCATGCGCGCCGAACTGCAATGGCGCATGTCTCTGCCGTTGCTGGTGTTCATCGTGACCTTGATGGCGGTGCCGCTGTCACGGGTCAACCCGCGTCAGGGCCGATTCCTGAAGTTACTGCCGGCGATTCTTCTTTATATGGCTTACCTGAGCATTCTGATTGCCGCCCGTGGTGCCCTCGACAAGGGCAAGATCCCTGCGGTGTTTGGCTTGTGGTGGGTGCACGGGATTTTCCTGTCCATCGGTCTGGGCCTGCTCTACTGGGAACCCTTGCGCTTGAAGAGGGCGAGTCGCCGCAGCGCGCTGGAGGTGGCCCGTGGTTAAGCTTGACCGCTACATTGGTAGCAGTGTGTTTATGGCAATCCTGGCGGTGCTCGGGATCATTCTTGGTCTGGCGACACTGTTTGCCTTCATCGACGAGATGGGGGAAATCAGCGATACCTACACCCTGGTCGATGTGCTGAGTTATGTATTGTTGACCGCTCCACGCCGGATGTACGAAATGCTGCCGATGGCTGCGCTGATCGGCTGCCTGATCGGTCTGGGCAGCCTGGCCAGCAACAGTGAGTTGACCATCATGCGTGCCGCTGGTGTGTCGATCGGCCGGATCGTCTGGGCGGTCATGAAGCCGATGCTGGTATTGATGCTGGCCGGCGTGCTGGTCGGCGAGTACGTCGCTCCGCCCTCTGAAACCGCCGCACAGGCCAATCGCTCGCTGGCCCAGGGCAGCGGTGATGCACAAAGCGCCAGGCACGGCTTGTGGCACCGCCAGGGCGATGAGTTCATTCACGTCAACTCGGTACAACCCAACGGCATCCTGTATGGCGTGACCCGTTATCGCTTCGACAAAGAGCGGCACATGCTGTCGGCGAGTTTCGCCAAGCGTGCCAACTTCGAAAACGATCACTGGCAGTTGTCGGATGTCACGACCACGCTGTTCCACGAGCGCAGCACCGAAGTGGTTTCGACCCCGCAAGAGCGCTGGGACGTTGCGTTGAGTCCGCAGTTGCTGAATACCGTGGTCATGGTGCCCGAGTCGCTGTCGATCAGTGGTCTGTGGAGTTACATCCACTATCTGGCGGACCAGGGGCTGAACAATGGCCGCTACTGGCTGGCTTTTTGGGTCAAGGTGTTGCAGCCGCTGGTGACTGCCGCTCTGGTGTTGATGGCAATTTCCTTCATCTTTGGTCCGCTGCGTTCGGTGACCCTGGGTCAACGGGTGTTCACCGGCGTGCTGGTGGGCTTCACCTTCCGCATCGTTCAGGATCTGCTGGGGCCTTCGAGTCAGGTGTTCGGCTTCCCGCCGTTGCTTTCGGTACTGGTGCCGGCGGGCGTTTGTGCCGTCGCGGGGTTCTGGCTGTTGCGTCGAGCTGGCTGATGGCGGGCATTTTTCGACCGCTTTGACGTTAAAAAACGCCCTTGTCGCAAGACCGGGGCGTTTTTGTAGGCACCGTCTGACCTGCGAACGTGACGCTTGCGCCGTGGATCAGGTACAATTCCCGGCTATTTTTCGGCGGGCTATGCCTGCAGCCTTTTTGAGTGTTGATCCGTGAGTGATTTGAGTCATATCCGCAATTTCTCCATCATCGCCCACATTGACCATGGCAAGTCGACGCTGGCCGATCGCTTCATCCAGATGTGTGGCGGCCTCGCCGAGCGCGAAATGGAAGCCCAGGTCCTGGACTCCATGGACCTTGAGCGTGAACGCGGGATCACCATCAAGGCGCACAGCGTCACCCTGTATTACAAGGCTCGCGACGGTATCAACTACCAGCTGAACTTCATTGATACCCCCGGCCACGTTGACTTCACCTATGAGGTGAGCCGTTCGTTGGCTGCCTGTGAAGGCGCGCTGCTGGTGGTCGATGCCGGTCAAGGCGTTGAAGCGCAGTCGGTTGCCAACTGCTACACCGCAATCGAGCAGGGCCTGGAAGTGATGCCCGTGCTGAACAAGATCGACCTGCCACAGGCCGATCCGGACCGTGTTAAAGAAGAAATCGAAAAAATCATCGGCATCGATGCCACCGATGCGGTCGAGTGCTCGGCCAAGACCGGCCTGGGCGTCGACGAAGTGCTCGAGCGCCTGGTCGCCACCATTCCTGCACCGACCGGCAACTACGAAGATCCGCTGCAAGCGTTGATCATCGACTCCTGGTTCGACAACTACCTGGGTGTTGTTTCCCTGGTACGCGTGCGCCACGGTCGCGTGAAGAAGGGCGACAAGATCCTGGTCAAGTCCACCGGCAAGATCCACCTGGTAGACAGCGTCGGTGTGTTCAACCCGAAGCACACCCCTACCGCTGACCTCAAGGCCGGTGAAGTGGGCTTCATCATCGCCAGCATCAAGGACATTCACGGTGCGCCAGTGGGTGACACCCTGACCTTGAGCTCGACGCCGGACGTGGATGTACTGCCAGGCTTCAAACGTATTCAGCCGCAGGTTTACGCCGGTCTGTTCCCGGTCAGCTCCGACGACTTCGAAGATTTCCGCGAAGCGCTGCAAAAGCTCACCCTGAACGACTCGTCGCTGCAATACACGCCGGAAAGCTCTGACGCACTGGGCTTCGGCTTCCGTTGCGGCTTCCTCGGCATGCTGCACATGGAAATCATCCAGGAGCGCCTGGAGCGCGAGTACAACCTGGACCTGATCACCACGGCGCCGACGGTAATCTTCGAGCTGCTGCTCAAGACCGGCGAGACGATCTACGTCGATAACCCGTCGAAGCTCCCGGACCTGTCCTCGATCGAAGACATGCGTGAGCCGATCGTGCGGGCCAATATTCTTGTGCCGCAAGAGCACCTGGGCAACGTCATTACCCTGTGCATCGAAAAACGTGGTGTGCAGGTTGACATGCTGTTCCTCGGCTCCCAGGTACAAGTGACCTACGACCTGCCGATGAACGAAGTGGTGCTGGACTTCTTCGACCGTCTGAAATCCACCAGCCGCGGCTATGCTTCGCTGGACTACCATTTCGATCGTTATCAATCGGCTAGTCTGGTGAAACTGGACGTGCTGATCAACGGTGACAAGGTCGACGCTCTGGCGCTGATCGTGCACCGTGACAACTCGCACTACAAAGGTCGCCAGTTGACCGAGAAGATGAAAGAACTGATTCCGCGGCAGATGTTCGACGTGGCAATCCAGGCCGCCATTGGCGGGCAGATTGTGGCGCGGACAACCGTCAAGGCGCTCAGAAAGAACGTATTGGCCAAATGCTACGGTGGTGACGTCAGCCGTAAGAAGAAACTGCTGGAGAAGCAAAAGGCCGGTAAGAAACGCATGAAGCAGGTCGGCAACGTGGAGATTCCACAGGAAGCCTTCCTTGCAGTGCTCAGGTTGGATAGTTAGGTCCTATGTCGCTAAATTTCCCGCTGTTGCTGGTCATCGCCGTGTTCGTCTGCGGCCTGTTGGCGTTGCTCGATCTGTTGATCCTGGCTCCGCGTCGGCGTGCCGCCATCGCTTCCTATCAGGGCAGCGTCAGCCAGCCTGACATGGTCGTGGTCGAGAAGCTGAACAAAGAGCCGCTGCTGGTTGAATACGGCAAGTCGTTCTTCCCGGTGTTGTTCATCGTGCTGGTGCTGCGTTCGTTCCTGGTGGAACCGTTCCAGATTCCTTCCGGTTCGATGAAGCCAACCCTGGATGTCGGCGACTTCATCCTGGTGAGCAAGTTTTCCTACGGGATCCGCTTGCCGGTGATCGACAAGAAAGTCATCGAAGTCGGTGATCCGCAGCGCGGCGATGTGATGGTGTTCCGCTACCCGAGCGACCCGAACGTCAACTACATCAAACGTGTGGTTGGTTTGCCGGGCGACACGGTTCGCTACACCGCCGACAAGCGCCTGTTCGTCAACGGTCAATCGATTGCCGAGCAACTGGTCGGCTCCGAGCCGGGCACGCTGGGCAGCGCTGAGCTCTACAAGGAAAAACTCGGTGCGGCCGAGCACATGATCCGCAAGGAAATGAGCCGCTACCGCGCAATGCCGGACCATTCGTGGACCGTGCCGGCCGGGCACTACTTCATGATGGGCGACAACCGCGACAACTCGAACGACAGTCGCTACTGGGATGATCCGAACATTCCCAAGGATCTGCTGGGCATGGTTCCCGACAAGAATATCGTCGGCAAGGCCTTTGCGGTCTGGATGAGCTGGCCGGAACCCAAACTCAGTCACCTGCCGAATTTCTCGCGGGTTGGCCTGATCAAGTAATCAGACACGGCGCTGTTGAACACAGCGCCGAATGCATTTCTGGAGCCGGCACAATGGGCGCCAGAGGCATGAAAACAATGATATTCAGGACGTTATTTTTGAACACAGCTTTAATTGTCCCAAGCCTGCGCCAATTTACGGCGATGGCGGTGGAATTCAGCCACGAACTCAGCGTGGGTAAACCGTGAGCGTCTCCTTAAGCCGTCTAGAGCGTCAGCTCGGCTACACCTTCAAAGATCAGGAACTGATGGTCCTGGCCCTGACTCACCGCAGCTTTGCCGGGCGTAACAACGAACGCCTGGAGTTCCTCGGTGACGCCATTCTCAACTTCGTCGCTGGCGAGGCGTTGTTCGAGCGCTTCCCGCTGGCTCGCGAAGGCCAGTTGTCGCGTTTGCGCGCGCGCCTGGTCAAAGGTGAGACCCTGGCCGTACTGGCCCGTGGTTTCGATCTGGGCGAATACCTGCGTCTGGGCTCGGGCGAGCTGAAAAGCGGCGGTTTCCGTCGCGAGTCGATTCTGGCCGATGCCCTCGAAGCGCTGATTGGTGCGATCTACCTCGATGCTGGCATGGAAATGGCCCGCGAGCGCGTGCTCGCCTGGCTGGCCGGCGAGTTCGAAGGCCTGACGCTGGTCGACACCAACAAAGATCCAAAGACCCGCCTGCAAGAGTTCCTGCAGTCCCGTGGTTGTGAGCTGCCGCGTTACGAAGTGGTGGATATCCAGGGTGAGCCGCATTGCCGGACGTTCTTCGTCGAATGCGAAATCATCTTACTGAATGAAAAAAGCCGAGGTCAGGGTGTGAGTCGTCGTATTGCCGAACAGGTAGCGGCCGCCGCAGCACTGATTGCCCTGGGTGTGGAGAATGGCAATGACTGATACAAACGCAACTCGCTGTGGCTATGTTGCCATCGTCGGCCGTCCGAACGTGGGCAAGTCCACGCTGCTGAACCACATCCTGGGTCAGAAGCTGGCGATCACCTCGCGCAAACCGCAAACCACCCGTCACAACATGCTCGGTATCAAGACCGAGGGCGATGTGCAGGCGATCTACGTCGACACCCCTGGTATGCACAAGGGTGGCGAAAAGGCCCTGAACCGATACATGAACAAAACAGCCTCGGCGGCGCTGAAAGACGTCGACGTGGTGATCTTCGTGGTCGACCGCACCAAGTGGACCGAAGAAGACCAGATGGTTCTCGAGCGCGTCCAGTACGTGACCGGCCCGCTGATCGTGGCGTTGAACAAGACCGACCGCATCGAAGACAAAGCCGAGCTGATGCCGCACCTGAGCTGGTTGCAGGAGCAGTTGCCGAATGCGCAGATCATCCCGATTTCCGCGCAGCACGGGCATAACCTCGATGCGCTGGAGCGTGTGATTGCCGAGCACCTGCCGGAAAACGATCACTTCTTCCCGGAAGACCAGATCACCGACCGCAGCAGCCGTTTCCTCGCCGCTGAGCTGGTCCGCGAGAAAATCATGCGCCAGATGGGCGCCGAGCTGCCGTACCAGATCACCGTTGAAATCGAAGAGTTCAAGCAGCAGGGCAAGACCCTGCACATTCATGCCTTGATCCTCGTCGAGCGCGATGGCCAGAAAAAAATCATCATCGGCGACAAGGGCGAGCGCATCAAGCGCATCGGCACCGAAGCGCGCAAGGACATGGAGCTGCTGTTCGACTCCAAGATCATGCTCAACCTGTGGGTCAAGGTTAAGGGTGGCTGGTCCGATGACGAGCGTGCATTGCGTTCGTTGGGTTACGGCGACCTGTAATACACCGCAGGACCTTTGTAGGAGCGAGCCTGCTCGCGATGGACTTGAAAGCGCCGCGTTCATTCTGAAAGCCCGCGTTATCGTTATCCACCATCGCGAGCAGGCTCGCTCCTACATTTTGGCGAGAAGCTCATGTCCCAAACCCAACCCATCGCCCAACCCGCCTATGTCCTGCACTCCCGCGCCTACCGTGAAAACAGCGCGCTGGTGGACTTCCTCACGCCGCAAGGTCGGCTGCGGGCGGTGTTGCGCAGTGCACGGGGCAAGGCCGGGACACTGGCGCGGCCGTTCGTGCCATTGGAAGTCGAGTTCCGCGGCAAGGGCGAGTTGAAGAATGTCGGGCGCATGGAGAGTGCTGGCATCTCCACCTGGCTCAATGGCGAGGCGTTGTTCAGTGGTCTTTACCTCAATGAATTGCTGATTCGCCTGTTGCCCGCCGAAGATCCTCATCCCGGCGTATTCGATCACTACGCTGAGACTTTGCTGGCTCTGGCTGAAGGTCGTGCTCTGGAGCCCTTGCTGCGCTCGTTCGAATGGCGCTTGCTCGATGACCTCGGCTACGGCTTTTCCCTGACGACTGATATTCATGATCAGTCCATCGCGCCGGATGGCCTCTACCGTTTGCAAGTGGATGCCGGGCTTGAACGTGTCTACTTGCTGCAACCGGGCCTGTTCAACGGCACCGAGCTGCTGGCCATGGCTGAGGCCGACTGGTCCGCCCCCGGCGCTCTGTCTGCCGCCAAGCGCTTGATGCGCCAGGCGTTGGCCGTTCACCTGGGCGGCCGTCCACTTGTCAGTCGCGAGCTGTTTCGCAAGCCCTGATCACACCGTATGCTGTGCACCGAACTTTCTCTTCTTCTGGAGCGCTTCCGTGACCACCAGCACCCGTATTCTTCTTGGCGTGAACATCGACCACGTTGCCACCCTGCGTCAGGCCCGGGGCACCCGTTACCCGGACCCGGTCAAGGCTGCACTGGACGCGGAAGAGGCGGGTGCCGACGGCATCACCGTGCACCTGCGCGAAGACCGTCGGCACATTCAGGAACGCGACGTTCTGCTGCTCAAGGACGTGCTGCAAACCCGCATGAACTTCGAAATGGGTGTCACCGAGGAAATGATGCAGTTCGCCGAGCGCATCCGCCCGGCGCACATTTGCCTGGTGCCGGAAACCCGTCAAGAACTGACCACCGAAGGTGGCCTGGATGTGGCGGGGCAGGAGGCGCGAATCAAGGCGGCGGTCGAGCGTCTGTCAAGGATCGGCTCCGAAGTGTCGCTGTTCATTGACGCCGATGAGCGCCAGATCGAAGCCTCCCGTCGTGTCGGCGCGCCAGCCATCGAGTTGCACACCGGGCGTTATGCCGATGCCGAGACGCCGACCGAAGTCGCCGAAGAACTCAAGCGTGTGGCTGATGGTGTGGCCTTCGGTCTGGTCCAGGGACTGATCGTCAATGCCGGCCATGGCCTGCACTATCACAACGTCGAAGCCGTGGCGGCGATCAAGGGCATCAACGAGCTGAACATCGGCCATGCGCTGGTGGCCCACGCGCTGTTCGTTGGCTTCAAGTCGGCTGTTTCGGAGATGAAGGCGCTGATTCTGGCGGCTGCGAAAGCTTAAAAGACAAACACAAAACCCTGTGGGAGCGAGCTTGCTCGCGATAGCGGCCTGACAGACACAATTGATGTGACTGACAGGCCCTCATCGTGAGCAAGCTCGCTCCCACATTTGATTTTGGGTGGTTGTCAGAGCGGTGCAGGTTCCTGCGCCGGCTTGGTCTTGTCGATCCCCGGAACAAGCAGTTTGCCCTCGGCGACCTGGTCGCCTTCAAGCTGCGGCTGCGTGACCCAGGTCAGGATGTCGTAGTAGCGACGGATGTTCGCCACGAAATGCACCGGTTCGCCGCCACGGGCGTAGCCATAACGGGTTTTGCTGTACCACTTCTTTTCCGACAGGCGCGGCAGGATCTTCTTCACGTCCAGCCATTTGTCCGGGTTCAACCCTTCCTTGGCCGCCAGTTTGCGTGCGTCATCCAGGTGGCCGCTGCCGACGTTGTAGGCCGCCAGGGCAAACCAGGTCCGGTCCGGCTCCTGAATCGAGTCGTCTAGCTGGTCTTTCATGTAGGCCAGGTACTTGGCGCCGCCCATGATGCTCTGTCTGGGGTCCAGTCGGTTGGACACGCCCATGGCCTGCGCGGTGTTCTGGGTCAGCATCATCAGGCCGCGCACGCCGGTCTTGGACGTGACGGTCGGTTGCCACAACGACTCCTGGTACCCGATGGCAGCCAGCAGGCGCCAATCGACTTTTTCTTTCTTGGCGTAGGCCTTGAAGTGCTGTTCGTACTTGGGCA
Source organism: Pseudomonas sp. EU05-FHT14B02 (assembly GCF_058791055.1). NCBI lineage: Bacteria > Pseudomonadati > Pseudomonadota > Gammaproteobacteria > Pseudomonadales > Pseudomonadaceae > Pseudomonas > Pseudomonas sp. EU05-FHT14B02. Next base: position 93,145 of record NZ_JBYTDD010000001.1, on the reverse strand, counting down.
GGCGTTGCTGCAAGTGTTGGGCAAAGGTGGTGGCGCCCATGTAGCCGAGGACGTCGACATGCCCGTAGTAGCGGTCCTTGAGGCGCTGCAGGGTGCCGTTCTTCTTGACCTTGTCGAGGTAATCGTTGATTTCGTTGAGCAGGCTGTTGTCGTCGCCCGGGGCGACGGCCCAGCTTTGGTTGCTGGCGTCGCCGAGGTCGAAGGCGACCCGGATGTTGGTGAAGTACACCTGGTTCATCGCCACTTCGTTGGAGTCGACCAGGGTCAGGTCGATCTGACCTTCATCGACCATGCGCAGGAGATCGACGACCTCGACCGCGTCAGACTCTTCGTATTCGATGCCGGGAAGCTTCTGTTTCAGCTGCGCCAGTTGTTCGGCGTGGGTACTGCCCTTGAGCACCATGATCTTCTTGCCCACCAGGTCCTTCGCATCGGTCGGCCGGGACTGGCCGTTGCGATAGATGATCTGCGGGGTGACTTCCAGGTAGGAGTGGGAGAAGCGCACCTGCTTCTTGCGCTCTTCGCTGCTGACCAGACCGGCAGCCGCCAGCACCGGGCCATTGGGCTTGCCAACCTGGTTGAACAGGTCATCGAGGTTGTCGGCGGTCTCGATCTTGAGCTCGACCCCCAGATCGTCGGCGAAGCGCTTCACCAGCTCGTATTCGAAGCCGGTCTCACCGTTGCGATCCTGAAAGTAGGTGGCGGGGCTGTTTCGGGTAACCACCCGCAGCACACCATCCTCCTTTACGCGCTCGAGCGTGTTGGGTTTATCAACACAGCCACCGAGCATCAGGAAGAGTCCGGTTGCGATCAGCCATTTGGCGTACCGCGGACGCAAAGCCGTTGGGAAAAACATCTGCGCAGTATACGCAAAGGACCACGAGCGCCATATCTCGACAGTGAGGGGCTAGTCTGCTAGCGATCACAAAACCGGCCGAAACCCCGCAAGAATGGGCCTTTCCTGCATTTTATTTCAGTAAAAATAAGCTGTTGTTGCACGCCCGGTTAACCTGACTTTCGAGGCAGAAACACAGAACGACGCCCGAGTGCAACCGTGCGTAGCGTTTCGGGTGATGTCGCGGGCTGTTTAGGCTAGAATGCACGGCCTCAAAGCACACCCCTTCCCGAGGCTGTCCCGAAGATGTTGATCCTGCGCGGCGCTCCTGCCCTTTCTGCCTTTCGCCACAGCAAGCTCCTTGAGCAACTGAGCCAGAAGGTTCCGGCTGTCAGCGGCCTGTATGCTGAATTCGCTCACTTCGCCGAAGTTACTGGCGTCCTGACCGGCGACGAACAGCAGGTGCTCGCGCGCCTTCTGAAGTACGGTCCAAGCGTTCCGGTACAGGAACCGACCGGTCGTCTGTTTCTGGTGCTGCCGCGTTTCGGCACCATCTCGCCGTGGTCGAGCAAGGCCAGCGACATCGCCCGTAACTGTGGCCTGGCGAAAATCCAGCGCCTGGAGCGCGGCATCGCGTTCTACGTGGCCGGCCAGTTCAGCGACGCTGAAGCCCAGCTTGTTGCTGATGCGCTGCACGACCGCATGACCCAGATCGTCCTGGGCAACCTCGAGCAGGCCGCCGGCCTGTTCAGCCACGCTGAACCAAAGCCCCTGACCGCCATCGACGTGTTGGGTGGCGGCCGCGCCGCGCTGGAAAAAGCCAACACCGAGCTGGGCCTGGCCCTGGCTGAAGACGAGATCGATTACCTGGTCAACGCCTTCGTCGGCTTGAAGCGCAACCCGCATGACATCGAACTGATGATGTTCGCCCAGGCGAACTCCGAGCATTGCCGTCACAAGATCTTCAACGCCAGTTGGGACATCGACGGCGAGAGCCAGGAAAAAAGCCTGTTCGGCATGATCAAGAACACCTACGTGATGCACAGCGAAGGCGTTCTGTCGGCTTATAAGGACAACGCTTCGGTGATCGTCGGCTCGGTGGCCGGTCGCTTCTTCCCGGACCCTGAGACCCGCCAGTACGGCGCGGTGCAGGAGCCGGTGCACATCCTGATGAAGGTTGAAACCCACAACCACCCGACCGCGATTGCCCCGTTCCCGGGCGCATCCACCGGTTCCGGTGGCGAGATCCGTGACGAAGGCGCCACCGGTCGCGGTGCCAAGCCGAAGGCTGGCCTGACCGGTTTCACCGTGTCGAACCTGCAGATCCCGGGCTTCGAACAGCCGTGGGAGGTGCCGTACGGTAAGCCTGAGCGCATCGTCACCGCGCTGGACATCATGATTGAAGGCCCATTGGGCGGCGCCGCGTTTAACAACGAATTCGGTCGTCCGGCACTGACTGGCTACTTCCGTACCTTCGAACAATCGATCACCACCGCGCACGGTGACGAAGTTCGCGGTTACCACAAGCCGATCATGCTGGCTGGCGGCATGGGCAACATCCGTGAAGAACACGTCAAGAAAGGCGAGATCGTCGTCGGCTCCAAGCTGATCGTGCTCGGCGGCCCGGCGATGCTGATCGGCCTGGGCGGCGGCGCGGCTTCCTCAATGGCCACCGGCACCAGCTCGGCAGACCTGGACTTCGCTTCCGTACAGCGCGAAAACCCGGAAATGGAACGTCGCTGCCAGGAAGTCATCGACCGTTGCTGGCAACTGGGCGACAAGAACCCGATCAGCTTCATCCACGACGTGGGTGCGGGCGGTCTGTCCAACGCTTTCCCGGAACTGGTCAACGACGGCGACCGCGGTGGCCGTTTCGAACTGCGCAACATTCCAAACGACGAGCCGGGCATGGCCCCGCACGAAATCTGGTCCAACGAATCCCAGGAACGTTACGTTCTGGCCGTCGGCCCGGCGGATTTCGAACGCTTCAAGGCGATCTGCGAACGCGAGCGTTGCCCGTTTGCCGTCGTCGGCGAAGCCACTGCCGAACCGCAGTTGACCGTCACCGACAGCCACTTCGGCAACAGCCCGGTGGACATGCCACTGGAAGTGTTGTTGGGCAAGGCCCCGCGCATGCACCGTTCGGTGGTGCGTGAAGCCGAGCTGGGCGATGATTTCGATCCGTCGACCCTGAACATCGCCGACTGCGTCGAGCGCGTTCTGCATCACCCGGCCGTGGCCAGTAAAAGCTTCCTGATCACCATCGGGGACCGCACCATCACCGGCCTTGTGGCCCGTGACCAGATGGTCGGCCCGTGGCAGGTTCCGGTAGCCGACGTTGCCGTCACCGCCACCAGCTTCGACGTCTACACCGGTGAAGCCATGGCCATGGGCGAGCGCACTCCGCTGGCACTGCTGGACGCTCCGGCGTCGGGCCGCATGGCCATCGGCGAAACCCTGACCAACATCGCGGCCTCGCGCATCGGCAAGATCTCCGACATCAAACTGTCGGCGAACTGGATGTCGGCTGCCGGTCACCCGGGTGAAGATGCACGCCTGTACGACACCGTGAAAGCGGTCGGCATGGAGTTGTGCCCTGAACTGGGCATCACCATTCCTGTGGGCAAGGACTCGATGTCCATGGCTACACGCTGGAACGATAAAGGCGTGGACAAGTCCGTGACTTCGCCGATGTCCCTGATTGTGACCGGTTTCGCGCCAGTGACTGACATCCGTCAGACCCTGACTCCGCAACTGCGCATGGACAAGGGCACCACCGACCTGATCCTGATCGACCTGGGCCGCGGCCAGAACCGCATGGGCGCCTCGATCCTGGCGCAGGTTCACGGCAAGCTCGGCAAGCAGGCTCCGGACGTCGACGACGCCGAAGACCTCAAAGCCTTCTTCGCGGTGATCCAGGGCCTCAACGCCGACGGCCACCTGCTGGCTTACCACGACCGTTCCGACGGTGGTCTGCTGACCAGCGTTGTCGAGATGGCGTTCGCCGGTCACTGTGGCCTGAGCCTGAACCTCGACGGTCTGGCAGAAACCTCTGCCGACATCGCCGCCATCCTGTTCAACGAAGAACTGGGTGCCGTGATCCAGGTTCGCCAGGACGCGACCCCGGACATCCTCGCGCAGTTCAGCGCTGCCGGCCTGGGTGACTGCGTGTCGGTGATCGGTCAGCCAATCAACAATGGCGAGATCGGCATCACCTTCAACGGTGACACTGTGTTCGAAGGCCAGCGTCGTCTGCTGCAACGCCAGTGGGCCGAGACCAGCTACCAGATCCAGCGTCTGCGTGACAACGCCGACTGCGCCGAGCAAGAGTTCGACGTGCTGCTGGAAGAAGAAAACCCGGGCCTGAGCGTCAAGCTGAGCTACGACATCAACCAGGACATCGCCGCGCCTTACATCAAGAAAGGCATTCGCCCACAGGTTGCCGTACTGCGTGAGCAGGGCGTCAACGGTCAGGTGGAAATGGCTGCCGCGTTCGACCGCGCCGGTTTCAACGCGATCGACGTGCACATGAGCGACATTCTGGCCGGCCGTGTCGACCTGAACGACTTCAAGGGCATGGTCGCTTGCGGTGGTTTCTCTTACGGCGACGTATTGGGTGCCGGTGAAGGCTGGGCCAAGTCGGCGCTGTTCAACAGCCGTGCCCGCGATGCGTTCCAGGGCTTCTTCGAGCGCAACGACAGCTTCACCCTCGGCGTGTGCAACGGTTGCCAGATGATGTCCAACCTGCACGAGCTGATCCCGGGCAGCGAGTTCTGGCCGCACTTCGTGCGTAACCGTTCCGAGCAGTTCGAAGCCCGTGTGGCCATGGTGCAGATCCAGGAGTCGAACTCGATCTTCCTGCAAGGCATGGCCGGTTCGCGCATGCCGATCGCCATCGCCCACGGTGAAGGCCATGCCGAGTTCGCCAGCGAAGAAGCACTGCTGGAAGCCGATCTGTCGGGTTGCGTGGCGATGCGTTTCGTCGACAACCACGGCAAGGTCACCGAAAGCTATCCGGCCAACCCGAACGGTTCGCCGCGCGGGATCACCGGCCTGACCAGCCGCGACGGCCGCGTGACCATCATGATGCCGCACCCGGAGCGTGTATTCCGCGCCGTGCAGAACTCGTGGCGTTCGGATGACTGGAACGAAGATGCACCGCTGATGCGCATGTTCCGTAATGCTCGGGTGTGGGTGAACTAAGCACCGTGTACAAGCTCAGCTTTTTTGTTCCCGACAGTCATGTCGAGGTGGTCAAAAGCGCCGTATTCGCCGCCGGTGGGGGGCGAATCGGTGACTATGACCACTGTGCATGGCAGGTGCTTGGCACTGGCCAGTTTCGCCCACTGGACGGCAGTCAGCCGTTCATTGGCGAGGCAGGGCAGGTCGAGCAGGTCGAGGAATGGAAGGTCGAGCTGGTGGTGGCCGATGAGTTGATTCGCTCGGTAGTGGCGGCTCTGAAACAGAGCCATCCCTATGAGACACCGGCTTATGAAGTGTGGCGTCTGGAGGATTTCTGATTCTCCGGTGCTGAAATGAAAAACCCGCTGAAAGAGATTTCAGCGGGTTTTTTATTGATCGGGTTTTTGTGGTGTTGCTTATGGCCTCTTCGCGATCAAGCCCGCTCACACAGTGGTCCAGTGTATGCAGATCCAATGTGGGAGCGAGCTTGCTCGCGATGGCGGCCTATCAGGCACCGAAGATCTAAACCTTGGCACTCACTTCGCTGCGATTGACCAACACTTCCAGTGCATCACTCAAGCTCGGTGCCTTGTCGCCAATCAACAGATGCCAGATGCCGCCTTCCAGCTGACTCACACCCTGGCAACCCAGCGCTTTCAAATCGTATTCCGACAAGGCTTTGCCATCGGCCAATTGCAGGCGGATGCGGGTCATGGCGATGCAATCGAGTTGCAGCACATTGTCGCCACCACCCAGGGCATTGAGCCATTGCTGCGCCTCGGGTGTCGCCACGGCGGCAGGTGGAGTGGCGTCGATTTCTGCGGGCGGTGACGACACGATGGCGCGGCCCAGTGCCGGCATTGCCAGGCGAATTTCGTCGGCAATGGCATCGGCCATCGGCCCGACCACCACCTGCAAACTCCCGCCCTTGCCCGGACGCACGACGGCCATGGCACCGAGCGCCTTGAGATCGGCATCCGAAGCCTTGTTGCGATCCACCATGTCCAGGCGCAAACGCGTGGTGCAGGCGCCGACGGTGATCAGGTTTTCGGCACCGCCCAAGGCCTTGATATATGCCCCGGCGCGTTCATTGTCGGCGACGACAACCTGCTCGACGTCAGCGCTGGTTTCGCGGCCCGGTGTCTTCAGGTCGAAGCGGCGGATACAGAAGTCAAACACCACGTAATAGATCACGGCATACGCCAGGCCCACCGGGAACACCAGCCAGCCGTTGCTGGACTTGCCCCAGCCCAGGATCATGTCGATGAAGCCGCCGGAGAAAGTGAACCCCAGGTGGATGTTCAGCGCATTGGTGATGGCCATCGACAGGCCGGTCAGCAACGCATGCAACACAAACAGCAACGGCGCGAGGAACATGAAGGCGAATTCGATCGGCTCGGTGACGCCGGTCAGGAACGCGGTCAACGCCATCGACAGGAAGATCCCGCCCATCACCTTGCGCCGTGCCGGCAGGGCGTTGCGGTACATCGCCAGGCAGGCGGCGGGCAAGCCGAAGATCATCATCGGGAACATGCCGGTCATGAACTGGCCACCCTTCGGATCGCCGGCGAAGTAGCGCGACAGGTCGCCAGTCACCAGCGCCCCGGTGGTGGGGTCGGTGAAGTTGCCGAACACGAACCACGCCATATTGTTGAGGATGTGGTGCAGGCCGGTGACGATCAACAGGCGGTTGAACAGGCCGAAGATGAACGCGCCGAAGCTGCCGCTTTCCATCATCAATGTGCCGAAGCTGTTGATGCCGTGCTGGATCGGCGGCCAGATGTAGCCGAACACCACACCCAGCCCCACGGCGGCGAACCCGGTGACAATCGGCACGAACCGTCGGCCACCGAAGAACGCCAGGTATTCCGGCAGCTTGATATCCTTGAAGCGGTTGTACAGCGCGCCGGCCATCAGGCCGCTGACGATCCCGGCGAGCATGCCCATGTTGATGCTCGGGTCGAGCGCCTTGAGGGTGGAGATCATCACCAGGTAACCGATCACCCCGGCCAGACCTGCCGTACCGTTGTTGTCCCTGGCGAAACCGACCGCGATGCCGATGGCGAAGATCATTGCCAGGTTGGCGAAGATCACCTGGCCGGCGTCGTGGATGATCGCGATGTTCAGCAGATCGGCATCACCCAGGCGCAGCAGCAGGCCGGCAATCGGCAGGATCGCGATCGGCAGCATCAGCGCGCGGCCGAGGCGTTGCAGGCCTTCGATGAAAAGTTGGTACATGGCGGTTCTCCGTGGATTCTTGTTGTTCTTCAGCTCAGAGGCCAATGCTGGTGACAGGCGTGACGCACGGCGCTGGCGCTGCTCAACTTGAGCAAATCCTGGCTGATGCGCCGGCATTCGCTGGCGTCGAGATGACGCACGCGGTCCTTGATTTCGCCGACCTGTACCGGGCTCACCGACAACTCACGGACCCCCAGGCCGATCAACACCGGCGTGGCCAACGGATCGGACGCCAGTGCGCCGCACACGCCCACCCAACGGTTGTGCTGCGCCGCACCGGCGCAGGTCTGGGCGATCAGCCGCAGCAGTGCCGGGTGCAGCGCATCGACGCGCGCGGCGAGCCCGGCGTGGTCGCGGTCCATGGCCAGGGTGTATTGCGACAGGTCATTGGTGCCGATGGACAGGAAGTCCGCGTGTTCGGCCAGTTGCTCGGCCAGCAGCGCGGCGGCCGGAACTTCGATCATCACACCCAGTTCCGGGCGTTGCGCCAGACCGAGTTCACCGCACAAGGCATCGAGGCGCTGGCGGATGTGCAGCAGCTCATCGACTTCCGTGACCATCGGCAGCAAGATCCGGCAGCGTGACAACGGGCGCAGGTGCAGCAGCGCGCGCAATTGCTGGTCGAGCAGTTCAGGGCGAGCCTGGGCCAGGCGAATGCCGCGCAGGCCGAGCACCGGATTGGCCTCGGCGGGCAGTGGCAGGTAGTCCAGTTGCTTGTCGCCGCCGACGTCGATGGTGCGGATGATCACCGACTTGTCGCCCATGGCATCGAGCACCGCTTGATAGGCGTGGTGTTGTTCCTGTTCGTCCGGCGCGGTGTGGCGGTCGACGAAGAGAAACTCGGTACGCAGCAAGCCGACGCCGTCGGCACCATTGGCCAACGCGTCTGCCGCTTCCGTGCTGGATGCCACATTGGCGGCGACTTCGATGCGCAGGCCATCAGTGGTCAGTGCGGGGGTGTGCGCCTGGGCCTGTTGTTCGGCCCGGCGTTGTTGCTGTTGCTGTTGTAGCTGGCGCACGTCGGCCAGGCGTTCGGCACTGGGTGTCAGTTCGAGGCGGCCGCCGTCGGCGTCCAGCACCACCGGTTGCCCCTGTTGCTGATCGAGCAGCGTCGAACCCAGCGCCACGATGCACGGCAGGCCTTTGCCCCGGGCCAGAATCGCCACGTGGGAGGTCGCGCCACCTTCGGCCATGCACAGTCCGGCGACGCCTTGCTGGCTCAGTTGCAGTAAATCGGAGGGCGTCAATTCTTGCGCCGCGACGATGGCGCCGGCCGGCACGTCGTAATGCCAGGCGTCGCCAAGCAATGCGCGCAGCACCCGCTGCTTGAGGTCGCGCAGGTCGTTGGCGCGTTCGGCCAGCAGTGTGCTGCCGGTTTGCTGGAGGACTTCGCACTGCACGTCGATGGCCTGGCTCCAGGCGTGGGTCGCAGCCGTGCCCTGCGCGACGGTTTGTATGGCGGTGTCCAGCAGGGCCGGGTCTTCCAGCAGCGCCAGGTGTGCGGCGAAGATCGCCTCTTCAGCGCTGTCCTTGTGTTTTTTTGCCAGGACCAGCGTGCGTTCGATTTCGCTGCGCACCTGGCTCAGTGCCGCGTCCAGCACTTGCTGCTGTTGCTGTGGATCATGATGGTCGGCATCCACCGGCAGGCTGATCGCATTCAGGTGGAACAGCGGCCCGCCGACCAGGCCGGGCGCCGCACAGACGCCGTGCAATACGCCGGCTTCGGCGGGGCGATTGCGTTGGGCAATCGTGGTCGGCGCGGCGGCATGGTTGTCTTCGGCCAGGGCTGTGGATAACGCGGTCAGCAAGGCTTGCAGCGCGGCTTCGGCGTCCGGGCCCTGGCAACTGACCTGGACTTCTGCCTGTTCGCCAATGGCCAGCCCCATCAGGCCGATCAGGCTGTCGCAGGTGGCCGACTTGCCGGCGAAATGCAGCTGCGATTTGCTTTTGAATCCTTGCGCGGTCTGACGGATCAGCGCGGCCGGCCGGGCATGCAGGCCACCACGATGGGCGATGCGGATGTGGCCGACCACTTCTTCGCCAGCAAGCTCCACGTCCGCCTGCGCGCCCACGCCCTGGCGGCGAATGATGTGCAGCAGCGGCTCGCCGACCTTTACCGACTTGAGGGTGATGGGCCGTGCCTGAAAGTCCTGGCTGTTGGTGAGGATCAGCAGGCTGACCAGGCTTTTGCACTGTTGTGCGACCTTGTCCAGGTCGTAGCGCAGCAGGGGTTGGCCATTGGCAACCCGTGCGCCTTCCTGCACCAGCATCGAAAAGCCCTCGCCCTGCAACTCGACCGTGTCCAGGCCCAGGTGCAGGAGTAATTCCGCGCCGTTGTCGGCACGCAGGGTCACCGCGTGACCGGTGCGGGCGACATGCACCACCACGCCGGCGCAGGGGGCGTGGAGTGTGTCGTTGAGCGGATCGATGGCGATGCCGTCACCCATGGCGCCGCTGGCGAACACCGGGTCCGGGACTTTGGCGAGCGTGAGCACCGGGCCGCTGAGTGGGGCGCTGAGGGTCAGCTCTTTATTGTTGTTATGCATGGCTCGGTCTCATTCAAAACATCGGTTCGGATCAACGCGCCCCCCTGTAGGAGCGAGCTTGCTCGCGATGGACTAAAGAACGCCGCGTTTATCCAGCAAACGCGCGTTTTCGTTGACGACCATCGCGAGCAAGCTCGCTCCTACAGGGGGCGTTGCGTTCAGTGTGTACGTGTGACTTTGCTCAGGTGCCGTGGCTGGTCCGGGTCCATGCCACGGGCCACGGCCAGGCCGGCGGCCATCACGTAGAAACTCTGGATCGCGAGAATCGGGTCGAGGGCCGGGTGTTCGGCGCGGGTCAGCGTCAGGTCGCGTTCAAGCACGTCATCCGGCGCGGCCAGCAGAACACGGGCGCCGCGTTGGCGCATGTCGGCGGCCAGGCTCAGCAAACCGGCCTGTTCGGCTCCCCGTGGGGCAAATACCAGCAGCGGGTAGTTGTCGCCAATCAAGGCCATCGGACCGTGACGGACTTCGGCGCTGCTGAAGGCTTCGGCCTGAATCGCCGACGTCTCCTTGAACTTGAGCGCAGCTTCCTGGGCGATGGCGAAACCGGCGCCGCGGCCGATCACCATCAGCCGCTGACAATCGCGCAAGGCGTCGATGGCCGGGCTCCAATCCTGTTGCGCAGCGTCACGCAGGCCTTCGGGCAAGGCGCGGCAGGCGTCGAGCAGTTCGGTATCTTCTTTCCAGTGGCCAATCAGCCGGGCGCTGGCGCTGAGGGTGGCGATAAAGCTCTTGGTCGCGGCGACGCTGCTTTCGGTGCCGGCACACAGCGGCAGGCTGAATTCGCAGGCGGCTTCCAGCGGCGAGTCTTCGGCGTTGACCAGCGAAATGCTCAAGGCACCGCGCTTGCGCAACAGGCGCAGGCTGTTGACCAGGTCCGGGCTTTGCCCCGATTGCGAAAAGGCGAATGCCACCTGGCCGCTGACCTTCAATGGTGCCTGTTGCATGGTCACCACCGACATCGGCAGCGACGCCACCGGGATGCCCAGCAGTTGCATGGTCAGGTAGGCGAAGTAACTGGCGGCATGGTCGGAACTGCCACGCGCCACGGTCATGGCCACTTGCGGCGGCTGACGACGCAGGCGCCCGGCGATCTCGATCATCTGCGGGTCGAGTTGCTGTAATTGGGCTTGCACGGCCTCGAACGAGGACAGCGCCTCTTCAAGCATTTTTGAAGTCAATGTCTTCTCCTTCGACCATGACAGCGGTCAGTTTCAGTGAGCGATCCAGCCGCACGCAGTCGGCCCAGGCCCCCGGTTGCAGGCGCCCGCGTTCGGTGATGCCGAGGTAGTCGGCGGGGAACTGCGACAGGCGCTGCGAGGCTTCGGTGATGGGTAGGCCGATTTTCACCAGGTTGCGCAGGGCCTGATCCATGGTCAGGGTGCTGCCGGCCAGCGTACCGTCGGGCAGGCGCACGCCACCGAGGCATTTGGTCACGGTGTGGCTGCCGAGTTTGTACTCGCCATCGGGCATGCCGGCGGCGGCGGTTGAGTCGGTGACGCAATACAGGCAAGGAATCGAGCGCAGGGCCACGCGGATGGCGCCGGGGTGCACGTGCAGCAAATCCGGGATCAGTTCGGCGTATTTGGCGTGGGCCAGGGCAGCGCCGACGATCCCGGGTTCGCGGTGATGCAGTGGGCTCATGGCGTTGTAGAGATGGGTGAAACTGCTGGCGCCGGCCTCCAGCGCGGCCACGCCTTCCTCATAACTGCCCAGGGTGTGGCCGATCTGCATGCGAATGCCGCGGCTGCTGAGGTCGCGGATCAAGGCATCGTGACCGGCGATTTCCGGGGCAATGGTGATCACCCGGATCGGCGCGAGCGCCAGATACGCTTCGACTTCGGCCATCAGCGCGGTGTGGGCGAAGTTGGGTTGCGCGCCGAGTTTGCCTGGGTTGATGTAGGGGCCTTCGAGGTGCACGCCAAGCACCCGGGCGCAGCCTTGGGGTCGCTGCTCACAGAATTCACCGACGGCCTGGAGCACGCTGGATATCTCTTCGCTCGGTGCCGTCATGGTGGTGGCCAGCAGCGACGTGGTGCCGAAGCGCACGTGAGTACGGGTGATGGTTTCGAAGGCCGGCGAGCCTTCCATGATGTCTTTGCCGCCGCCACCGTGAACGTGCAGGTCGATGAAGCCCGGCAGCAGGTACGGCAAATCGTTGTCCGCCGGATCGCAGGGCTGGCCTTCGATCGACATGACTTTGCCGTGCTCATGGACCAGTCGGCCACGAACCCAGCCGTGGGCGGTGAGGATGTTGTCTTCGGACATGATCGGTTCTCTGGGTGGGCGGTTTCGCGGTGCAGCGTTCTAGCGGCGAAGCTCTGCGACAAAGTCGTAGTAGTCGTTACGGCAATAGGTGTCGGTGACTTCGATGGGCGTGTTGTCTTCCAGGTAGCCGACCCGGGTCATCAGCAGCATGGCGGTGCCGGGGGCAATGCCCACCAGGGCTGCGAATTCGTCCGAGGCGTTGATCGCCTGGATGTGCTGCAGGGCGCGGACAACCGGTTTGCCGATGCCGTCGAGGTACTCGTAGAGGGAATCGCCCACCGCCTGCGGCTTGGGAATGATCGAGGCGGGCAGGGTGCTCATCTCGATGGCCATCACCGTGTCGTCGGCCTTGCGCAGGCGTTTGAGGCGCGCGACTTTGTCGTTGGGCGACAGGCCGAGACGGATCAGTTCTTCGTGGGTCGGCAGGGTAATTTCCCGCTCCAGCCATTGCGATCCGGGCACGAACCCCTTGAGGCGGAGCATTTCACTGAAACCGGAAAGGCGCGACAACGGTTGTTCGAGCCGCGGCGTGATGAAGGTGCCGGAGCCCTGGTTGCGGCGGATCAGGCCTTGTTCGAACAACACTTCCAGAGCCTTGCGTGCAGTGACGCGGGAGATGCCCAGCGCTTCGCTCAGATTGCGCTCCGACGGCATGGCCTGTTCGGCTTTCCACTGGCCGGCATGGATCGCCGCTTCCAGATTGCGTGCCAGTTGCAGGTACAACGGCGTGGGTTGGGTGTCATCGGGGCGCAGGGCTGAAAGGTCGTTCATTTAATTATTGTCCGACGCGTCTGTAAGAAAGTTACTTGTTCGCTGTAGGGCAAAAAACTAATACCACTTGAATACCATGTCAATGCACCTCTCAGGCTGCAGGTGCGGTAAACAGGCCTTGTGTGGCGCAGTGGAAAGAGGCTGGATCGAAGTGGTATTAGCGGCGGGAGGATTTAAAGCAAAGATCGCAGCCTTCGGCAGCTTCTACAGGGGGAAATGGTATTCACCCTGGAGGAGCTGCCGAAGGCTGGATTTTTTTTGATTTTTTTTGCGGAGCGACCAAAGGTCGGGGAATTTACGGGCGGATCTCGATCATCGTGCCGTCCGGCACCAGGTTCCAGACTTCGCGCATGTCCATGTTGCGCATGGCGATGCAGCCGTCGGTCCAGTCCAGGGTGTGGAACAGGTCTTCCGGGGTGTCTTCGCTGTCCGGGGTACCGTGGATCATGATCATGCCGCCGGGCTCGACGCCTTCACGACGGGCGCGGGCAGAGTCGCTGATGTTCGGGTAGGAAATGTGCATCGCCAGGTTGAAACGATCGCTTATCTTGCGCCAGTCGACCCAGTAGAAGCCTTCCGGGGTGCGCTTGTCGCCTTCCATCAGCTTCGGCCCCTTGGGACGTTTGCCCAGGGAAATGCGATAGGTTTTGAGCGGCTTGCCGTCATTGATCAATTGCAATTGATGGGAAGACTTGAGAATCAGGATTTTCTCGATGACCTTGCCGTCCAGGGTTTCCACGGCAGAAGCCTGGGACACCGTGACAAACGACAAACAGAGCAGGGCAAGCAACCAGCGCATTGAAACGATTCCCCAGGAGGTGTCGCGACTATTTATGTATAGAAGTTTTTGCAGGAGCTGCCGCTGGCTCGGGCCGCATTCGGACAATCTTTCGGCGCCTCCCGGTGATGCCGAGATGACATCAGATAATGGCAGGCTGAGCAAGCGGCGGGATCGATTCAGACCGAACGGGATAGATTTCGGTCCGCCGGTCAGCGAAGAAGCATTCTAAGGTACGGCCCACTGTGCGGAAAGCCAGCTCATCCCATGGAATGTCCGCTTCGTCGAATAGTTGCACTTCCAGGCTCTCGGGACCGGCGCAAAAGTCCAGGTCCGCCAGTTCGGCCCGGAAGAACACATGCACCTGGCTGATGTGCGGCACGTCGATCAGGGTATAGATGCTCAGGTTGCGCACCCGGGCGCAGGCTTCTTCGGCTGTCTCGCGAATGGCGGCCTGTTCGATGGTCTCGCCGTTCTCCATGAAACCGGCGGGCAGGGTCCAGTAACCGCGTCGCGGCTCGATGGCCCGCCGGCACAGCAATACCTGGGTGCCCCAGGTCGCCACGCAGCCGGCGACGATGTTGGGGTTCTGGTAGTGAATGGCCTGACAGCTGTCGCAAACAAAACGCAGGCGCGAATCGCCTTCGGGTATGCGCTGGGTCACCGGGTTACCGCACTGGCTGCAAAATTTCATGCTGGGGTTCCTGAATGCTGCGCCTATCTTGGCGCGCGGCAGTGTCGGTCGGCAAGTTGTCGTTTCGCGACATGGGGTGGTTGCGGGGGTTGGGCGACCGCAGCGATTGGTGCATGATGCCGGGTAAGGCACAAATCGAGAACACTCATGCTGGACGAGCTACTGCATCGGGTTAGTAACCACACTCCACGCACACTGGAGACCGATCGTCGTTTTCCCGAGGCTGCGGTGCTGCTGCCCATCACCCGCAGTGACGAGCCCGAACTGGTGTTGACCCTGCGTGCCAGCGGCCTGTCGACCCATGGCGGCGAAGTTGCCTTCCCCGGCGGACGCCGTGACCCCGAAGACCCCGACCTGATTTTCACCGCCCTGCGTGAAGCCGAAGAAGAGATTGGCCTGCCGCCGGGGCTGGTCGAGGTGATCGGACCGCTCAGCCCGCTGATCAGCCTGCATGGCATCAAGGTCACACCCTATGTCGGGGTGATCCCGGATTTTGTCGAATACCGGGCCAACGACGCCGAGATCGCCGCGGTGTTCAGCGTACCCCTGGACTTCTTCCGTAAAGACCCGCGCGAACATACCCATCGCATCGACTATCAGGGCCGCAGCTGGTACGTGCCGAGCTATCGCTATGGCGAATACAAGATCTGGGGGCTGACGGCGATCATGATCGTCGAGTTGATCAACCTGCTGTATGACGCCAAAATCAGCCTGCATCAGCCTCCCAAAAGCTTCATCAATATCTGAAGCCATCGTTCGAATGGCCTGAATCCTGGTTTTGCTGAGAAAAGCCTGCCTGAGCCTTGAGGAATACAACAATGAAATACCGCCTGGGCGACGCCCGCGTCGAAACCCATCCACAGAGCTGGGTCGCACCCAATGCCGTGCTGGTGGGCAAGGTCAAGCTGGAAGAGGGCGCCAACGTCTGGTTCAACGCCGTATTGCGCGGCGACAATGAATTGATCCTGATCGGCAAGAACAGCAACGTCCAGGACGGCACCGTGATGCACACCGACATGGGCTACCCGCTGACCATTGGCACCGGCGTGACCATCGGCCACAACGCCATGCTCCACGGCTGCACCGTCGGCGACTACAGCCTGATCGGCATCAACGCGGTGATTCTCAACGGTGCGAAGATCGGCAAGAACTGCATCATCGGCGCCAACTCGCTGATCGGCGAAGGCAAGGAGATTCCGGACGGATCGCTGGTCATGGGCTCGCCTGGCAAAGTGGTGCGCGAATTGACCGAGCCGCAAATCAGGATGCTGGAGGCCAGCGCAGCTCACTACGTGCATAACTCGCAGCGCTACGCCCGCGACCTGGCCGAGCAGGAAGAATGACTGCCACCGAACGCCCGGTTGCATCGCCCTGCGTGAATATTTGTGCGCTGGACGATGATGACATCTGCACCGGTTGCCAACGCACGGTGGAGGAGATTACCCGCTGGAGCCGCATGACCAACGACGAGCGCCGCACGGTGTTGGGGTTGTGTCATGAGCGGGCCAAGGCCAGTGGGTTGGTGTGGATGATCGGGGCAAAACCGCGGTTGTAGGAGCGAGCTTGCTCGCGATGGACTCAAGAACCCCGCGGGGAACCAGACTCCCCGCGTTATCGTTGACGACCATCGCGAGCAGGCTCGCTCCTACAGTATCCTGTGCGCCAAATTGACAGGTACTTCCCCGCCCATGCTTTTCTTGATCGCCTACATCAGCAGCGTCGTGCTGATCAATTACGCCTTTTCCACTGCCCCGCACCTGGACATCATCTGGTCGGCCTGGGGCGGGCTGGTGTTTGTGTTGCGCGACATGGTGCAAGCCCGGTTCGGCCATGGCGCCCTCGCGGCGATGCTGGTGGCGCTGGTGTTGTCCTATGTCACCTCCGACCCGTCCATCGCCCTGGCCAGCGCCACGGCGTTCGCGGTTTCCGAGTGCATCGACTGGCTGGTGTTCAGCATCACCCGGCGCCCTTTGCACGATCGCCTGTGGATAAGTTCGGCGATGAGCATTCCCCTCGATACTTTTATCTTTTTCGGCATGATCGACGCCCTGACGCCGGGCGTGATCCTCACCGCCCTGGGCTCGAAATTCGCCGGGGTCACTGCCGTGTGGCTGATCATGGCCTGGCGCTTGCGCAAACAGGCTGTCGTTGGCTGAAGTTCATGTAAAATGCCGCGCTTTCTCCCCATGGGAAGCGTGCTTCCCTCGATGATCCGCTCCTTGAGGACCTTCAGATGACCCGAATCGGAACTCCATTGTCGCCGACCGCGACCCGCGTATTGATGTGTGGCTGTGGCGAGTTGGGCAAGGAAGTGGTGATCGAGCTGCAACGCTTGGGCGTTGAAGTGATTGCCGTGGATCGCTACGCCAACGCGCCGGCCATGCAGGTTGCGCACCGCAGCCACGTGATCAACATGCTCGACGGCGCTGCCCTGCGTGCCGTGATCGAAGCCGAGAAACCGCACTTCATCGTGCCGGAAATCGAAGCCATCGCCACCGCGACCCTGGTGGAACTGGAGGCCGAAGGTTTCAACGTGATCCCCACCGCTCGCGCCGCGCAATTGACCATGAACCGCGAAGGCATCCGTCGCCTGGCCGCTGAAGAGCTGGACCTGCCAACCTCGCCGTACCACTTCGCCGACACCTTCGAGGATTACAGCAAGGCGGTCGAAGACCTCGGTTTCCCGTGTGTGGTCAAGCCGGTCATGAGTTCTTCGGGCAAGGGCCAGAGCCTGTTGCGCAGCGTCGATGAAGTGCAGAAAGCCTGGGACTACGCCCAGGAAGGTGGCCGTGCCGGTAAAGGTCGGGTGATCATCGAAGGCTTCATCGATTTCGACTACGAAATCACCCTGTTGACCGTACGCCACGTCGGCGGCACCACCTTCTGCGCACCGGTCGGTCACCGTCAGGAGAAGGGCGACTACCAGGAATCCTGGCAGCCGCAAGCCATGAGCCCGGTTGCCCTGGCTGAGTCCGAGCGTGTCGCCAAAGCCGTGACCGAAGCCTTGGGTGGCCGTGGTCTGTTCGGCGTCGAGCTGTTCATCAAGGGTGATCAGGTGTGGTTCAGCGAAGTCTCGCCGCGCCCGCATGACACCGGCCTGGTCACGCTGATTTCCCAGGACCTGTCGCAGTTCGCCTTGCACGCGCGGGCCATTCTCGGTCTGCCGATCCCGTTGATCCGTCAGTTCGGGCCTTCGGCCTCGGCGGTGATCCTGGTGGAAGGGCAGTCGACCCAGACCGCCTTCGCCAATCTGGGCGCAGCCTTGAGCGAGCCGGATACCGCGCTGCGTCTGTTCGGCAAGCCTGAAGTCAACGGCCAGCGCCGCATGGGCGTTGCCCTGGCTCGCGACGAGTCGATCGAGGCCGCCCGCGCCAAGGCGACCCGTGCTTCGCAGGCGGTCGTTGTAGAACTGTAAAAACAGCCGCGGCGGGCCTATACCTTCTAAAGGCTCGCCTACTGATCCTTGTAGGAGCGAGCTTGCTCGCGATGGACTAGAGGGCGACGCGTTCAATCAGAAAGTACGCGTTATCGTTAACGACCATCACGAGCAAGCTCGCTCCTACAGGTAATTCGCGTCCGATCTTTTATCAGCGCTCCAGGCCTGTACCCCATGAATTCCCAAAGCATCATCGTCCCGAAAATATCCACCCTGCCGGTACACGAACCCCGGGCCCGGGCCGTCGTGCGTTGGCTGGTGCGCAAGAACATCGTCCAGGAAGAGCTGACCACGTGCGGCCGCACCGGCAATCGCATGGGCCATGCGATTGCCGAGGGTGCTCGTGAGGTGGTTCTGCACCCTGAGGCGCTGCCGTTCGGCGAGCCGATCAATGGCCTGGAGATCATTACCAAGCGCTGCATCTATACGCCGGCCAAGGGTTTTCTTGGCGAAGCGGGCTGCGCCGAGTGCCGCAAGGAAGTGGGTGAAGCCCTGTTCGAAAGCCTGGAGGACTGGATGCCGGGGCGTACCGATAACTTCACCTGTCCGGAATGCGGGCATGAAGACGACATCAACGGCTTCTTGTTCCTGCAGGAATGCGGCTTCTCCAACCTCGGTTTCATCTTCAACAACTGGGCCGAAGCCGGGTTCAAGCAGAGCTTTCTCGATGAGTTCGCCGATTGGCTGGATCAGCCGGTCAGTTGGGTGAAAGTCGAGTTGTAGGAGCGAGCTTGCTCGCGATGAACTTGAAGGCGACGTTGGTTTCCAGAAAGCACGCGTCATCGTTCACGACCATCGCGAGCAAGCTCGCTCCCACAAAAAAGCAGCAATCCGTAACGCCGTAATCCCCGTATGTCAGTAATGCCAATAATAGACAGAGTTTTACATTGAACCCGAAGGGGTGTCTGACTATAATGGCGCGCTTCCATTTTCCCGCTCGGGAGCCCCCGCGATGCTGCGTATCAGCCAAGAAGCTCTGACATTCGACGACATTCTCCTAGTGCCCGGTTATTCCGAGGTGCTTCCTAACGAAGTCAGTCTCAAGACCCGCCTTACCCGTGGCATCGAGCTGAATATTCCATTGGTCTCCGCTGCCATGGACACCGTCACTGAAGCCCGTCTGGCAATCGCCATGGCTCAGGAAGGTGGTATCGGTATCATCCACAAGAACATGACCATCGAGCAGCAAGCTGCCGAAGTCCGCAAGGTCAAGCGTTACGAAGCTGGTGTGGTCAAAGACCCGATCACCATCGTCGCCGACGCCACCGTGCGCGAGCTGTTCGAATTGACCCGCATGCACAACATCTCCGGCGTTCCGGTACTGCACAATGGCGACCTGGTCGGCATTGTCACCTCCCGTGACGTGCGTTTCGAGAACCGTCTGGAAGCCACTGTCCGTGAAGTGATGACGCCTAAAGAGCGTCTGGTCACGGTCAAGGAAGGCGCCGACAAGAACGATGTGCGTGAACTGCTGCACAAGCACCGCATCGAACGCGTGCTGATCGTCGACGACAAATTCGCCCTCAAGGGCATGATGACCGTCAACGACATCGAAAAAGCCAAGGCTTACCCACTGGCCAGCAAGGACGATCAAGGTCGTCTGCGCGTTGGTGCTGCAGTCGGTACCGGTAAAGACACCGGTGATCGCGTTGCCGCACTGGTCGCCGCCGGCGTTGACGTGGTGGTGGTCGACACCGCTCACGGTCACTCCAAGGGCGTGATCGACCGCGTTCGCTGGGTCAAGCAGAACTTCCCTGAAGTGCAGGTCATCGGCGGCAACATTGCCACCGGCGCCGCCGCCAAGGCCCTGGCCGAAGCTGGCGCCGACGCAGTCAAAGTCGGTATCGGCCCTGGCTCGATCTGCACCACCCGTATCGTCGCCGGTGTCGGCGTGCCGCAAATCAGCGCCATCGCCAACGTCGCCGCTGCCCTTGAAGGCACTGGCGTTCCGTTGATCGCCGACGGCGGCATCCGTTTCTCCGGTGACCTGTCCAAGGCCATCGTGGCCGGTGCGTCCTGCGTGATGATGGGCTCGATGTTCGCCGGTACCGAAGAAGCGCCGGGCGAGATCGAACTGTTCCAGGGCCGTTCGTACAAGGCTTATCGCGGCATGGGTTCGCTGGGCGCCATGTCCCAGGCCCAGGGTTCCTCCGACCGTTACTTCCAGGACTCCTCGGCAGGCGCCGAGAAGCTGGTTCCGGAAGGCATCGAAGGGCGTGTTCCGTACAAGGGCACCCTGAGCGCGATCATCCACCAACTGATGGGCGGTCTGCGCTCCTCGATGGGCTACACCGGTAGCGCCAACATCGAAGAGATGCGCACCAAGCCCGAGTTCGTGCGGATCACCGGCGCCGGCATGGCCGAATCCCACGTTCACGACGTGCAGATCACCAAGGAAGCGCCAAACTACCGCGTAGGTTGAGCCTTCAAGCAACAAGCTAAGCAACCGGGGCTGTTTTATTCAGCCCCGAGTTGTTTCTGAATCACGACTGTTTCCGAATTTTTTAGACGAGACTGAATCATGGCCCTCGACATTCACGCTCACCGCATCCTGATCCTCGACTTCGGTTCCCAGTACACCCAGCTGATCGCCCGCCGCGTGCGTGAAATCGGCGTGTATTGCGAACTGCACCCGTTCGACATGGACGAAGATGCGATCCGCGAATTCGCTCCTAAAGGCGTCATCCTCGCCGGCGGCCCAGAGTCGGTTCACGAAGCCAACAGCCCTCGCTGCCCGCAAGCCGTTTTCGACCTGGGTGTGCCGGTCTTCGGTATCTGCTACGGCATGCAGACCATGGCCGAGCAACTGGGCGGCAAGGTTGAAGGTTCCGAGCTGCGTGAGTTCGGTTATGCCCGTGTTGATGTAGTCGGCAAAAGCCGCCTGCTCGACGGCATCGAAGACCACATCGACGCTGATGGCCTGTTCGGCCTCGACGTGTGGATGAGCCACGGTGACAAGGTCACCCGCATGCCGGAAGACTTCCACGTCCTGGCCAGCACTCCGAGCTGCCCGATTGCCGGCATGTTCAGCGACGAGCGTCGTTACTACGGCGTGCAGTTCCACCCGGAAGTGACCCACACCAAGCAGGGCGGTCGCATCCTGTCGCGCTTCATCCTCGACATCTGCGAGTGTGAAGCCCTGTGGACCCCGTCGAAAATCGCTGAAGACGCCATCGCCCAGGTTCGCGCCCAGGTCGGCACCGACAACGTCCTGCTCGGCCTGTCCGGCGGTGTGGACTCGTCCGTGGTTGCCGCGCTGCTGCACAAAGCCATCGGCGACCAACTGACCTGCGTGTTCGTCGACAACGGCCTGCTGCGCCTGCACGAAGGCGAGCAAGTGATGGCCATGTTCGCCGAGAACATGGGCGTCAAGGTGATCCGCGCCAACGCCGAAGAGCAGTTCCTCGGTAACCTGGCCGGTGAAGCCGACCCGGAGAAGAAGCGCAAGATCATCGGCCGCACCTTCATCGACGTGTTCGATGCCGAATCCTGCAAGCTGGACAACATCAAGTACCTGGCCCAGGGCACCATCTATCCGGACGTGATCGAGTCGGCTGGTGCTAAAAGCGGCAAGGCCCACGTGATCAAGTCGCACCACAACGTGGGCGGCCTGCCGGAAGAAATGAACCTCAAGCTGGTTGAACCCCTGCGCGAGTTGTTCAAGGACGAGGTCCGTCGTCTGGGTCTGGAACTGGGCCTGCCGTACGACATGGTCTACCGTCACCCGTTCCCGGGCCCGGGCCTGGGCGTGCGCATCCTCGGTGAAGTGAAGAAGGAATACGCCGACCTGTTGCGTCGTGCCGACCACATCTTCATCGAAGAACTGCGCAAGGCCGACTGGTATCACAAGGTCAGCCAGGCATTCGTGGTGTTCCAACCGGTGAAATCGGTTGGCGTGGTGGGAGATGGCCGTCGTTACGCCTGGGTCGTTGCCCTGCGTGCCGTGGAAACCATCGACTTCATGACCGCGCGTTGGGCACACCTGCCTTACGAACTGCTGGAAACCGTCAGCGGCCGCATCATCAATGAAATCGAAGGCATCTCCCGCGTCACCTACGACGTGTCGAGCAAGCCGCCGGCGACCATTGAGTGGGAGTGATCCCGCGCCAGCCCTGAGGGTTTGATCGCTGGATGAAAAGCCGTGTGAACGTGAGTTCACACGGCTTTTTTCATTGCTGCGGGTCCATCCTGCGGCCTGCCGTCGCGCCCGCTTTGCTGTTTCTTTCACAACTGCGGGTGTATCGTATTCGCCTTTTGCGGGCCTTCGGGCCTGTCGCTGATACGTGAGGTAGTTGAGTTCATGTCGTTTACCCGTCGCCAAATCCTCGGTGGCCTGGCCGGTCTTGTTGTCGTTGGTGTTGGTGCAGGGGGCGCGTCGCGCTACTGGCTGGGCAAGATGGCCGACGCAGATGCCGGTCACGACTATGAACTGATTGCCGCACCGCTGGATGTCGAGCTGGTGCCCGGGCACAAGACCGAGGCCTGGGCCTTCGGCCCGTCGGCACCGGGGACCGAATTGCGGGTGCGTCAGGGCGAATGGCTGCGGGTGCGTTTCATCAATCATCTGCCGGTTGCTACCACCATCCACTGGCACGGCATTCGCCTACCGCTGGAAATGGACGGAGTGCCCTATGTCTCGCAGTTGCCGGTGCTGCCGGGCGAATACTTCGACTACAAGTTCCGCGTGCCCGACGCCGGCAGCTATTGGTACCACCCCCACGTGAACAGCAGCGAAGAGCTCGGCCGTGGGCTGGTCGGGCCATTGATCATCGAAGAGCGTGAGCCGACCGGTTTCCAGTACGAGAAAACCTTGAGCCTCAAGAGCTGGCATGTCGACGAGGTGGGCAATTTCGTCGAGTTCAGCATTCCCCGGGAAGCGGCCCGTGGCGGCACGGCAGGGCGTCTGTCGACCATCAACGGCATCGCGCAAGCGGTGATTGATTTGCCGGCCGGGCAAATTACTCGGGTGCGTTTGCTCAACCTCGATAACACCTTGACCTATCGCCTGAACATTCCCGGCGTCGAAGCGCAGATCTATGCGCTGGACGGCAACCCCATCGAGCCGCGCCCGCTCGGCAAGGAGTACTGGCTCGGCCCCGGCATGCGTATCTGCCTGGCGATCAAGGCTCCGCCGGCCGGTGAAGAGTTGTCCCTGCGCAACGGCCCGGTGCGCCTGGGTACGCTGCGTTCGGTTGCCAACACCGACGCCCCGACCGAGTGGCCGCCCGCGCTGCCCGCCAACCCGATCGCCGAGCCGGATCTGGCCAATGCGGAGAAACTCAACTTCAATTTCGAATGGGTGGGCTCGGTGTCGGTCAATGTCGACAACGGCAAGCCACCAAGTCTGTGGCAGATCAACGGCAAGGCTTGGGACATCACCGACAAGACCTGCGCCGACCGCCCGATTGCCAAGCTCGAAAAGGGCAAGAGCTACATCTTCGAATTGAAAAACATGACCCAGTATCAGCACCCGATTCACCTGCACGGCATGAGTTTCAAGGTCATCGCCTCGAACCGGCACAAGGTCATTCCGTACTTCACCGACACCTACCTGCTGGGCAAGAACGAGCGCGCGCAGGTAGCGCTGGTGGCGGATAACCCGGGTGTATGGATGTTCCACTGCCATGTGATCGATCACATGGAAACCGGCCTGATGGCCGCTATCGAGGTGGCGTGATGCGTCAAATTCGTCCCGCCGCCATCATCGACCGCAGTCGTGATCGCGAATTCATGCGTGAGGCCCTGGCACTGGCGGCCCAAGGCGCGGCCCTCGGCGAAGTGCCGGTGGGCGCGGTACTGGTCCAGGATGGGGAAATCATCGGTCGCGGCTTCAACTGCCCGATCAGTGGCAATGACCCCAGCGCCCATGCCGAAATGGTCGCCATCCGCGCCGCCGCCCAGGCTGTCAGCAATTACCGACTAACCGGCAGTACGCTTTACGTGACGCTGGAGCCGTGCAGCATGTGCGCGGGCCTGATCGTGCACTCGCGGATTGCGCGGGTGGTGTACGGCGCGCTGGAGCCCAAGGCGGGGATTGTGCAGAGCCAGGGGCAGTTCTTTACCCAGGGCTTCCTGAATCATCGGGTGCTGCATGAGGGGGGGGTGTTGGCGGAGGAGTGCGGGGCTGTTTTGAGCGAGTTCTTCAAGGCCCGACGAGCAAAACCTTCAGACTGAACACCGGCCCCCTGTAGGAGCGAGCTTGCTCGCGATGGAGTGTCAGGCTAAGTGGTGTCGACTGACACACCATCGCGAGCAAGCTCGCTCCTACAGGTTCTTGCGTTACTTTCTGGCGACGATTACGGCCCGCATCGGCGCCGGCAGCCCTTCAATGGTCTTGCTGTGATCTTCCGGATCGAGGAAGTCACTGAGCGACTGATACTTCATCCACTCCGTCCCGCGCTGTTCCTCGATCGTGGTGGTGCTCACGTCCACGCACTTCACGTCTGTGAACCCTGCACGTCGCAACCACAACTCCAGCGCCGGCACCGACGGCAGGAACCACACGTTGCGCATCTGCGCGTAGCGGTCCTCCGGTACCAGCACCTGATGCTTGTCGCCTTCGACCACCAGTGTTTCCAGCACCAGCTCACCGCCCTTGACCAGGCAATCCTTCAATGCCAGCAAATGTTCGATGGGCGAACGACGGTGGTAGAACACGCCCATGGAAAACACTGTGTCGAACCCTTCGAGGTTCGGCGGCAGGTCTTCGAACGGGAAGGGCAGGTGCCAGGCGTTCGGCTCGGACAGGTAGCGTTGCACCGCCTGGAACTGGCAGAAGAACAGCCAGTTCGGGTCGACACCGATCACGCTGTCCGCGCCGGCGCCAAGCATGCGCCACATGTAATAACCGTTGCCACAGCCGACATCGAGGATGCGCTTGCCCTTGAGGTTCAGGTGCGGGGCGACCCGTGACCACTTCCAGTCCGAGCGCCATTCGGTGTCGACGTGCACGCCGAACAGGTCGAACGGCCCTTTGCGCCATGGCGACAGGCCCATCAGTGCGGTGCGCATTTGCGCGCGGGTCTCGTCGCTGCAATCGGTATCGAGCTTCAAGCCATTTAGCAGATCGACTTCACTCGGCTGGATCTTCGGCAGGGCGTCCAGCGCGCTTTGCCAGCGTTCCAGGTCGCCATGGCCCTTTTCCATTTTCTTGTCGAGTTGTGCTTGCAGGGTGTTGGCCCATTCGGCCAGCGGCGTGCCGGCCAGACGGCGGGCGAGGGGGGACAGATCAATCATGGCAAGGCAATCAACGAGGCAAAGTTAAGACACTGGAACCACGGCACGACTTTCGAGAACCCGGCAGCCAACAGACGTTCGCGGTGTTCTTCGAGGCTGTCGGGCTTCATGACGTTTTCGATGGCGCTGCGCTTCTGGGCGATTTCCAGTTCGCTATAGCCGTTGGCGCGTTTGAAGGCGATATGCAGATCGGTGAGTAATGCGTGTTCCTGCTCGTCTTCGAAACGCAGTTTTTCCGAGAGGATCAGGGCGCCGCCGGGCAACAGCGACTGATGGATGCGCGACAGCAATGCCGTGCGTTGGTCCCGTGCGATGAATTGCAGGGTGAAGTTCAGCGCCACCACCGAGGCCGGCTGGAACTCCAGCGCCAGGATGTCACCTTCGATCACCTCCACCGGCAGCAACTCCTGGAACATCGAGTCCTGACCGTTGAGGTACTCGCGGCAGCGCTCGACCATCGCCGCCGAGTTATCCACAGCGATGACCCGGCAGCCGTCCGTGCGCACATGCCGGCGCAGGGCCTGGGTCACAGCGCCCAGGGACGAACCGAGGTCGTACAGCACGCTGCCCGGCTGGGCGAACTGCGCGGCGAGCACGCCGAGGTTTTCGACGATGGTCGGATAACCCGGTACCGAGCGCTTGATCATGTCCGGGAACACCCGCACCACGTCCTCGTTGAAGGCGAAGTCAGGCACCTGGGCCAAAGGCTGGGCGAAAAGGCGATCGGGTTCTTTGCTCACGGCGGTTCCAGCGGTGTAGGTGGAAAAGGCCGGCATTTTAGCCAAGTTGGCGCGGGGATGCGCGGGTTGTCTGATAAACCGCCAGGCAGCCTGCAAAGTCTGTGTGTTCAGTGATATTGCTATTGCTAGCAAGCTCGTTCCCACAAGGGCTGTACAATGCCTGTGGGAGCGAGCTTGCTCGCGATGGGGTCAACGCGGTTTCTGCGTGAACGCCGATGCCGTGATGCCCCATTGCCCCAGCCAATAGCTGAGGATGATCACGTACGGCGCCGCGTCGAACGGCACCACAAACCGGCTGATGCCGATCACGCTGTCGGAGAACACGAATGCCACTGCGCCCGCCGCCGCCAGTAGCGCCGAGCGTTTGGGCACATCGGTCCCGAGTCGGGCCAGGGCGCGCCACAGCATGGCGCTGATCGCCGTGCCATAGACAATCACGGGCACCAACAATGGCCCGAGGCCGTTGGAAATCAGAATTCCCAACAGGACGGCGCCGACACCGAGGGCCAGAATCAGTGGCAATGCGGCCAGACGCCGGCAATCGCTCAAATACGCTTTCAGATAGGCCAGATGCGCAACCAGAAACGCCCCAAGGCCGAACACGAACAAATCCCCCGGCCATGCCAGCAACACGTCGCCGACCAGGGAGAAAATCAACCCCAGGCTGATCCAGCGCCGATATTCGCCTGGCGGTGCGTCGTGCAGCCAGCCGAGCAGGGCCAGCACCGGCAGCGGCTTGACCAGCAGGCACAGCAGGGACGCATGTACGCTCAGGCCATAAAGGAAGGTCACTGCGCCCATCAGCGCCAGAATCAGCCAGCCCACGGTCAGTTGACCGAGATCGCGCAGTCGAACGAATCCACCGGCAGCACTTCCGGCGCCCATGGCTGTTGCGAGGTCAGGCGCAAGCGTCCGGTGCCGGGCGCGAAAGCCTGAAAGCGCCAGGTCGAGACTCCGGCTGCGCCGACGATGCCGGCATCTTCCGGATTTCGATAAACCTCTGGGCCCAGAGCGTGCAACACACCGCCGGCCGAATCCTGTATCGCCCAGCGATAACCCGTGGTCGGATTGCTCGGCAGGGTCAGGATCAGGTTTTGCCCGTTGCTGAGCTGCACCGGACATTCGCTTTGTTTTTCCACTGTCACGTTGTGCGCAGGTTGCGTGGCGCATCCGGCCAGCAGGGCGAGGGCGAGGGTGACTAACAGGCGAATGGGGGACATAAGGTCAGTGGCTCCGGCGTTCACGACGAACGGCGAGCATAACCGAGATGAGACAAAGTGTGACAGCTACTGGAATTGGCGTTTTGAGTACTGACGCCTTCGCGAGCAAGCCCGCACCCACATTAGACCGAGTGACTTGCTTATTACGCGATCAAATGTGTGAGCGGGCTTGCTCGCGAAGGCGATGGAGCAGGCGCTAGCGATATATCAGAACAACACCTTCGCCACATCCGCAAACCGCTTGGCGAAGTGCACGGTAATCCCTTCCTTCAGATACTCCGGCAACTCCTCGAAATTCCCCCGGTTGGCCTCCGGCAAAATCAGCTCGAAAATCTTCTGCCGCCGCGCTGCGATCACCTTTTCCCGCACCCCGCCAATCGGCAGCACATGCCCGGTCAACGTCAGTTCGCCGGTCATGGCCACGCCCTTTTTCGGCGGCTGGTTGCGTGCCAGCGACAGCAGGGCGCTGGCCATGGTCACGCCGGCGCTCGGGCCGTCTTTTGGCGTCGCGCCTTCTGGCACGTGCAGGTGGACGAAGGCTTCGTCGAAGAATTTCGGATCGCCGCCATAGGACTTCAGGTGCGAGCTGACATAGCTATAGGCGATTTCCGCCGACTCTTTCATCACATCACCCAATTGCCCAGTGAGCTTGAACCCACGGTTGAGGGTGTGGATGCGCGTGGCTTCGATCGGCAGGGTCGCGCCACCCATGCTGGTCCAGGCCAGCCCGGTGATCACGCCGACCCCCGCGAGCACCTGCTCGTTGCGGAACACCGGCTTGCCGAGTGAAGCCTCCAGGTCTTTCGGCCCGAGCTTGATTACGGCTTTCGGTTCGTCGAGCAGTTTCATCACCGCTTTGCGCACCAGTTTGCCAAGGTTTTTCTCCAACTGGCGCACACCGGCTTCACGGGCATAGCCGTCAACCAGCGCCTTGAGCGCGCTGTCGCTGATGCTCAGGCTGCCCTTGGACACACCGGCTTTCTCAAGCTGCTTTGGCCACAGGTGACGCTTGGCGATGGCGACTTTTTCTTCGGTGATGTAGCCCGACAGGCGAATCACTTCCATCCGGTCCAGCAGCGGGACGGGGATCGAATCCAGGGTGTTGGCGGTACAGACGAACAGCACTTTCGACAGGTCCATCCGCAGATCCAGATAGTGATCGAGGAATTCGACGTTCTGCTCCGGATCGAGGGTTTCCAGCAGCGCCGAGGCCGGATCGCCCTGGTAGCTCTGGCCCATCTTGTCGATTTCGTCGAGCATGATCACCGGGTTCATCACTTCGACGTCTTTCAACGCCTGCACCAGTTTGCCCGGTTGCGCGCCGATGTAGGTGCGGCGGTGGCCCTTGATCTCGGCTTCGTCGCGCATGCCTCCAAGGCTGAAGCGGTAGAACGGCCGGCCAAGGGATTCGGCGATGGATTTGCCGACGCTGGTCTTGCCCACGCCCGGCGGGCCCACCAGCAATACGATGGAACCGCTGATCTCGCCTTTGTAGGCGCCGACCGCGAGAAATTCGAGGATACGGTCCTTGATGTCATCGAGGCCGGCGTGGTGTTTGTCCAGCACCTTGCGCGCGTGCTTGAGGTCGAGTTTGTCCTCGCCGTACACGCCCCACGGCACCGAGGTCGCCCAGTCAATGTAATTGCGGGTCACAGCATATTCCGGCGAGCCGGTCTCGAGGATCGACAGCTTGTTCATTTCCTCTTCGAGGCGTTTCTGCACCTGTGCCGGCAGGACTTTGCCCACCAGCCGCTGCTCGAACTGTTCGAGGTCGGCGCTGCGGTCGTCCTTGGTCAGGCCCAGCTCCTGCTGGATGACCTTGAGTTGTTCCTTGAGGAAGAATTGGCGCTGATGTTCACCGATCTTGCGGTTAACTTCGGCCGAAATCTCTTTTTGCAGGCGCGCGACCTCGACTTCCTTGCGCAGCATCGGCAGGACTTTTTCCATGCGCTTGAGCATCGGCACGCAGTCGAGCACTTCCTGCAACTCGCTGCCGGTGGCCGAGGTGAGCGCGGCGGCGAAGTCGGTCAGCGGCGACGGATCGTTAGGGCTGAAGCGGTTGAGGTAGTTCTTCAGCTCTTCGCTGTACAGCGGGTTGAGCGGCAGCAGTTCCTTGATCGCATTGATCAGCGCCATGCCATAGGCCTTGACCTCGTCGGTCGGCTCGGTGGGCTGGTGCGGGTATTCGACTTCCACCAGGTACGGCGGGCGGTGGTGCTTGAGCCAGGTCTTGAGGCGTACGCGGGTCAGGCCTTGGGCGACGAACTGCAGCTTGCCGTTTTCGCGGCTGGCGTGGTGCACCTTGACCAGCGTGCCGTAGAGCGGCAGGGCCGATGTGTCGAAGTGGCGCGGGTCTTCCTGGGGCGTGTCCATGTAGAACAGGGCCAGGGAGTGGTGATCGGATTTGCTGACCAGATCGAGGGTTTCGGCCCACGGTTCTTCGTTGACGATGACCGGCAGCACCTGGGCCGGGAAGAACGGTCGGTTATGGATCGGGATGACGTAGACCTTGTCCGGCAGGTTCTGGCCGGGCAGGGCCAGGCCTTTGCCAGGGGTGTGGTGGGGGGCGTTTTCCGGGTCTGCGTATTCGCTCGGGTCTTCGGGGAATGCTTGCTGGTCGCTCATGGGGGCACCTGCGCAATGGGTATGGGTCTTAGATGGGGCAGGTTGGCGGTGGTTTCAACGGTCATTTTCTGCAACGCAGTGTTTCGAAGGCGTGTTCAGCGCAGAGACAGGTTAGCTGTATTTCGGCACGGCACGGTCATCTGTAGGAGCGAGCAAGCTCGCTCCTACAGAGTGGTTTAGTGGTGGTAACAAAAAAGGCGACTCCTGTGAGGGAGTCGCCTTTGATTTTTACTGCCGTTGAAACTTATTCCGACAGTTTGTACGCAATCACATAGTCACCCATTTTGGTGCCCAGTGAGCCGTGGCCACCGACGACCAACAGCACGTACTGCTTGCCGTCCTTGCCGGTGTAGGTCATCGGCGTAGCCTGGCCGCCAGCCGGCAGGCGAGCTTTCCACAGCTCTTTGCCGCTGTTGACGTCATAGGCGCGCAGATATTGATCCAGGGTGCCGCTGAGGAAGCCGACGCCGCCGGCGGTGACCATCGAGCCACCCATGCTTGGCACGCCGAGCGGCAGGCCGATAGGCAATGGCGAGCTGTCGCGACTGGTGCCGTTCTTGCGTTTCCACACGACTTTGCTTGTGGTCAGGTCGATGCCGGCCACGTAGCCCCAGGCCGGAGCCTGGCACGGTACGCCTAACGGCGACATGAACGGGTGCATGATCACCGCGTAAGGTGCGCCCGTGTTCGGTTGCACACCCGCGGTTTCGCTCTCGCGCTTGCTGTCGGCAGCGACTTCGGCGCGAGGCACCATCTTCGAGACGAAGGCCATGTAGTTCGGGCTGGTGAAGAGCATCTGGCGAACCGGGTCGACCGAAACGCCGCCCCAGTTGAAGACGCCGACGTTACCCGGATAGATCAGGCTGCCCTGCTCCGACGGCGGGGTGTACTGACCTTCGTAACGCAGCTCCTTGAACTGGATGCGGCACAGCATCTGATCGAACGGGCTGGCGCCCCACATGGCTTTTTCGGTCAGTTCCGGGGCCAGCAGGTTCAGGTCCGAACGGGCCTGGGTCGCAGCAGTGTGGTCGCCTTTCACCGCGCCTTGCGGCACAGGAATTTCATGGATCGGGATGATCGGTGTGCCGTCGCGACGGTCGAGGACGTACAGGCTGCCCTGTTTGGTCGGAGCGATCAGCGCAGGTTTCACGCCGTCGACGGTTTTCATGTCCAGCAGGGTTGGCTGGCTGCCGACGTCCATGTCCCACAGGTCGTGGTGGGTGAACTGGTAGTTCCAGCGCACCTTGCCGGTGGCCAGATCCAGCGCGACCAGGCCGGCGCTGAATTTCTCGGCGCCCGGGGTGCGGTCTGCGCCCCACTGGTCAGGGGTCTGGTTGCCCAGTGGCAAGTAGACCATGCCGAGTTTTTCGTCGACGCTGGCCAGCGACCACATGTTCGCCGAGTTGCGGCTGTAGGTCTGGCCCGGGGCCAACGGTTCGGTGGCGTCCGGGTTGTTGCTGTCCCAGTTCCATACCAGATGACCGTCGCGCACGTCGTAGGCGCGGATCACGCCAGACGGCTCGTTGGTCGACTCGTTGTCGGTGACGTGACCGCCCATGATCACCAGATCACGGGTGATCGCGGCTGGCGAGGTGGAGTAGTAGCCGCCGGCGGTGAACGGGCCGATGCCTTGAGTCAGGTCAACCACACCGTTGGTGCCGAAGCCTTCGCAGATCTTGCCGGTGTCGGCGTTAAGTGCAATCAGGCGTGCATCGGCGGTTGGCAGGTACAGACGACGCGGGCAAGTCTGGGCAACGGCTTTGCCGGCCTCGGAGATGACGGCGGACGCAGCGGTTTCAGACTTGGCGTAAGCGGCTTCATCGTAGTACGACACCCCACGGCAGGTCATGTGGGCAAAGCCCTTGAAGCCCACCGGGCTCTTGATCTGCGGGTCGAAACGCCACAGTTCCTTGCCGGTGTCCGGGTCCAGCGCCAGCACTTTGCTATGGGCGGTGCAGGCATAGAGCATGCCGTTGGCCTTGAGCGGGGTGTTTTCGTTGGTCAGTTCCACCGGGTCATCGGCGGTTGGCAGATCGCCGGTCCGGATACGCCAGGCTTCTTGCAGCTTGCCGACGTTGGCCGGGGTGATCTGCTTGAGCGGCGAGTAACGGTCACCGAATTCGCTGCGGCCATAGGCCTGCCAGTCGCCTTCGGGCATCTGCGGCGCGGTGCTGGTCATGTCCGCGGTGTCGCGGCCCAGTTCGCCGAAGGTTTCGCCCGGATGGGTGAACTGGCTGGCCACGGCGGTGGCGCCGGCCAGGACCACGGCCACGCTCAAGACGCCAGTACCCATAGGGGCAGGGCCGTTGATCAGCAATGGACGACGGAACCACGGCAGCAGCATCACCACACCGAGGGCAAACCACAGCGCCAGCCGCGGCACCAGTTGCCACCAGTCGAGGCCAACTTCCCACAGCGCCCAAACGGTGCTGGCGAACAGCACCAGTGCGTACAGGCCCAGCGCCGCGCGGCGGGCGGCGATCAGCAGGACGCCGCTCAGCGCGATGCCGATACCGGCCAGCAGGTAATACAGCGAGCCGCCAAGCATGCTCAGCTTGATCCCCCCGGCCAGCATGGCCAGGCCCATCAGCAGAAGCAATATGCCGAGCAGGGTCGGCAATAGACGGCTTCGGCTCAAGGCACCATCAGTGCTCATAGTGTGATTCTCCGTGACGTTACAAGTAGTCCCGCGCAAGTTCACTGTAGATGACGATCTTGTGCGGGCAGGGTTCATATAAAACGGGTTAGTCCCTTGTAGGAGCGAGCCTGCTCGCGAAGAACCTGAGAGCGCCGTGTGGTGTCAGGCTCGCAGCGTTATCGTTGACGACCATCGCGAGCAGGCTCGCTCCTACAAAGGTTTTGTGTGGTTGGTTAGAACGATGACTGGACCTTGATCCCGCCGATCAGCGCGTCATCGACCTGGTCAACGCCACCGGGATGGCGGATGTATTGCAGGTTCGGGCGCACGGTCAGCCAGTTGGTCACGTGCACGCCGTAATAGAGCTCGGCACTGTATTCGGTGTCCTGGGGCGGCAGGTAGGACGGATTGTCGTAGTCGAAAACGACATTGGCCTGGTTGGTCGCCTCGGCATTCTTGCGATAGGCCGGGTTGACGTGGACGCGGGCCATGGCAAAGCCGATGTCGTCCCTGGCGCGTGTATCGAGCAGGCCTTTGTAGACAAGGCCCGCCTGGACGTAGTTGTCGATGGCGTTGGTCTTCTTGTCGTGCATCGTGCCGTTGGCGAACAGGCTCAGGCCGCGAGAGTGGTCGCTGGCGAGGCTGGTGACTTGCTGCTGAAGGCCCAGCCACATACCGTGTTTGCTCGACGCGCTGCGATAGGCTTCGCCACTCAGGGCGGCAGGCTGGCCATTGCTGTCCTTGTAGACGTCGGTGGCGTTGGCACTGCTGTAGTAGTAACCGGCGCGGTATTCACCCGGCAGGCTGTTGAGTTTCGGCGTCCACACCAGCTCCACCGGCAGGACTGCGCCCTGGGTGCCGCTGCCGCTGAGCTTGAACCCGTTGTCGCGGTCAAGGTTTGACGGGTTCTGCTCATACGCGCCGATCTGCGCGTACAACTCAGGCGTCAGGTGATATTTGATCCGCAGCGCCCACTGGCTGACCGGCCAGTTGTACCAGATGTCGCCCGCCCAGTTGCCGACCTGGGAGCCGCAGAACGCCAGGTTCTGGAAGTCGCAGGGGAAGCTGTTGAAGTCTTCGCCCTCACCGAAACGACCGACCTTGATGTCGAGGCTCTGATCGAAAAACTTCTGCTGATACCACATCTGCGTCAGGCGCCAGGTCTGGCCGCGGCCCCAGACTTCCTGGGCCGATGTGAAGCCGCCGACACGCGGGTCGTTGATGCGATCATTGCTGATGTTGTTGCCGCTGCGTTCGGTGATGGTCAACTGGAACTCGGCGTCGTCCCAGCCGAGGATCTTCTGCAAGTCCAGATGGGTACCCAGGCCGAACTGGTCGCTGTAGCGGGCGGTGCGATCGTGGTCGTAGCCGCCGTGAAGGTTGCTGCCCATTTCGCCGGTGTAATCCAGTTTGAATTCATAGCCTTTTTCCGCCAGCTCCGTACGTGTGCCGTTCCAGTCGCCGAGCATCCACGGTGAGTCGCTATCGAATGCAGGCGCTGCTTGAACGCATGAGGCAAGGCCCAGGGCGGTGAAGCCACCAATTAGGGGCAGGATGTTTCGATGGGCAGCAGTTGCAAAGACAGCGCTGTCTCGCAAAGATTTAAAGTCAGGCATAGAGACGGAGTTCTTGATCTTTTTCTGGGGGTAAACGGAAAGCAGCAGGCGTGAAATGAACAGAAGAAGCGTTTCAGCAGGCAGCGGGCGCAAGGATAATGTTCTGTTACAGATAGAGAAAGGGCTTTTGCTGACATGCATCCTTTCGGATTTGGTAATAGTGTTCCCTTGTAGGAGCGAGCTCGCTCGCGATGGTCGTGAACGATAACGCGTCAAACCAGATACCCAGCGGCGTCGTTGCGTTTTTCGCGAGCAAGCTCGCTTCTACAGGATTCCAAGATCCCAAGATCACCTACATTTGATAGATCGCTTCCACCCGAAGAAGCCCTCGGCTAAGGTGCGCGGCTTTCCCATTCCAACATCGCTGAAGGCCCGGCATGACCGAACACAACACTGATCCGCTGCATGGCGTAACGCTGGAACAGATCCTCAACGCGCTGGTTGAACACTACGAGTGGTCGGGGCTGGCGGAGCGCATCGATATCCGCTGCTTCAAGAGCGACCCGAGCATCAAGTCGAGCCTGACATTCCTGCGCAAAACCCCGTGGGCGCGGGAGAAGGTCGAGCGCTTGTACGTGAAGTTGATGCGCACCAAACGACCGCTTTGAACATGGTCAACCCTTCTGTGTTACACCGTCGTTTTGTGGTCGTGGCTGCCGTGCTCGGCTGGGCGGGGTTGAGCATCCAGATGTACCTGATTTTCCATTCGCGCTGGACGCTGGGCGCCAGCCTGATCGGCGGGCTGGTGAGTTTTTTCAGCTATTTCACCGTGCTGAGCAACACCCTGGTGGCGACCGTGCTGACCTGTGCAGTGACATCCCGCGAGTCGGCAGCGCGTCGCTGGTTCTTGCAGCCGTGGGTCAGTAGTGGCATTGCCGTGAGCATCGCCGTGGTGAGCCTCGCTTACAACCTGCTGCTGCGCCACTTGTGGCATCCCGAGGGCTGGCAATGGCTGGCCGACGAACTGTTGCACGACGTCATGCCACTGCTGTTTCTGGTGTATTGGTGGAGTTGCGTGCCCAAGGGCAGTCTGCGGGTGGGAGACATCGGGTTGTGGGTGATCTATCCGCTGGTCTACTTCGCCTATTCGCTGCTGCGCGGGCATTTGCTGGCGGTTTATCCCTACCCGTTCATTGATGTCGAGAAACTGGGTTATCCACAGGTGTTCATCAATGCCGGGGGATTGTTGGTGGGGATTGTGGTGATTGCCTTGCTGGTGATTGGGCTGGATCGGTGGCGCGCTCCACGTGTCAAAGGTGAGGATTTGTAGTGTTTGAGGCGTCGTTATCGCGAGCAGGCTCGCTCCCACAAAGGACTGGTAAGCGTAGATCCAATGTGGGAGCGAGCTTGCTCGCGATGGGGCCCTGAAGGCGATCACTCTCCTTCGCTGTCCCCCAGTTTCCAGTAACCCACCGCCTTGACGAACTGCTCGTCCAGCCCGTGCTCATCCAGCAGCACCCGACGAATCTGCCGCGACACTTTGCTCTCGGTCGCCACCCATGCGTACAGGCTGCCGGTTGGCACCTGGATCTGGCGCACGGTGCTCAACAAATGATCTTTGCCGCCTTCGCGCAGTACCCAGATCACATTGACCTCGGCAGCGCTCTCCAGCACTTGCTGCTCCTTGCCGTTTTCCACTTCGACAATCACCAATGCGCGGCGATTGGCTGCCAAGCCTTCGAGGCGTCGGGCAATGGCGGGCAGGGCGGTTTCGTCGCCGATCAGCAGATAGCTGTCGAACATGTCAGGCACGATCATCGAACCCCGTGGCCCGCCAATGTGCAGGAACTGTCCCGGTTGAGCCTGTGCCGCCCAGGTCGAGGCAGGGCCGTCGCCGTGCAGTACGAAATCGATGTCCAGTTCCAGGGTGTCCAGATCGTAGCAACGCGGGGTGTAGTCGCGCATCTCAGGCAGCGGACCATTGTCCTTGCCGGCGCCCAACACCAGGGTTTCCAACGCCGCGGCCTGTTCGGCATTTTGCGGGAACAACAGTTTGACGTGATCGTCCGTGCCGAGGCTGACAAAGCCTGCCAGCTCAGGCCCGCCCAGCGTGATCCGGCGCATGCGCGGAGTCAGGTCGACCACGCGCAACACTTCCAGGCGACGGCGTTTGATTTCGTGCATGACACGGTGAATGGTTGAGGCGATGACTTCAGTCATTCGGCGTTCTCCTGAATGGGTTGAACGGCGGGGCCATCGACGATGGCTTTTGCGGTGTCGTTGAGCAGGACAGCGACGCGGTGGATTTCTTCCTTGCTCCAGCGGCCGTGGTGCAGTTGCAGCGCGTGGCGCAGGTTATGCACGGCTTCGTGAATTTCGGGCGGGCGATCATGGCCGCGCAGCGAGCGTTTGCTGACATCGATGCGCACCCGCACACCTTCAAGGGCGATGGCTTGCTCTTTCAAGGACAGACGTCCGGCGTCGGTCACGCTGTAGCGTTTTTTTCCGCCTTCGGCGTCGCCCAGGATCATTTCGCTCTCTTCCAGAAACGTCAGGGTTGGGTAGATCACACCGGGGCTGGGGCTGTAGGCACCGTCGAACATGCCTTCGATCTGGCGGATCAGGTCGTAGCCGTGGCAAGGCTGTTCGGCGATCAGCGCCAGCAACAGCAATTTCAGGTCACCGGGGGCAAAGACCCGGGGGCCGCGACCACCGCGCTCACGTCCGGGGCGTTTCTCGAAGCCGTCGCGGCCGTCGCCGTGTTCACGGTGGGGGGAATGATGGTCTCTCATTTCTGCTTTCTCTCGTCGTGTTTAGATACAACTTAAGATATATCTTAACGAGAAGGCAAGCCCCCCTGACCGGTGGCCGTCCCGAGCATCGAGCCGATGACCCCGCCAAAACCGCAAAAATAGTGGTAATCAGTGCGGGTGAAAAACCTGAAATTAGTGTTAACTCTCTAATGTTGGGTTTTGGCCTATTAAATGCGAGGCTTGTGGTATCGGTCTTACAGAAGTAACTTTGTTAGTTTCTGCTTATCATTTCCATTAGTGTGCGGTTTGTAGTATTTATCTTACAGTCAGACATTGGTTTTTAAGTTATTTCAGGATTTTTCTTTCCAAGGTGATGGCGCTTTGGCTACACACTTGCAGGAACGTTCCTGCTTACTTTCCAGATAAATTGATCGATCATCTTTCGGCGTTGAAAGTTCAGCTGAGCAAATAGCTGCTCGTGACGGTTTTTGCTCAACTTGAACTTTCTGCGCTTATCCTTTTAAAAGACAGGTACTGAAAGATGTTCAAGAAAATCGCGTTCGCTGCTCCTCTGGCTGTTCTGGCACTGAGTTCTTCCGCCGTGTTTGCCGCGGGCGAAGCCCGTCATTCCATCAACCTTGTCGCGCATGTACCAACCAACGGTTTCTACGTAGTACCGGTCGATCCGGATCTGGTCAACAAGGATCAGCGAATGGACTACCAGCCAAGCAAGGGCACCATGGATGAAGTCAACGGTTTCTTCGACGTACGCAACAACAACGGCTCTGTGCATGCCAGCCTTGAAAGTGTGCCGAAGCTGATCTCCGGTGCAACCGAGATTGGTCTGCAAGTGGCACTCAACAATGTGGTGCTCACCACGACTCCGCAAATGGTGGTTGGCGAGACCGAATCGAATGTCAATTACCGTGCCCCACTCAACATCAAGGCACTAGGCACCACCTTTGCTCCAGGTGATTACACCGGTGCCGTCACCATGATGTTCGACGCTGTTCCTCCTGTTGCTCTTTGAACTTGATCAAGAGTCATAAGCGCTTGCTTGTATAAGTAACGTGACCGGCCGGCAATATTAAAAGTTGCCGGTCGGGTTTAAACTTCTTTGATAGTAGAGTATTCGTTGATGTTCCCGATGACGCCCATCGCGGCAGCGCTTGCGTTGCTGTTATGTAGCAGTGCATTTGCGGCGCCCGCTTCCGTTGATAATACGCCGCGAAGTTTGCTGGCCCAGGCCAAAGGCTTGCCGGCAGAGTTCGAGGAGCATTTTTTCGACGTTCCGTTGGCGGTACGGGTCGAGCTCGATCAACAGGCGCTTGGCGAGGCGATGATTGTATTGTCCCGCGATGACCGGGTGACATTGCTCGATTTCACCGACACCAGTGAAAGCCGCTTCGGCGCCAGCGAACGCGAGACGTGGGCGGATATCCTCAAACCCGGCGTGGCGCTGGGCGCCTGCAGCGGCCAATGCCCGGAGCAGATGCTGGCGGTGCACTACAACCTGGAAAATTCATTGCTGTCGATCGTCACCGAAAATGCCGAACGCGACAGCGAAGCCAAGCGTTTCTACGATCAGCCCGAAGGCGGCAGCAGCGGCCTGATGGTGCGCAATCAACTCAATCTCAACGGCGGCCAGGATCAAGACCTGGGTGGTCGTTTCGGTCTGGAGGCCAGCAGCAGCCTGGGCA
The DNA here is from genome assembly GCF_058791055.1 of Pseudomonas sp. EU05-FHT14B02. Lineage (NCBI taxonomy): Bacteria > Pseudomonadati > Pseudomonadota > Gammaproteobacteria > Pseudomonadales > Pseudomonadaceae > Pseudomonas > Pseudomonas sp. EU05-FHT14B02. The sequence continues at coordinate 54,929 of NZ_JBYTDD010000001.1, read as the reverse complement.
ACTGGAGCCAGACCTTCAACATGCAACTGGCGCGTCTGGGTGGACCGGACGACAAGACCTATCACGCCGTGCATGAGCTCTTCACCCAGCGCGAACTGGAGGGCAGTTTTTTCCGGCTGGGGTACTTCACCCCGAACTCCGAAGGCCTGACGCGTCAGCCTCGCTCATTCGGCAGCAGCCCGGATACCGCCGTGGGCGTGATGTATGGCAGCTCCGACAGTCTGGCGATCGACAGCCCGAAACCCAGCGTGTACCCGGTTTACGTCACGGCCAACCGTCAGGGTTCCGTGGAAATCTATCGCGATGGCCTGCTGATCAATACGCAGTCAGTGCCAGCCGGGTTGCAGACCCTCGACACCCGTCCATTGCCGGGCGGTATTTACGAGGTGGAGGTGCGGTTGATCGAGGATGGTCAAATCACCTCGACCACCCAGGAGCTGATCTACAAGCCGAGCAACTGGCGCAACCACGATGACCGCTGGCGCTACAACCTGTTTGCCGGGCAGGAAAGCAAACTGCTAAGCAACTGGGATCAACAGAGCAGTGGCGATGCCACGGCGGGCGCCTCGATCAACTATCTGCTGCACCCACGGGTGATTCTCGGGCTGTCGGCACGCCAGGTGCGCGAAAAACTCCAGTACGGCAGCTCTATCGACTGGACCCTGGGCAACAGCACCAGCGTCTACGCCAATCTTTACCAGACCGAAGACCACGGCAGCGGCGCCGATCTGCAAGGCCTGTACAACTATGGCTCTGGCAGTCTGGTGATCAGCCACAACCGTAGCTGGCTCGACACCACCAACACTTATGAGACCCTGCCCGACGGCACTCGCGTACGACAACGCAACGTGTTCACCGGCCAGACCAGCAACTCGTCGCTGGCGCTGAACCACCGCATCAGTCGCAAGAGTTCGCTCAACGCGCGGGTGTCCCACAGTGAGGGCAATGTCGAGGGTGTCGGCGTCGACCTCGGTTGGACCCAACGGACCCAGCTGTTTGGCAGCGATGCCAATTGGCGTCTGTCGTTGTTCGACCGTCCGGGCAGCTTCAGCAGCGGCGATGCGCGCAATCGCGGGGTCGACCTGAGCATCAACATGGCGCTCGGCGGTCCGGGCCAGCAGATTTCCGGCAGCATCGGCAGCCGCACCGCCCGTGAGGGCGGTCGCGACAACAACGCCTCGTTCGGTTACCGCAAAGACCTGCAAGACCACGTGTTGCAGAGCGTCTCAGTGACGGCGCTGACCGACACTTATGGCGTCGGTTTGTCGAGCCTGGCGAACTTTCGCACCGACGCCATCAATGGCGACGGTTTCATTCAACGCTCTTCGTTCAACGACAACTTCACCGGTGGCGTGAACCTCGACAGCACGCTGGTGGTCGGCGCACAACGCATGGCGTTGACCAGCCAGCATCAAGGGCGCGGCGCCGGGATGATTGTCGACGTCGAGTCCGACATCGACGGTATCGCCTTGCGCGCAGACGACCTCAGTGGTGGCAGCGCAGCCCTGCGGCCGGGGCGCAATTTCATTCCGCTGACGGCCTACAAAAACAGTTCGGTGAGCTTCGACTTCGAAGGCAATCACGTGCCAGCCGCCAGCATCGAACCGGCGCGCACTCGCTATCACCTGAACAAGGGCGGTGTGGAGTACCGCAAGGTGCGGGTGATGAAAACCCTGACCGTGCTCGGGCGTTTGCTCGACCCACAGGGTCGACCGCTCAAGGGCCACCACGTGATCAACCACGCCAGCCGTGGGGTCAGCGAGGTCGATGGCTTCTTCTCGATGGAAATGAATGCGGCTTCACCGACCCTGGAAGTGCGTTATGCCGACCAGTTGCTCTGCCAGTTCCGCCTCGATACCGACAAACACCGCAGTGAAAACAACGTGCTGATGATCGGTGATTTGCGCTGCACGCCGGACACCCTGGCGGACGCCAATCGCATGGCTGAGACGGCGGGATGACGGACATCCGGTTCAAGGGCTTTTTGAGGTCATTTCAAATGTTAGATATTTCACACGTTAAAAGGTCAGCCATCTATGCAGCCGCTGTTATTGGAGTAGTCGTGGCGCTGTTCCCTGCTTCAGCCGCGGCGGTCACCCAACAAATCAGGGCAGTGTTTTACCCTGATGCATCTAACCCTCAATTCAATAAGTTCGAAAATAGAACGCCGTTAAGTGGTTTTTGTTTGGATAACCCACCTCAATGCCACGCTGAAAACCTGTTCAGCTTACGCCTGCCTATTCTTTCTTACTCGAATGCGACCATTGTCGGCGGTCATACCAATAAGCGTTTGGGGCCGATGTTTAACATTCCTTCGCAATGGCAAACCGTGACCGTCAGCCACCCAACGGCGCCACCTCAAACCGTCAGGTTCCGGGTGGCCGGCATGGGCGTGGCCTACACATTACCTCTGTCGGCCCCCGAGCTGACCGGCGGGCTAGGGCATGATTATCTGTTTGAAGGCGGTACCTGGAGTTATGCCGGTCCACCGTGCACCGGTTTAATGGGTGCGGGTAATGACATTGGTTTCAATAGTTTCTGGCGGCACCCGGTTAGCGCCGAGATTTGCGCCAAGAAGGCTGTTTTCGATATTCCACAACCCTTCAAATATGAAACGTTTGACATTACTTATGAGCTTGATACTCCCAATCCCCAAGACATGGTTTCGGGGCAATACACCGGACAGCATATTTTTCGAGTTGGGCCAAGCCAGGATTTTGATTTGGGCGATGTGATGATTCCTCAGGACAACGTCATCGTTCTTGATTTTCTTCTCGACGTTGAACATGTGTTGAAAGTCGACATTCCCCCCGGTGGTGAAAAAATTCAGCTGACCCCGGCTGGCGGCTGGCAGAGGTGGTTGCATGCGGGACGAAAACCCGTGCGGTTGTTCCGTGACCAGACCTTCAATATCTCGGCCAGTTCTCGCTTCAAAATGTTTTTGCAGTGCTCAATCACCGATGGACGGGTCTGCTTTATGGCTGATCGGGATTTGATCCTTAGCGCTCCATTGAAAGTCAGCGTGAGCTTGCCTGGTGGCTTGACCGATAGCGCCGGAAGACCGGTCCAGCGTCAGGAACTGGTGACTGAAGGCGGGGCCGTGACTTTTCAGCCGGGCCACTATGTGGATCGTAAGCCGGGCACCTTGCATTTCGAACTTGAGAAGCCCGATCACTTTTTTTTGCCTGGGGCGCCAAAACAGTATTTCAGCGGCGTCACCGTGATCTGGGATTCGGAAATCTGATGGGCCGCCAATCGATGGACCGCGCCTGTGTTGTGTTCAATGTCATGAGGTTCAAGGGTATGAAGCGTCTGTGGTTGCTGTTGGGTTTGAGCGGGTTTTCTCTGGCGGTTCAGGCCGGTCCGCAGATCAACGTCGGAACGGTGTACGACTATCTGGACGGCGACAAGAGCACTTACCTCAAACGCGTGTTCAACAGTGGCGACAGCACCGCGTTCGTCAAGGTCAACATCCTGGAAATCATCTACGACGCCGATGGCACACACCGCGAGATACCCGTCGCAACGCAAGCGGATGGCAGCGGTCGGGATGGCTTGATGGCCAGCCCCGCACGGCTGATCGTGCCGGCCAATGGCATGCAGGGTACGCGTTTGCTGCACATGGGCGCCCGTGACACCGAGCGTTACTTCCGCGTGCGCTTCGTGCCGGTGGTACCGGAAAAGGAAGATGAATTCGCGGTGTCCAGTGAAGAGCGTGACACCTACAAAGAGAACCTGTCGGCGGGGGTCAACGTGATGACCGGGTTTGGCACGGTATTTTTTGTCCGTCCCAAGAACAGCCGTTTCGACAGCGTGATCGATGACAGCGCCGGTGTGTATCGACTGCGCAATAACGGCAACACCGTGGTGGTGATCGATGAGTTTCGCAATTGCTCGCTGAAGAATGAAACCGAGTGCGAGCCGACCACCAAGCATCACGTTCTGGCGGGCAAGTCGTTCGAGTTCGAGAAGAAGCCCGGTCGCGAATACCGCTTCAACCTGATCGAAGGCGCCGACAAAAAAGCGTTGCGCGTTGCCAGCCAGTAACACCGCCAAAGGCGGGTCGACTCGCCGCTTTTTTTACGCAACAGGTAACTGACATGATCAAGCAATCGGCCATCGCCCTCTGTGTGGGCGTGATGGCGTGTGCCCAGGCTTTCGCGGCACGGGAAGAGCGCACGTTCGAAGTGTGGGCGGATATTCCGACCCTGGGCTTTTACGTGATACCGGCCGAGACGAACTGGATTCATCTGGAACAGACCCTGCCGTGGAATCGCAACACGTCGAGGCTCGACGGGCTGCGCAAGCATTTCGACGTCAAGCACGACACCAGTGCGATTGAAGCGCGGCTGGATGCCGAGCCCTATCTGTTCAACGGGCGGGCGGACCAGAACATCTACTTGCGGGTCACCTTCAATGGCCAGGAGTTGAGCCACGAGGCGACGCCGCGCGAAGTGGTGTCGGCGGCGCAGGCCATGGCCGGCGGGCGTTTTCCTTTGGAGATCCAGCCGAAAGAGCCGGCCGGTGGTTTTAAACCGGGCACTTATCACGGAACGGTTCAGTTGATTTTCAGTGCCGCGGCACCCTGATCTGTGTTTTGCAGGGATCAAAATGTGGGAGTGAGCCTGCTCGCGATGGCGGCGTGTCAGGCGCCATGGATGCTGACGGTGCCGGGCTCATCGCGAGCAAGCTCGCTCCCACAAGTCGAGTGGATATCGGCCCCCAGGGAACGGGGTGGCTTTTCGGAGATGGATACGGATGAGTGTCACAGGTGTTTTGTTTTCAACGAGGCTTTTATGGTTATGGAGCCTTTTAATGGTGTGGTTGCTGATGCCCCAGGCGTTGGCGCAAGACGTCTCGATCACGGCGTTGTTCAAGCCTGATTCGGCTCATCCGCATCTCAACCAATTCAAGAACACCACTCCGCTCAGTGGCTACTGTCAGCTGTATCCGGAGCAATGTGAGGAAAACAAGACGTTCAGCCTGCAAGTCCCGATTCGATTCGAGTCCAGCCGCGCGATCCCGGCCAACCATGCATCGCCGCGCCAGGGCGCAACGATCAAGGTGCCGGCGCAATGGCGAGAGCTATCGGTGCGTCATGAGTCCGGAGCGGTGGAACAGGTAAGAATGCGGATTACCGGGGTTGGCTCCACCTATGTGACCGAGGATGTTCGCAAGTTGACAGGGGACACCAACGTAGACTCCCGGATTGCACACAATCTGTTGTGGGGGCAAAGTTGGGTGTACGCGCCGTCGCCTTGTATTTACAGTGGTGTGGGTTACTACCGGCCCACCACATATGGTTTTTTTTGGAAAACACCGGTCCAGGCCGCGTGTAATAAACAGGCCAGGTTCGATGTTCCCTGGTTGCACTACGACCATCTGGATTTTTCCTATGAACTGGTCACGCCCAATCCGTTGGGCATGCTGGCAGGCAATTACACGGGTTCGCTGACCTATACGGTCGGCCCCAATGGCGACTTCGATTTCGGCGATGTCATGCTGCCGAGCAGTCCGGTGTTGACCATGAACTTCAACCTTGACGTTCAGCACACCCTCAAGGTCGACATCCCGCCCGGTGGCGAGAAAGTCCAGTTGGTACCGGCCGGTGGCTGGCAGAGCTGGTTGCAGGCGGGGCGCAGACCGGTGCGCTTGTTCCGCGACCAGACCTTCAACATCTCGGCCTCCTCGCGTTTCAAGATGTACATGGAGTGTGAGTGGAACAGCTCTATCTACGACTGCCAGCTAGCTGATCGCTTCTCCAGGCGGGGGGTGGAGTTGCAGGTCTATGTCACCTTGCCCAATGGTCTGACCGACATGAGCGGGCAACCCGTCAGGCACACGCGTTTGCGAGCGGGCGTGGCCAATGCGTTGAATTTCCAGCCGGGCTTCTACGTCGACAGGGCGCCGGGGGTCCTGCACTTCGAAGTACCAGAGACACAGATGCAATTCATGCTGTCGCCCGGTGTTGGTCCTTTCTACCAGGGCAAGGTCACCGTGATCTGGGATTCCGAAATCTGAGGCCGGGGGCTGAACCTGACGGCGTAAACCACCGTCAGGCTGTACTCATTTTCTTCGGTATTACTGGCCGGCGCGCTTCATGGCTTGACGGGTCAAGTGCCTGGACAGTTCTTTCTCGGCGTCACCCAGGTTGACCAGCAGGCGGTTGAAAACCGCATCGCTGAACGGCTCATCGGCAAAGACCACCGTGTCCGGCGCCGGCAGGTCGTTCATCAGTTCCCTGAGCCGGCTGCGCAATGCGGCGCGCTGATCCTCTGACGTCGACTCGACCCATTCGCGCTGTGTATCGCGCAGGGTGTCCAGTTGATCTGACAGCTTCTGATAGCGACTCTTGTTGGCTTGCATTTCGGTCGCATGGCGTTCGTTCAAATGCTGTTGCCAGAACTCCTGTTCGAGCATTCGGTCGACCAGACCATCGCCTTCGCCCAGGGCCAGCACCGTGTCATAGGCTTGATCGATCATTGCGTCCGTGACGCCGGACACCGGCCGGAACAGCATGCCTTTCGATTGCCAGGGCAAGTCGAGGCGTTGTGCCAAACCGGTCTGATAGGCCAGGTAGACCTCGACTTCGTCCGGGTTGCCGCCACGACTGGCGACATCGGCACGGGCAATGTCGTTGACCTGTTCCAGCCGTGCGGCGCCTTTGGCCAGGGTCACCAGCTTCTGCTCCAGCTGCACCGGGTCGGTGGAATACGCGTGGGCCTCGTAGGCGAGCACATCAATGCCCATGTGATTGAACAACTGCGTACCGGCATCGGCGCAATCCACCGGCGCGACGGCCATGGTGAACAACTTTTCCCGCAGAGGCGTGTCGACGTAGACGGCATCGAGCATGCGCCAAACGCGTTGCACCAGTTGATCCCGCGCCGGGCCGGGGTTCTGGAAGTCGCGGCTCAGGCGGGTATCGAGCAGTACTTTCAGAAAGCCTTGTGCCTGGGGCTCATCGGCCAGCTCCGACCAGAGATTGGCGCGGTGAACACCCCAACCGGGTACGTCGCTCCAGTGTTTCGCGCTGTAGTCCGAAGTGACCACCCACTCGGCCAGACTGTTGGAGGGCACGATGGGTTCAGGGGGTAGTTGCACCGAACGACGGATTGCCTGATAGCGACCCTGGTTGGATTCTGACAGATTGCCTACATCCAGCCGGGTACGCGCCACGACCCATGCCTGTGGTGAGCCCGGGACCACTTCGGGAATCAGGTTGATCGGGTTATCCCGAAGATCCAGCAGAAAGCCGCGAGGCCTGGTTTTGCTCAACGTACCTTCAGGCCAGGTGGTAATGACCGTGTCCCGCAGCCCGACGACCTTCAGCCGGGGCATGCTTGAGATGTCGACAACCCTGCCCAAGGGGTTTTCATCCAGACGCAGAATCTCCAGGTTGTCCAGTTGCTTCAGTTGCTCGACGGCGGCGGCGTCCAGCACGATTTCATTATCAATCAAACTCAGTCGTTCGAGCCGCTGCATGGTGCCGATGTTTTCCGGCAGGCTCGTCAGTTCGCATCCTCTGGCGCTGAGTTCGCGCAGGTTGGGAAAATCTTTCAGCAAGCCGTTTGCCTTGGAGGAAAAACGTGTGTTGTCGAGTTTCAGAAGGGTGATGCGGTCCAGAAATTTCCTCAGATCGGGACGTTGCGACCACCAGTTTTCCAGATTGATGGGTAACAGATCGCCGGAGAGGTCGAGGCCGTAGCTTGATGGATCAGTGCGGCTGCCAAGATCGGTGTTTGTTCTTTCGAAACATTGGATAAGGCCTTCAGCAATGCGGTCGCCACCACCGTTCAGGAAGCCCTTTGAGTCGGGTCCCCAGGTTGGTGGTTGCTGGTTTCGCCAACGATTCAGAATCATCCGTAGTTCGTTCAGATCATCTTCATGCTGCTCAATGGCTCTCAGTGGTTGGCCTTGTTCTATCAGGGCATTGGCGAACGCATCAACCTCAACCTCACTGAAGTGCGGATGCAGATCCTGTATCCGTTCATGCAAGGTTCTCGCTTCCCTGCTCAGCCCACCTCCACGCACCAGCAGCATCGTTGCATGCTCGGCCACCGGGCGAACGGGCGGGTCGGCGAGTACGGTCCGGCGTTCGCTCGGTGTGGCCGATTTAACCATGACCCATTGGCGGAACCTGTCGCCGTCACCCGGTTTGTAGCCCAGGCTGTTTTGTCCATTCCCCTGCGTGGCTTGCAAGACGGCTTCGAAAAAGTCATCGGCTTCATGGACCGGCTGATCCTCGCCATCACGCACCTGATACTGCCCGGCATCATCGCGAATCAACATCTGCACCCGCGTGGCGTCATCGTGGCCGACGCTGTAACTCAACTCGCCATCGAATGTGCCCTGACGAATCTCAAGGCGCAGGTCGCCGAAGGTATCGGTGTTAATGCGCAAGGTGCCGAGCACCAGACGCTCGGTGTCGGGGGTGATTGACGCGCTCGGGTACAGGCCCTGGGCTGCTCGTACGGTTTGGGTTTCGAACTGCAGCTCTCGAGCCTGAGTCTTCATGCGCAAAGGCAGGCGGTTTTCCTGGGTAATTCGTTGACGTTCCGTGGCGCTGGCACGCGTATGGATTTGTTTCGCAACGGTCGCCGGCAGCTCGGGGAAATCACTGAACAGCGGTGCGATCTCCGGGGACATCGGAGCGGGTGCAATGGCCGGTGAAGCCAGGCGTTGCAGGGTATCGGTCAGCAGCGGTGGCGGCGGGGCGCTTTCAACATGCACCCTGCGCAGCTCGGCTTCATCGGTGCCGCTGATCTGGCGAATCTGCTCCAGTTGTTCATCGTTGAAACCATCGGTGCTGTGGCCGAGTCGGCGCATCAGGGTCGAACCTTCCCATTCTCGCGGGTTTTCCGTTTCGCAGACCCAGGCCCCACGGCCATTGTGGCGCAGGGTCGGTGCGTAAGCGTCGAAACGCTGCGGATGGCGGATGCGTTGTTGCCCTGTGATCGGGTCTTGCAGCACTTCAAAGTGTTGATCGTCCAGGCGCAAGATGCGCCGGCCCTGATGCTGGTGAATGCCCTGGTCATCAGGCTGGGCGTTCTCGGGCAACGTCACGTCGGCGCGTTGATAGGGGCTGAGGTCAGGGTTCCACAAGCGCGCTTCACCGTTTGCCAGTTGCACCGGTTTCAGGCCTTCGAAAAACGGCGAGAGCTTGGCCCCTACGACATTGCCGACAGAGCCTGCCGCCGCGAATACGCCCAACTGGACGACGCTCTCCAGCACGCCGAGGACCTGCTCGCCGGCCTCGGCCAAGCGTCCCTCGGCCAGGTCGACAAGGCCCTCGACCACGCCATCCGTCAATTGATAGGCCGTGTACGCCAGCATCAGTTCGCCCAGGCCAGGCACCAACGGCGTCGCCACCAGCAAGGCAATGTTGAGGATGTCCGAGAGCATTTTTTCCAGGTTGTCCCACCAGGCCCAACGGGCCATACGGTCGACGTATTCGGTGGAGATGGCGATTTCCCGAGCGTCGTTGAAAATCTTGTTGACGGTCTGCCGGTAGCGGTAGCCCCACAGGTCATTGTTGAAGGTCGTCGCGCGGTCGGTCTTGATGCTCGACACACTGAATTGCAGGTCGGGTTTATCCACAGGCGTTTCGCGCCAGGTCGGCAAGCTGGAACCGGCGGCAACCGGTTGCCATTTCACCGTGCTCAGGCGTGCATTCAATCCGGCAAAAAAATGCCCGCGTTGCTCATGGGGCACGAACTGGCTGAAGAACTGTTGATAGCTGTTGGCGGATTCGCCATCGCGCAACTGGCGCGTCAGTTCAGCCATGAGTTCGAGTAAGGAGGTGTACTGCTTGAGCGGGTGCAGCGGATCATGGGGCACATAGGCAATCACCGGGGTCGGGGCGGTGGCGCTGTTGATATCGGTGGTGATCAGGATGATGCCGATCAGGCTTGTGTCCATCATCGCCAGGTTGTAATAGTCGACGGGTTTGCCGTTCCATTGCAGTCGCGAACGATCGTTGAGCATGCCTTGCACTACGTCGAAGGCTTCCTGGTCGATGTCGTGCTTCATCAGGGCTATATGCGCGGCGACATTCAGTGCGCTTTTCTGGCTGAGAATGACTTTGTGGCGCAGGACATTGCTCGCCGCTTGTTCGCTCGGCTTTAAAGTGTCTTGCAGGTGTTGTTGATAGCGGGCGCCGATGTCCAGTTCGCGACACACGGACTTGAACTGCTCGATGCTCAGTTTGTGCTTGAGGTGTTTGACGTTGAAATGCCCGCGTGCGTCGGGGCGGGTGATGAACTCGGAGTCCTGGGTGAACGCTTCGTCCCGGGAAAAATTGTGCAGGGCAGCATCCAGCAGCGAGATGGTACGACTGGTGGTTCCTGCGGAAAAGTCATGCACCCACCAGGCCGTCTTCGCAGGGGCATACAGGCGCAGCCAGGTTTCCTCGACATCGTCTTCGACGCCGAAGCGGTCCCTCAGCGCTTGTTGCAGCAGGGGTTTGGCAAAGGCGGAAATATCCAGCAGATCGCGTAGAGCCTGGTCTACGGTGTTCTGCGAGGTCCAGTTAAGCTGGACGGCTTTTTTCAACTTGCGGTGAGCGGTTTTCGACGCGGCCCTGTGCCAGTCGGGTAGCGTCAGCCTGACAGATTTCAGCGCATCGACACGGGACGGGGAGGTGTTCAACAGCCAGGAAGGAATCGCCTTTCTGACCTGATGGAAGTGGATGCTTTTATCGAATGGGGCGATGGCGATCGGGTCTGATCCTTGAATCGCCGAGGGGGTAATGGGCATTGTTTGATCGTCCTTTGATCAGTACCGGGGACGACCAGACTAGGTAAGCATGTAGCCTAAAAAAAGCGCAAAGATTGGTTGTTAAAGGTGCCGGGTGCGACTCGACTCTCCAATAATCAAAGAGTGAAAAATACATATGTACCGCCATCGTTCCATTTCGTTGAGTCGTGCTTAGCGGCTCGCCGCCACCTCGGTTGGCTGGCACATCGTGTGGGTGCCCGGTTGCAGGTAGGGCGTGAGGATCGGTGCCATGCCCTTGAGCACCTGCACCGGCAACGCCGAGGTGAAGGTAAAGCTTTCCGCCGAGCGGCCTGGCACAAACGCTGTCAGGGTGCCGAAATGGTGATCGCCGATGTAGAACACGAATGTCGCCGTGCGGTTGAGCGATTTGGAACTGAGAATCCGCCCGCCGGAACCGATGGCCTCGATACGGTTGTCACCGGTGCCGGTCTTGCCACCCATCGCCAGCGGGCTGCCGTCGGGCAGTTTGAAACTGCCGGCCACGCGTTTGGCGGTACCGGCGTCGACCACTTGCGACAGGGCCTCGCGCATGGCGGTGGCTACTTCGGACGGCATCACCCGTTTGCCGACGTCCGGGTCATTGATCAGTTGGGTTTCAAAGGGGGTGTTCGCGGCAAAGTGCAGGCTGTCTATGCGCAGGGTCGGCATGCGCACGCCATCATTGAGGATGGTGCCGATCAATTCGGCCAGGGCTGCGGGACGGTCGCCGGAGCTGCCGATGGCGGTGGCCAGCGACGGTACCAGGTGGTCGAACGGATAGCCGACTTTCTGCCAGCGCTGGTGGATGTCGAGGAACGCTTCGATCTCCAGCATGGTGCGGATGCGACTGTCGCGGGCGCCCTTGTGCCGGCTTTTGAACAGCCAGCTATAGACCTCCTGTCGCTCGAACCGGCTGGCTTTGACGATGTCGCCCCACTTGGCGTCGGGGTGATTGAGCAGGTAGCCCATCAACCACAGGTCCAGGGGGTGGACCTTGGCGATGAAACCCTGATCCGGCAAGTCGTAGGAGCCTGGACCGTAGGCCTCGTAGAGCCGCACAAGACGTTCGTCGGTGAGCTTTTCCGTGAGCTTGGCGCCCTTGAGGTGCGAGCGCACAAAGGCGTTGAAGCTTTCCTGGCTGGCCTGCGGCAGCAGGTAGCGGTGCACGGCGGCCATGCGGATCGGGGTTGGGCGCATGCTGTCGAGGAAGGTGTCGAGGCGGTCCTGGGTGTCCTTGTTCTTGTACTTCTTCCAGAACTTGAGCAGGAACGAAGTACCCTCGCGGTCGGCGAATTCGGCCAGGTATTCCTGACGCCGCGGGTTGCGGTCATCCTTGAGCAGTTCGGCACTGCTGTTCGGACCGGAGTAGGTGGTGTAGCGCACCAGATCACGCATCAGGCGAATGAACGGCAGGTTGATCGACTCGCGCAGGGCGTCGCGCAGGGTCGGGATCCGACCGTTATCTTCCTTGCGGAAGTTGTGGAACACATGCAGGCCGCCCCCGGTGAAAAACGCCTCGCCGGGGCTGGCTGAATATTTGCGGTCCAGGGCGGCGCCGAGCATTTTTTGCAGATCGCTGTCCTTGTTCTCGATCAGGTAATCGACCGCCCAGCGGCTCAGGCGATCCTGATCCGGCACGTCGACTTTCTTCAGTTCCGCAACGGCCATGCCGGCGTATTTGTCGTGCAGCTCGGCGATGATTTGCAGGTAGGTGGTCAGCACGCGCATTTTCGCGGTTGAGCCCAGTTCCAGTTTGCTGCCTTCGTTGATGTCGAAAGGCTGGTCGGTGCTGTCGGTCTGCACCCGAACCCGCGAGCCGTCCGGGGTCAGTTCGAACAAGGTGAAGCTGTAGCGTACCTGGGTGGTGCTGGTGGTGGTCAGTAGGCGTTCGCCGATCAGGCCGATTTGCGTGGCGAACTCAGGGTCGGCCAGTTTTTTCAGGTACTCGGTGGCCTCGCTTTGCAATTGGCCTTGCAGGGTGCTGGTGGCGGAGAGGTCAAGGCGGTCGAGGTCATACAGTGGGCGATTGAGCATGCCGGCCAGACGACTGCGCGCAACACTGATGCCCTTGTTGGTTTCAATCGGTTGAATGGTCGGCTGGGTGGCCCAGTCGCGGTAGATCACTTTGCTGGCCAGGGCGGCGGCGGCGAGCTCGGCGTCGATCACATGGTTTTGTGCCAGCAGGCGAATATGGCTGTCGGTGAGGTCGGCCAGTTCATCGTGACCCTTGGTCAGGTAATGCGACGGGCGGCGCTGGGCGATCATCAACGACAGCATTTCACGCAGGGCCAGGCCTTTTTCCGCCATGGTTTTTGGATCCGTAGCGGTGCTGGACAGCGCTTCGTTGGCCTGTTTGAAGTCGGAGCCGTACCACACGCGCAACCCTTCAGCCATGCCGTGCACTTCACCATGGCCCGGTACAGCTGACAACGGCACGCTGTTTAGGTAGTCACGAACCACGTTCTGCCGGATTTCGAGGGTTTGTGGCCCGGCCTGATAGGCGCGTACGGTGGCGGAAACCATCTGGCGAATCTTTTCCGCGCCATTGACCGTCAAGCCATCGGGGGAATGCCGGTACTTCTCCAACTGCGTGGCCAGGGTACTGCCACCGGCGGATTGGCCGGGCACGTGCAGCATCTTGGCCACTTGGGACCACGCCGCCATGCCGAACCGCGGCCAGTCCACCGCCGGGTTGGCCAACGGTTGTTTGGGGTCCAGCAGGAAGCGATTCTCGATGAACAGCAGGCTGTTGACCACCACGGGCGGGATCGAGGCAAAGGTTGAATACAGCTGCTGCGGATAGTTGTACTGGTAGAGCGGTGCTGCGCGGCAATCGGTGATCGACAGCCCGGCCTGGATTTTCTCGGCATAAGGCACGAACAGACCCTTGTCACTGTACTTCAACAGGGCTGGAGAAAAGCGGGTTTGCGCCTCAACGACGAAATTGCGCTTTATCAGGCGCGGCAGGAATTCACCCAGCGAGCTGTAGCCCAGGCGCCGATCGAATGGACCTTCCCCCGGATAGCGAATCGCATCGCTGGGGCCGGGTTTGAGCTCATAGTTCAGTGACGCAGCGTATTTGCTGACTTCCCGGGCCTGGAACTTCGAGGTGCGCATCTCCCTCACGGCGGCAAGTCCCACGACAACCGCGATTATCAACAGTAATAGCCAGAACGCTCCCCATCCGTGCCTGGAGCGACGGGGTTTTTCAGGTGTAGGCGCTTCATCCTCTCGTTCATTCGGAACCACGGTTTTACTCGAATCGGTTTGCCACAAAGCGCCCATAGTCGACTGATCCATTCACGCAGATTGATCGGACTTGAATGAAGCTTAGACGGTGGTTGGCGAGGGTGAAGAAAATGTGAAGGGCAAAATGATGCGCGGACGCACCGATAATCAGGCGCATTGGAGCACTTGTGGCGAGGGAGGTTTGCCTCCTGTGGTCGAGAATCCGGTATTTGCAGTGTGTCCTCCGCAACGGAGGGGATCTGATCAAGGGGCAGTTTCGCCGTCAAACGAGCAATTCGGCAATCCAACATCCCCCTCGCCCCAAATGACGCGGGAGAAGCGTGGCAGTTGCCTGTAATGGCCGTAATAGAGCCATTTCGAAAGCGAGTACGGCTTTCGTAGGGGCATGACGATGCACCAATGCTGTGCAATACTCCGCGCCCTTTAAATGGCGAAAATTCCTACAAGATCCAGTTGATGCCCCTCCGTAAGTCGGGTTATTGCCGGGATTTATGGCTGAATTTAGTGGTTTATAGAGTGAATATCTCTGTCGCCAGCTTTTTATACTGCACGACCCACTGATCTTGCAGGTTTTGTCCTACAGGACGGTTCTGCTTACAAAGCAGGCCCGGTTACGCGAAGCAATTGGCCTATCGGTCGGCGGCTTCAAAGCTCGGTGGTCATATCCAACAACAAGATGAGGTGCCCCTTATGCCCGTAGGCAATCACCAGCCCCAAGGCGAGACCGCTCAGGGCGGTCCGCTTAAACGCGAACTCGGCGAACGGCATATTCGCCTGATGGCACTCGGTGCCTGTATCGGCGTCGGTCTGTTCCTGGGCTCGGCCAAGGCCATTGAGATGGCCGGTCCGGCCATCATGCTGTCTTACATCATTGGCGGTCTGGCGATCCTGGTGATCATGCGCGCGCTCGGTGAGATGGCTGTGCACAATCCGGTCGCCGGCTCGTTCAGCCGTTACGCCCAAGACTACCTCGGCCCGCTGGCGGGCTTCCTGACCGGCTGGAACTACTGGTTCCTGTGGCTGGTGACCTGCGTCGCGGAAATCACTGCCGTGGCGGTGTACATGGGTATCTGGTTCCCCGATGTACCACGCTGGATCTGGGCGCTCGCTGCGTTGATCAGCATGGGGTCGATCAACCTGATCGCAGTCAAGGCCTTCGGTGAGTTCGAGTTCTGGTTTGCCTTGATCAAGATCGTCACCATCATTGCAATGGTGCTCGGCGGCATCGGCATCATCGCCTTCGGTTTTGGCAACGACGGCGTGGCCCTGGGTATTTCCAACCTGTGGACCCACGGCGGCTTCATGCCCAACGGTGTACAGGGTGTGTTGATGTCGCTGCAAATGGTGATGTTCGCCTACCTGGGCGTGGAGATGATCGGCCTGACCGCCGGTGAAGCGAAGAACCCGCAGAAGACCATTCCGAACGCCATCGGCTCGGTGTTCTGGCGCATCCTGCTGTTCTACGTCGGTGCGTTGTTCGTGATCCTGTCGATCTATCCTTGGAATGAAATCGGCACCCAGGGCAGCCCGTTCGTGATGACGTTCGAGCGGCTGGGCATCAAGACCGCCGCGGGTATCATCAACTTCGTGGTGATCACGGCGGCACTATCGTCCTGCAACGGTGGCATCTTCAGCACCGGGCGCATGCTCTACAGCCTGGCGCAGAATGGCCAGGCTCCGGCGGGCTTTGCCAAGACCTCGAGCAACGGCGTGCCGCGTCGTGCATTGCTGCTGTCGATTGGCGCGTTGCTGTTGGGCGTACTGCTGAACTATCTGGTGCCGGAAAAGGTGTTTGTCTGGGTGACCGCAATTGCCACCTTCGGCGCGATCTGGACCTGGGTGATGATCCTGCTGGCCCAGCTGAAATTCCGTAAAGGCCTGAGCGCCAGCGAAGCGGCCGGCCTGAAATATCGCATGTGGCTTTACCCGATCAGTTCCTACCTGGCGCTGGCGTTCCTGGTGCTGGTGGTCGGCCTGATGGCGTACTTCCCGGACACCCGCGTGGCGCTGTATGTGGGGCCTGCGTTCCTGGTGCTGCTGACAGTGCTGTTCTACGTGTTCAAGCTGCAACCGACCAATGTTTCGCAAGGTGCGGCGCGTTCGGCTTCTGTAGGCGCGAACTAGCTAACGATAACGCGTATTTCCTGGCTGAACGCGGCGCTCTTGGGTCCATCGCGAGCTCGCTCCTACAAAAAAAACGCTGACCCGTTGTAGGAGCGAGCTTGCTCGCGATGATCGATAACGATAACGCGTGTTTCCTGGCTGAACGTGGCGCTCTTGGGTCCATCGCGAACAAGCTCGCTCCTGCATAAGACGGTCCAGTGACCGGGTTTTTTAATATCAGGCGGACGCAGTTTGCAGTGATCGATTCAAGCGCTTGTTGAACTCAAGCCAGGTCGCCAGCAACGCCATCAACCCGGCACCCACCAGCGCCGTGAAGATCTGCATGGCAAAAGCATCGTCGGTCAGCGCATTGACCATGTCCGCCAATGGCGCCAACAGCACACCCAGACAGAAAATCTCCAGCGAGAAACGGCCCATGCGGCAACTTTGCTGCGCGAGCCAGTTTTGTGTCCATCCGCTGTCGGGAATCAGTTTCGCCGTGACGTAGGCCAGTGCCAGGAAGTGCAGCAGGCGCACGGGGGAAAGGTCGGTCTTGCTGATGGGGTACAGGATGTTTTGCAGGCTTGCCGGCACCACGACATCGTGTAGGTCCGGCCAACGCCACAGCACGGTCAACACACCCGCGACCACGACATACAGCGCCGCACCGACAAACAACGGCTGGCGAACCAATGGGCGAGTCTGGGGCAAGCGCGGGCGCTGGCTGTGAATTGCAGCGGCACCACCGAGTACGAACAGCAACTGCCAGGCGACCGGGTTGAAATACCACACGCCGTCCTTGATGGCCGCCAGGTTCCAGCCAGCCAGCGGCACCATCAGGTACAGCGCCAATGACATAGAGACCACCACCCAGGCCTTGCGCACCAGCAGCGGCAGTACCAGGGGCAAGCCCGCCAACAGCACGATGTACAGCGGCAACGGGTCCATCAGGTTCGGTTTGAAGCGCAACAGCAGTTCATCGATCAGGGCCTGCTGCGGGTCGCTGATGAAGTGATGCATGCCCATTTCTTCCACCAGATCCCGTGTTTCCACGTGACTGTTGGCGAAAAACACAATGCCCATCAGCATCGCCAGCAGGAAGATATGCACCACGTAGAGCACCCACGCCCGGCGCAGGATTTTTACGCAGGCGATCAGAAAGCCTTCGCGCGCCAGGATTTTGCCGTACGCCAATACGGATGCGAAACCTGCCAGAAACACGAAGACCTCGGCTGCATCGCTGAAACCGAAGTTACGCAGGGTGATTTGCCCCAAAGGGTTGTGGGGCACGTGATCCCAAAAGATGAAGATCAGTGCCAGACCACGAAAAAAGTCGATCCGGTGATCGCGCGCTAAGGTCATGACAGCAGGCTCGTAACAGCGGGTGAAAATGGGATTGGCCGCTGGCGCAAAGGCCACGCGCCCAATGGGCGGCGCGCAGGGTGGACTGATTCGCGGGCAATTGCAAAACCGGGATATTACCGGATGTCTCGGGCATTGCCCCAAGGCTCAACCGCTGGTCTGAAAGACCGCTTGACCTGCGATTTATGACAGTAAACAGGCTCAAATATCAATAAGTGCAACGTTCTTGAAGCGGGAGCCTCACATGAGACTGTTGTGGAAAGGGCTGTCCAGTTACACGGTGATCGGGGTCGCCAACACCCTGATTCACTGGCAGATCTTTTTCCTGTTGAGCGTGGCAGCCGGACTCAGTCAGGCGATCAGCAACCTGGCCGCTTTCTGCGTGGCTGCGTCATTTTCCTTCTACATGAACGCGCAATTTACCTTCGCCGCCAGTGCCACGGTCGCGGGTTATCTGCTGTTCCTTTTGGGCATGGGGGCACTGAGCCTGGGTATCGGGCATCTGGGTGACCTCTGGCGATTGCACGGCTTGCTCACGGTGGTCCTGTTTTCGGCGTTGAGCCTGGTATTCGGTTTTCTATATTCCAAATACGTGGTGTTTCGCGAGCGTGATCAATGAAAATCTCGCTCATTGTCCCGGTGTTCAACGAAGAGCAGTCCATCAACCTGTTTTATCAGGCGGTGCGAAGGGAGTTGAGATTAGGCGACACCGAAGTCGAGATCGTGTTCATCAACGACGGCAGCTTCGACCGCACGGCCGAGCAGGCTACGGCACTGGCACAGGCGGATGATCAGGTCATGCTGATCAATTTCTCGCGTAACTTCGGTAAGGAACCGGCATTGTTTGCCGGCCTGGAGCACGCCAGCGGCGATGCCGTGATTCCCATGGATGTCGATCTGCAGGACCCGATCAGTGTCATCCCGTTATTGGTCGAGCAATGGCAAAAGGGTGCCGACGTGGTACTCGCCAAGCGCCGTAGCCGAGCCGCCGACGGCTACCTCAGGCGCCATAGCGCGTCGATTTTCTACCATGTGCTCAATCGCATCGCCTACACCCGCATCGAGGAAAACGTCGGGGACTTCCGGCTGATGGATCGCAAGGTGGTTGATGTGATCCGTTCCTTGCCGGAGCACCAGTTATTCATGAAAGGCGTGCTGTCGTGGGCCGGGTTCAACACCGTGGTGGTGGAGTTCGAGCGGCCAGGAAGGGTGCTGGGGAGCAGCAAGTTCAATGTCTGGAAACTGTGGAACCTGGCTCTGGAAGGTGTGACCTCGTTCAGTACCGTGCCGCTGCGCTTGTGGACTTACGTCGGCGGCGGCATTTCGATTTTCGCGGTGCTCTATGCGGTGTACATGGTGCTGGACAAGATTTTCTTCGGCAACAGCGTTCCCGGTTATCCGTCGCTGATGACTGCGATCCTGTTTCTGGGCGGTGTGCAACTGATCGGCATCGGCATTCTCGGCGAGTACATCGGCCGCATCTATATCGAGGTCAAGCACCGGCCGCGCTACGTGATCAAGGACATCGTCGGCGGTAAAGCCCAGGGCGAGCGCTAGAATGGGCCGATTCAGTGACTTCTTCGTTCGCGAGCTCAGCCGGCATCAGGTCTGGCGGTTTTTTCTGGCCGCCACGCTGGTGTATGTCCTGCCATTGATCCTCGCCGATTATCCCTACATCGATGACAACTGGCGCTCGCTGGCGGCGGGCATGGCCTGGGCCGAACAGGGCCGACTCTTCGCCCAGCTTTTCTACAACGCGCTGACCTTCAGCCATGCCGCACCGAACATCTTTCCCTTGCCCTTGTTGATCGCCACGCTGGCCATGGCGTCGGCGCTGACCAGCCTGACGTTCCATTACTTCCGTCAGCCCACCGTTGCTTGCTGCCTGGTGCTGTTGCCGCTCTGGTACAACCCGTTCTTCCTGCAGAACCTGTCTTATCAATACGACGGTCCCGCCACGACCCTGAGTCTGGTGGCGGTGATCTACGCGATCACCTTTCGCCACCCTTGGCGCGGCGTGCAGTGGCTGGTGCCATCGTTCCTGATTGCCTTGGCGCTGGGGCTGTATCAAGTCAGCCTGAATGTGTTCCTGGGGCTGTGTTGCCTGGAGTTGCTCAGGGCAGCCAACGATAAAACCACCCCGGTACCATGGCGCGACCTGCTGGGCTGGAAAGCCGCTCAGGTCATCCTCGGCGGATTGATCTACAGCGTCAGTGCTTATCCGTTCATGGGCTCCAATCGTACATTGCTGCTCGATTGGACGGCGCATCCCTCATTGCAGATCCAGATCAACATTGGCCGGGTCCTGGAAAAAGTCGTGCTGCTGTTCCATGGCGGATGGCTCTGGGTGTCCGCCGGGTTGCTGTTGCTCGCGATAGCCGGGGCAGTGCGGTTGGGATTGAACGTAGCAGCGCGCCAGGACAGCGGGGCGAAGAAGCTGTTGATCGGCCTGATGTGTGTGCTGACTTTGCCCATCGTGACGCTGCTGGTGTCCGGTGTCGCGTTGTTTTTCCGCGACTTCAACGAAGGTGCCCGCACCTTGATGGGCTTCGCCGTGCTGTTGGTATTGCTGTTCTACCTGGGGCATCTGGCGCTGGCGTCGATCCATGAGCGGTTACCGCTGCTGTTGATGATTCCCCTGCTGGCCATGTTGTCGTTGTCGTTCGCTTATGGCCGGGTGCTGACGGTGCAGAAAACCTTTGCGTCCACGGCACTGGCCGGTCTTGCGTACGACATCGCCAGCCATCAGTCGCTGCGCGAGGCCAGGCGGATTTACCTCTCGGTGAGCTATTCCGACTATTGGTTGGTGGCGGCGGCAGGCTCATTCAAACAGCTGCCGGTGCTGCACTACTTGCTCAATACCGACTTTTACATGCTGGCCGAAAATCTGCCGAAGGCGGGCATCACCAACGTGGTGGCGGAGCAGGAGCGGCGTAATGCGACGCGGGTCGGCTATCAGGGCTATCCGGCGTTGGTCGAAAGCCGGTTCTATCGGATTTACCTGATCGGCGATTACGGTTTTATCGTGATGAAGGAACCGGCCCCGAGCAAAACACTGCGCTGGTGACGCGCGATTCTGATCGGGGTGGCGAGGTTATGCCGCCGCTATTTCATTGGGCTCGAAACTATCGGCCCGGGCCATCTGCCACATCCGCGAGTAGAACTCGCCGTTCACTTCGCCGGTCAGCAATTCACCCGGTTTGAGGAACACGTGCAACTGTGAGAACAGTTTGATCTCGGTTGCCGACATACGTCGCACCAGATGCTTGGCGGACAACTGCGATGGATGTTCGAGGCCGGCGGCGGCGAGCATTTCCGCCAGGGCCTTGAGGGTGTTGCGGTGGAAGTTGAACACGCGTTGGGCTTTGTCCGGTACCACCAGCGCGCGCTGGCGCAGGGTGTCCTGGGTGGCGACGCCAGTCGGGCATTTGTTGGTGTGGCAGCTCTGCGACTGGATGCAGCCGATGGCGAACATGAAGCCGCGCGCCGAGTTGGCCCAATCGGCGCCGATGGCCAGCACGCTGGCGATGTCGAAGGCGCTGACGATCTTGCCGCTGGCGCCGAGTTTGATCTTGTCCCGCAGGTTCAGGCCCACGAGGGTGTTGTGCACGAACAGCAGGCCCTCGCGCATCGGCACGCCGATGTGGTCGGTGAACTCCACGGGCGCGGCGCCAGTACCGCCTTCCTTGCCGTCCACCACGATGAAGTCCGGGAGAATGCCGGTTTCCAGCATGGCCTTGGCGATGCCCATGAACTCCCACGGGTGGCCAAGGCAGAACTTGAAGCCCACCGGTTTACCGCCGGACAACTCACGCAGTTGTGCGATGAAATGCATCATTTCGATCGGCGTGGAAAACGCGGTGTGGCGCGACGGTGACACGCAGTCCTCGCCCATCAGGATACCGCGGGTTTCGGCGATTTCTTTGGTGACCTTGTGTTTGGGCAGGATGCCGCCGTGGCCGGGCTTCGCGCCCTGGCTCATCTTGATTTCGATCATCCGCACCTGTGGCGTCCGGGCTTGCGCCGCGAAGCGTTCCGGGTCGAAGCGGCCATCGCTGGTGCGGCAGCCGAAGTAGCCACTGCCCAGCTCCCAGGTCAGGTCGCCGCCGTGTTCCCAGTGATAGGGGCTGATGCTGCCTTCGCCGGTGTCATGGGCGAAATTGCCGAGCTTGGCACCCTGGTTCAGTGCACGGATGGCGTTGGCGCTGAGGGAGCCGAAACTCATGGCCGAGATATTGAATACCGACGCCGAATACGGCTGGGTGCATTGCGGGCCGCCGACCGTCACCCGGAAACTGCTCGGGTCGCTCAAGGGCGCGGGGCGCATGGAGTGGCCGATGAATTCGAAACCCGACTGATACACGTCAATCAGCGTGCCGAAGGGTTTGTCGGCGGTTTCATTCTTGGCCCGGGAGTAGACCAGTGAGCGTTGGGCCCGGGAGAAGGGCAGGGCCTCGCTGTCGGATTCGAGCAGGTACTGGCGGATTTCCGGGCGGATGCCTTCGACCAGGTAGCGGATATTGCCCAGGATCGGGTAGTTACGCCGCACTGCGTGCGGACTTTGCAGCAAGTCGAACAGGCCGATCAGGCTGAGGACGGCAGTGACAGCGGTAATTGGCCAGAGCCAGTCGTATTCAAGAAACGGCAGGCTGGCGAGGGTGAAGATCACGCAGACGGCAAAGAAGGCGTAGCGGCTCAGGAGTGACAGGCTCATACGGTTTCCTTGGGTTCGGACTCAATATTTGGGCAAAACACAAAACACTGTAGGAGCGAGCTTGCTCGCTCCTACATAAAAGCAAAGTGCTCCGCAGGTCATTCAGGCATTTTGTGCCTGGAGAAATATCGAAAACAGCTCGGACTGGGATTTGATCCCCAGCTTGCTGTACATGTGTTTCTTGTGGACTTTCACGGTTTCGACCGAGATTTCCAGCTTGCGGGCGATTTCTTTACTGGAGCAACCGCTGAGCATCAAACGTCCGACATCCAGCTCCCGGGCCGTCAACTGCGCGCCTTTGAGTTGCTGCACCGAGGCTTCCAGTTGTACCCGCCAATCAGCTTGCGGCGGTGCGGGGGACAGGGCCACGACTTCGTTGATTTCATAGGGTAGACGCTGGCGCAACAGGCCGAGCACCCATGGCTGGATCAACGACAGCAAGGCGATCTGCTGGCCGCTGAAGTGCTGGGTGCTGCCCAGGGACAGGCACAGCGTGCGGTCGCCTTCGAGCTGGCAATTGAACTGGATTTCGTCGGCCACCACATTCAGACGAAAGTAGCGCTGGTAATACTCAGTCAGCTCAAAGTGTTCAGGGGCCACTTCCGACAGGCGACACAGCCCGGTGCGCGACTGCTCGCGACAGGCGATGTAGAAGGGGTCGAGCAGGTACAGGCCGCGCAGGTAGTCCTGGAATAACTGGTCAGGGCTGCCGTCTTCGCCAGGGCATTCGGCAAATACCTGGGGGCGTTGATTGGCACTGAAAAGCAGCGCCACCCAGCTGTCGAAGGGCACGTACTGGTCCAGCAGGCGTACAAGCTGGGTCCAGAAATTGGGCTTGTCCAGGGCGTCGATCAGTTGCCCCACCGAGCGGTGCCAGGCGATGTCGTCCAACGAGAGTGTCATGCATCTACCCCTATCTTGTTACCCCGGCGGCGTAATTCCCCGCCCGGTTGCTTGCTGCGCATACTGGCGCACAGACACCGACCGGGCAAACTTTCTGCCGCCCGGCGCATAACAAGGAATACCGATGAAGGTCGAACTCGCCCAATTGGCAGGCCGTGACAACGACACGGCCTACAACCTCGAACGCACTCTGGCGGCAATGGCTGCATGTGCAGCCGACACGCAGCTGATCCTGTTTCCTGAAGGCCACTTGATGGGCTTTCCTTCGGCCGAGTCCGTGGCCGAGGTGGCCGAGGCGCTGGATGGCTCGTCCGTCAGCGCGGTGATCGCCGCCGCCCGCCAGCACAATATCTGCGTGGCCATCGGCATGGCCGAAAACGACAACGGCCGTTTCTACAACACCACGCTGCTGATCACCCCCGAAGGCATCGCGCTGAAGTACCGCAAGACTCACTTGTGGGCCTCGGATCGCGGTGTCTACGAGGCGGGCGATCGCTACGCCACCTGCCTGTGGAACGGCGTGCGTGTGGGCCTGCTGATTTGCTACGACATTGAGTTCCCCGAAAGCGCCCGTGCTCTGGCGCAACTGGGCGCCGAGTTACTGATCGTCACCAACGGCAACATGGACCCCTACGGTCCGACCCATCGCACCGCAATCATGGCTCGCGCCCAGGAAAACCAGGCGTTTGCGCTGATGGTCAACCGGGTGGAAGAGGGCGATGGCGGTTTGTTGTTTGCCGGCGGCAGCGCATTGGTCGATCCGCTGGGCATCTTGTTGTTCGAAGCTGGACGCGAGGAAGGGCAGTTTGCGGTCGAACTGGACCTGAACCAGCTGACGGCGGCGCGCCAGGATTACCGCTATCTGGATGATCAGCGGCTGAGGTTGCCGGGGGAGGTGGTTGAGCAGGCGGGTGGGCTGAGGGAGCTGCTGATTCCTGTGCGGGCTTGCTCGCGATAAACCTGAGGGCGCCGATGGGCATCTGGTTTTACGCGTTTTCGTTCACGACCATCGCGAGCAAGCTCGCTCCTACAGGGCTGACATGTGATCCTTACCGTTTTTGAGTCAAGGGCCTTCTGTTTATGTCGACGTTTTCCATGCCTGCCTCCGGGACTATCTGCATCGCCGCCGCTCTGTTGATCGGCCCTGACGGCCGCACGTTGCTGGTGCGCAAGCGCGGCACCACGGCGTTTATGCAGCCGGGTGGCAAGATCGAGCCCCATGAATTGCCGGTCCACGCTCTGGCCCGGGAGCTGGAAGAAGAGCTGGGTCTGGAGATAGATCCCGCGCAGGCCGTTTACCTCGGTCACTTTTCGGCACCGGCTGCCAACGAGCCGGGTTTTGTCGTACATGCCGAGCTTTTTAAACTGAACATTGATTCAGCTGTCACCCCGGCGGCAGAAATCGAAGAGGTGATTTGGATCGACCCGGACACCAATGGCGATGTCATCCTGGCGCCATTGACACGGGACCTGATTCTGCCGTTTTATCGAGCATCGCTGACCGCGATCGCCTGATCATCACGCAAAGGACCTCGCCCATGATCCCGCTTCAAGACCTGCTGATTTTTGCTGCTGCTGCGTTGCTGATGGTAGTGACGCCGGGGCCGAACATGATCTACCTGATCTCCCGTTCGATCTGCCAGGGGCGCAAGGCCGGGGTGATTTCATTGCTTGGTGTGGTTGCGGGATTCTTCGTGCATCTGTTTGCCGCCGCCGCGGGTTTGACTGCAGTGTTCCTGGCGGTGCCAATGGCTTATGAGGTGTTGAAGTGGGCCGGTGCGCTGTACCTGTTGTGGCTGGCCTGGCAGGCGGTCAAACCCGGTGCGCGTTCGCCGTTCGAGGCACAGCAGTTGCCCCCGGATTCGTCGCGCAAGCTGATCACCATGGGCTTTCTGACCAGCGCCCTGAACCCGAAAATCGCGGTGTTCTATCTGTCGGTGTTTCCGCAGTTCATCACGCCGGAGCACGGTTCGGTGTTCACCCAGAGCATCATCCTCGGCCTGACCCAGATCAGCGTCAGTTTCTGCGTCAACCTGCTGATCGCCATGTTTGCCGCGGGCATTGCCTCGTGGTTCGTCAACAATCCGACCTGGTTGGCGATGCAACGCTATTTCATGGGCTTCGTATTGTCGGGGCTGGCGGTGCGGCTGATGCTTGAGCAAAAACG
Source organism: Pseudomonas sp. EU05-FHT14B02 (assembly GCF_058791055.1). Classification (NCBI taxonomy): domain Bacteria; kingdom Pseudomonadati; phylum Pseudomonadota; class Gammaproteobacteria; order Pseudomonadales; family Pseudomonadaceae; genus Pseudomonas; species Pseudomonas sp. EU05-FHT14B02. The sequence goes on along the minus strand of NZ_JBYTDD010000001.1, from coordinate 29,673 downwards.
GATGGCCTGAGCATGTGGATCGAGCGACTGGATGCCAGCCATGCCCTTGACTATCGAGCGCTGATGCTCGAAGCCTATGACCTGCACCCGCAAGCCTTCACCTCGAGTGTACGCGAGCGCGCGGCGATGCCGCTGAGTTGGTGGGAGTCACGCCTGACCGGCAAGCTGGATTTGGTGTTCGGTGCGTTCGAGGAGGGCAAGTTGGTGGGCATTGTCGGGCTGGCGTTCGAACCTCGGGAAAAGGTCCGGCACAAGGCGACGTTGTTCGGCATGTACGTGTCCGCCAACGTGCGTCAGCGTGGACTCGGTTTTCATTTGGTGCAGGCTGCTCTGGCCGAAGCGCGATCCCATCAGGAACTGCGATTGATCAAATTGACCGTCACCGTCGGCAACGATGCCGCGTTCAACCTCTACCAGCGCTGCGGCTTCATCCAGTTTGGCCTGGAGCCGATGGCCGTGCGGGTGGGCGAGGATTACTTCGACAAGATCCACATGTGGCGCGAGATCTGAATCCACTGCAATCCCTTGTAGGAGCGAGCTTGCTCGCGATAAACCTGAAAGCGACACGGGTGTCAGGCTTCCAGCGTTATCGTTGATGACCATCGCGAGCTCGCGCCTACAGGGGGGTGGTGTTCTAGCGAACGGCGCTGACTCCATCCAGCGTCGAAAACGATGTGTCCTTGGCCGTCAGCAAGAAGTCGCGCATGTACGGCGCATCCAGCATGTCGGCCCGGATCGCAGCATAGAGTGTGGCGAACAAACCTTTCTCACCCAGCCGCTTGGCTTTCACATAGCCTCGCGAGCTGTATTCATGCAGTGCCCAATGGGGCATGCCGCACACGCCGCGACCGCTGGCCACCAGTTGCATCATCATCACTGTCAGTTCCGAGGTGCGGACCTGGGCCGGTTCGATGTCGGCGGGTTCGAGGAAGCGGGTGAAGATGTCCAGCCGGTCCCGTTCCACCGGGTAGGTGATCAAGGTTTCCGGGAGCAGGTCTTCGGGGACGATGTAAGCCTTGCCGGCCAGGCGGTGCTGGTTGGCCACCGCGAGCATCGCTTCATAAGTGAACAGGGGGACATAGGTGATCCCGGCCAGGTCCACCGGGTCGGAGGTAACCACCAGGTCCAGGTCGCCACGGGCCAGGGCAGGCAGCGGGGCGAAGGAAAACCCCGAGGCCAGGTCCAGTTCGACTTCCGGCCAGGCGTCGCGGAACTGGTCGATGGTCGGCATCAGCCACTGGAAGCAACTGTGGCACTCGATCGCCATGTGCAGACGACCGGCCGTGCCACCGGCCAGGCGACTGATGTCGCGCTCGGCGGCGCGCAGCAGCGGCAAGGTAGCGTCGGCCAGTTGCAGCAGGCGCAAACCGGCGCTGGTGAAGCGTACCGGTTTGGTCTTGCGCACGAACAGCGGCATGCCCATGCGCTCTTCCAGTTCCTTGAACTGGTGGGACAACGCTGACTGCGTCAGGTGCAGGCGGTCGGCTGCATCCACCAGGCTGTCGGCTTCGCGCAAGGCGTGCAGGGTCTTGAGGTGACGGATTTCAAGCACCGGGGGCTCCATGAGGAAAACTTGTCGATAAATCGAAAAGGTTGAGTTTGTCTCATGTTGATGCCGCTGTCGACCATAAGCACGGCGGAGCGCATGGTGTGCTCCGCCGTTGTTGCTTTACAGCGAGGGAAAGTGTTTGTTGCCCAGCGTTTTGCCGATGTCTCCGCGCCAGATCGCCTCGACCGTACCGCCACTGGCGGCCACGACCTTCTGCCATTGCAGGCCCAGGTTGCGTTGTTCCGGCAGTTTCAGATGGCCTTTGACGAAATCGCTGAACTGGGGCTTGGCCGAGGTGTAGTGGAAGTGTGCGTACCACAGGGTTTGCGCCGGTTCGCTGCGCAGGTCGCGCACCTCGTACTCCTGGAGGAAATCCCTGCGTCCATCCGTGCGTTTGCCCAGATCGCGCAGGCCGCCCTCCTTGCGGATGTCCACCACGCGTTGTTCGAGCAGATAGTCCAGATAGCCCTCGGTCGGGGTTTTGCTGCTCAGGGTCTGCTCAATACGCAACGTGCGGCCAGCACGGGTCAATTCATTCGCGCGATTGCGCAATTGCAGCGCGACCGTCTCCGTGGGCGACAGGCGTTCGATGGCCCGGGCTCGCATGTTCAGTTCCGCGGCTTCGCTGATCATCATGTGTTCCAGATCGACCGGCAACATGTCCTGACGGGCGTAGCCTTCGACTTTGCTTTTGTAAACGTCTACGGTGCCGAGCCTTTTTCTGGCCTCCACCAGCAATGGCGTGATATCGGTCACAAGTTCCGTTGGCGCTGCCGCCACGGGCTCACTGAGATGATATTTGCCGCTGGAGGAACGCGGGAGCCAGGTTTCCCTGAACCCACTCACCCCCTCGACGGTGAAGCGCTGTTGGCGGGTCGCGGTATCCGTGCTGGCGATGCCGATGAGCAACTGATTGTCTTCCGTTTCGAACAGCTGCTTTGTCGCATTTCCCGCTTTTGCACTGTTGGACGGGCGAGTCTTGATGACATGACGAGCCGCCGCTTCGACTTCTGCCAGATTGTCGAGAAACGCCGTGACTTGCTCCAGATCCAGATGCTGCGGATAGCCCAGCGACCAGGCCCCGAGGTTGCGACGAAATTCGGCATAGGTCGCCAGGCAATCTTCGAGCACCTTGTTGCGCTGGGTAAACGTGGCCTGTACTTCAGGCAATTGATGTTGGGTCAGCAGTGCTCGCCCGACCTTGTCGCGGGCCTGTTTCAACTGTACGTGAAAGTAGACCCAGGACTGTTCGGTGACGGCGTTGTAGTGAGTGATGATCTCCAGCTCATTCGCCGTTTTCAGGTAGTAGTAGTTGGCATCGCTGAACTTTTCGTTAAGCATGGCCATATCCGGGGCCATCTTTGATCTTTGTACGCGGTTGGTGATCCGCCCGTTCCATCGATTGGCTTCTGCGACCTGTGTGTGAAGCCGGTCCAAGTTCTTGAGAAACTCGATTCGGATTTCCTTGCGTTGCGCCATCAGTTGAATATGTGCGGCGGTATTGCTGAACGGCGTGGCCTCCGAACGGGCAATCATTTGATCGATGCGGTTGAGGTGTTCCAGCAGGCGCTCCTTGACCAAAGCGATCCGCCGCACCCATCGGTCAACGATGACCCAGGCACAGCGGCTTTGAGCATCTTCGACCAGCACGCGTCTGCGGCCGTGGCTGATCAGCATCAGCTCTTCAAGGTTCAGGTACTGGGCCTGCGCCAGCTCGATGTCGTTCACGCAAAGAATCTCGGCATTGGCTCGAAGCGGCTGGCGATGCTCCTGGCCAAGGCTGAAGTAATGTTCCAGCACGGTGTTGGACCTGCTGGTCTGGGCCCCGAGTCGCCGGGAGTAAGCATCGGCGGTGTTGGTCAGCGTCAACTGGCGTCGCAACGCCCGATCCGCCCACCAGCGCGGCAACCAGCGGCGAATGGCGGCAGGCCAGAGCGGGTCAAGGCCGTCAGCCATGTGGCCAAGCACCGCGCCGCCACCGGCACCGCCTCCTGCCGTCACGGTGCCGTACACCGCGTAATGGGTTTTCCAGTTGCCGATTTCATCCAGGGCGATGGGTTGTTTGTAGGTTCGGGTGCTGGTTGCGCTCAAGCGCCACTGCGGTGGGTTGTCGGTCAATTCGATGCGATAGATACGCCCCTGGCTGACCATGAAGTCGCCGTCGGCGTGGCGATAAACGTTGCGATAAATCCCTTCGGTGCCCGGTTGCAGGCCGGCGAAGGAAATCTCGTGTTCGTACTCATAGCCCCTGAAGCGTTCGAGGGTGCGTCGGACCTGCTGCGGGGTAGAGACCTGCAAGGCGCCCGGTTGTTTGGTCAGGGCGCGCAATTGTCGCCCGCGAGTGGCGGCGCGCGCGGTACTGGAAGTGGCGCCAACAACGGGCAGTAAATCCATGGCAGCGTCGATCAATGACAGTAACACTGCTTCCACCTCGGCCAGGCCGTGGCCGACATCACCGCGCAGTAAGGCCGCCGCTGCCAGGTTGGCGCTGTTCCAGGCGTCATACAGGGCAATGGCGGTACCGATGAAAGGCACAACGCCCAGCGCCATTTTCAGGTAATTGAACATGGCTCCGGAGCGCAGCGCGACGTGCTCAAGATATAAAGCATCGTTGGAGCGCGATGTCGACCGATGCGCCTCCAGCAAACGGCCCATGTGCACATTGAGCAGATGCGCTGCCAGGGATGTATTGGCTGGCCAGGCGGTGCCGACGCCGATCAGGGCATCGAAATTTTTCACCCGGGCCTGGTTGATCCGGCTGACGTGCGAGGCAAATTCCCCGGTCAGGGCGCGACCGGCCAGGTAGTTGACCATCGTGCTGTTCAGGCATTGGTTGAAGAGGAACGTCCGCGCCTGTTCGAGGCTGTCGAACTGGCGCACAAACACCCCATCGGGGCAGTCAGGTCGATAGAGCAGGGTCAGGCCGCTGATTTGCTCAACGATAAAAGTCACCCCGGCCAGGGTGCTCGGCCCCTGGCCCGGCGTATCCGTGCCGCCAACGGTCAGGTGCACGGGCAACAACACGATGCGCTTGCCGTCGACCGCAAAGGCTTCACGACTGTTGGCGTCGATGGCGATCTGCAGTACGCGCTGGCCGCCGACGTCGATGTCCTTGGCCAGCACGGCGAATTCGCCTTGCAACTGGAGCATCAACCGCCACGGTTCACTCAGGCACTCACGGCGAAATTCATTGCTGAAGGCCGGGGCGGTCGGGGCGCCAAGGAAGGTCTCGCGAATCAGCCTTTCGTATTTTCCGGCCAGATCCAGCTCGGTGACCATTTTGCGCAGGTAGTCCTGGGTGATGCCGGTTTTCAGCTTCTGCCGTTGCCCCTCGTCGGCGCCGCTGATCTCGACCCGCATCAACGACACGCGCCACCACATCGACTGATCGATATTGCTTTGCGCCAGTTCGGCGAGGGACAACAGGCTGCGCTGCTGGCTGCCGGTCAGTACATTCTTCTGCGGTGTTCCCGGCGCTGCGCCCTCGATCAGCACTTTGCGCCACGTGGTGGTGTCGGGGATGTCCAGCAACACCTCAATGTTTTGCGTCAGGGCGAAGTCTTTGCGCAGGCGGGCGTCGATGGCCTTTTTGCTGAATGACTCGCGCAGTGGCAGTTCCCGTTCAAGCAGTTGATGGGAGCGCTTCATCGCCGCGATGTAAGCGGTGAACAGTGCCTTGAGCCGATCGCGTTCGGCCGCGGACAGTGCGCGGAGGGACGACGGCAGGTGTGTTGCCAGCGTAACGCTGCGGTTCTGCTCGACGATTTGTGCGAAGGCCAGCTCCCGCGCGGAGACAGTGGGGACGGTCAGGCGGGCGAGCGTCTGTTCACGCAGGTTCTCCAGTTCCGCCGCGCGTTGGCCAGCATGGGAGGGCACGGGGTTGGCGTTCATCAATCGCGTCGCATGCTGTTCACAGTTGTGAAGCTGGGTTTGCAAGGCGTACTCGAACGGATTGCCAGCCAACGGCAAAAGTTGCAGCGCTTGCGTGTCGTCGTTGGCCGGCTGCCTGAACATCTTCTGCTCCAGTGCCTGGCGGGAGGCGAACCGTTGCAGGCCGCCGAAATGTCCGGGCCAGTAGAGCAAGACGCTGTCGCTGGCGGACGGCAGCAATGCCGATGGTCGGGCAAACAGCAATACACCGTCGAGCTCCTGGGTCTGCGTGCGGAGGGTGTCGTCTTCGTTGTCAGTCGCGGTCAGCACGAGTCGGGCGACCACCACATCGGCCGGTCGAGGTTTTTCGGGCGCGTCGAGTACGGCCGTCAGACACTGATATTCATCGCTGCTGATTTGATTCAGGCTCAATTGCAGATCGGCTTCGGCACGCAGGCCACTCAGGCGCGCCTGGTACAGGGCCTTGTAATGTGTGCCCGACGAGTGGCGCAGTTCCAGCAGTTGCGGTGCATCGTCGGCGCTTAACAGGGCACTTGCGGCCTCGCTGCTGGCCTGTTCGGCGGCGCGCAGAGCATCGAATTGCTGTTGCAGCCTCCGCATGCGCGGGTCGTCGGTGGTGCCTGCAAAGTCCAGCCCCAGAAAGTTTTGCAGTGCCGTTTGCTGTTGCATTAAAGCGCTGTGACGCAGACTGAAGGGAACGTCGGGGCTCAGTTGCCCGAACGGGGCGATGTCATTGCTTGTATCCGGCAGGGGCAGGTCGGCGGGCGAGGTAAAAAAACGGTCGTTGCGTTGCCGCTCGGCAGGGGCCGTGGCCAGTCCCGCCAACAGGGACTCGGCACTTTTCGTCAGCTGCGGGGTGTCCAACACGGTGTAATCGACCGTGACTTGGCTGGTCTCGGGTTCAGGTTGCTGCAGGATCAACCAGCGTTCCAGACTGTTGCGATTTTCAAATGTCATCCATGGCGCTTGTCTAGACGGCAGATACAGCAACTGGGTGACCGGTTGGTCGGTATTGCGGGTAATGACCAGGGCACCCGCCAGTTCGTCAGTCAGACCACTGTTGCCCCTGAGCGACAGGGTCTCGACGTAAACCAGGATCTCGGGGGAGGTTGTATGCGCTGCCGGGTTGACGAGATCCAGCAGTACGCCGAGCTGTTCGGCATTCAAGGTGCCCTCGGCAAATGCCAATTGGCACGACGCTTCGAAATGCTGGCGATACAAGCGAATGGCCTGTGCCTTGCGTGAAACGTCGGTACCGAGTGCGCGTGCCTGCCACCAGTTCGCGGTCAAGGGAACTTGCGGGTTCTGCGCCATGAGTGCCAGCCATTGATCGCGACAGTCGTTCGAGTACGCCGAGGCGCTCAGGTACAGGTTTTCATCCGTGCTTCGGGCCAATGAGGAGACGTGGCCGAAGTCGGCCAGCGGTGCGGTAGGTGATTGGTGCATGAAGAGGGACTCCGATGGGGGAAAAATCGGGGCCATTAAAGTTCGTTCGAGAAGAGGCATGGTGGTACATAGTTATCGCGTGCCGCGGTCTGATCTGATGACCGTCCGGCGCTCTTCATCAAACTGTCACGTAACTGTGGCAGCGCGCTTGAACAAACTTCATCAGACTCGCGCTCTACTGGGGTTCTGCGTTTCGGTGTTTCTTCATGCGTGTTTTCTTATCAAGATTTGTTTTTTTGGCCGCCTTATTATTCGGCCTGCCGTCATTGGCGGCGTCTCGTTGCGATGTCAATGTTCCGACCGAACGGGTGGATCTGGCCCAGGTAAGCCTGGCGTACCAGAGCATTGGCCGTGCGTCGGATCCGGCATTGCTGCTGGTGATGGGGCTGGGCGGGCAATTGATTCACTGGCCGGATGAGGTGGTTGCGGCCCTGTGCCAGCAAGGGTTCCGGGTGATCCGCTATGACAATCGCGATGTCGGCCTGTCGACCTGGCGGCAAGCACCGGCCGATGCCAACCTGACCTTCGAAGTACTGCGCTACAAACTCGGATTGCCGGTGTCGTCACCGTACTCGCTGACCGACATGGCCGACGATGGCCTGGGCTTGATGGACGCCTTGCACATCAATCAATTCCACGTGTTGGGCGCCAGCATGGGCGGCATGATTGCCCAGCACATGGCTGCCATGGCACCGCAACGGGTCGAGAGTCTGACCCTGATCATGACCACCTCCGGCGCCGAAGGCTTGCCAGCACCGAGTGCGGCGCTGGTGCAGTTGCTGGCGAGACGCGGCGCACCGAACCGCGAAGTGGCCCTGGAGCAACAGGCCGACTTGCTGGCGGCGCTGGGCAGCCCGATAGTGACCGACGATCGCCAGGCGTTGCTGCATCAGGCGGCGCAGTCCTATGACCGGGCGTTCAATCCCGAGGGGGTGAAACGCCAGATCGTGGCCATTCTTGCCGAGCCGAGCCGGGTAACCCTGCTCAATCAGTTGCGGGTGCCGGCGCTTGTGGTGCATGGCACCGCCGACCCGCTGTTGCCGGTGATGCACGGGGTGCATCTGGCGGCGCATCTGCGCGGCAGTCAGTTGATCTTGATTCCGGGCCTGGCCCATCGTTTCCAGGAGGCGTTCAAGGCGCCGTTGCTGGCAGCGGTGTTACCGTACTTGCGTGAGCACCGAGAAGACACTTCGCACTGGGCGCAGATCGAACCGGTGGCCGATCGCAATCTCCTCTAACGCCCGATCACCTGTTTGAGCGAGCTTGCTCGCGATTGCGGTGTTTCAGCCAACGATGATGTCGACTGGCCCGGCGCCATCGCGTGCAAGCTCGCTCCCACAGGCTCTGGGTCGCTTTGAACAAGCCCCCTAATGGCTCAGGCCGTACTTTTTCACTTTGTCGAATAGAGTGGTCTTGGCCATGCCCAGTTCCTGGCTGGCCTGGGTCAGGTTGCCGCCGCTGCGTTGCAAGGCGTCGCTGAGCAGATTGCGCTCGAACGCTTCCACCGCTTCGGCAAACGCCAGACCCTGATTGCCGCCACCGGTACCGGTTTTCTTGAACGCCGGCAGGCCCAGGGCAAAGCGCTCGGCAACGTTGCGCAGTTCACGCACGTTACCCGGCCAGTCGTGGCTCATCAGGTTCGAAACGGTCTGGTTGTCCAATTCCGGCACCGTGCGGTCGAAGCGTAGGGACGACTGCTGCAAAAAGTGTTCGAACAGTTGCAGGATGTCTTCGCGGCGCTCGCGCAGCGGTGGCAGTTCCAGGGTCACCACGTTGAGGCGGTAATACAGGTCGCTGCGGAACTCGCCGGCCTTGCTCGACTCGACGAGGTCGGATTTGGTCGCCGCGATGACGCGGCAATCCACCGCAACGCTCTGGTTAGAACCGAGGCGTTCGAGGGTGCGTTCCTGCAACACCCGCAGCAATTTGATCTGCAAGGGCAGGGGCATGCTTTCCACTTCGTCGAGGAACAGCGTGCCGCCGTCGGCGTGTTCGATTTTGCCGATCCGCCGTTTGCCCGCGCCGGTAAAGGCGTTGGCCTCGTGGCCGAAAATTTCGCTTTCGAACAGGTTTTCCGGCAGGCCGCCGCAGTTCAGTGCGACGAACTGTTTGGTGTGGCGCCGACTGAAATCATGCAGGCAGCGAGCGACCAGTTCTTTGCCAGTGCCGGTTTCGCCCTCGATCAGCACGTTGGCCGAGGTGTCGGCGACGTTGGCGATCAGTTCGCGCAAATTCTGCATGGCTGGCGAACGGCCGATGATCCGCCCTTCGAGGGAATCGCGCTCGGCCAGTTGCCGACGTAACGAGGAGACTTCCCGCGCCAGGCTGCGTTGCTCCAGTGCGCGGCGGGCCACGTCCACCAGACGCTCCGGAGAAAACGGCTTTTCCATGAAGTCGTAGGCGCCTTTCTGCATCGCGCCGACGGCCATGGAGATGTCGCCGTGCCCGGTGATCAGCACCACAGGCAGGCTGCGGTCGCGCTCCTTGAGTCGTGTCAGCAGTTCCAGGCCATCGATGCCCGGCAGGCGGATGTCGCTGACGACGATGCCGGCGAAGTTGTCGCCGACCCGCTCCAGGGCTTCTTCGGCGCTGCCCACGCCAATGCAGGGAATGTCTTCCAGGGTCAGCGCCTGTTGGCAGCCGAGCAGCACATGGGGGTCGTCTTCGACGATCAATACACTAAGGTCGTTGTTCATATTGGCTCGGCGGGAGTGGGGCTTACCAACGGTAAACTGAGGACGAATGCAGTACCACCGCTGGCCGGGTGCTCGACACCCAGGTGGCCACCGGTGGCGGCGGCGAGGCTGGCGGAAAGGGTCAGGCCCAGGCCCAGGCCCTGTTCGCCGGGTTTGGTGGTGAAAAACGGTTCGAACAGGTGCTTGCGCGCTTCGGCGTCGATGCCGTGGCCATTGTCACGGACCCGCAGGCGGTATTTGCCATCGAACGCTTCGCCTTCGAGCCACAGCTCGGGTTGCGGCTGCGCTTGCATGGCGTCGAGGGCGTTACCGATCAGGTTGACCAGAATCTGCTCCAGGCGGGTCTGGTCGATCTGTACCTGTACATCGGTGAAGTCGCGGTGTAATTGGAGCTGAATATTTTCCACCCGGGCGCCTAGCAATTGCAGGGCCGCGTCCACCGCTTTGCCGAGGCAGGCCTGGCCTTTGTCGTCTCCGCGCCGGGCGAACGAGCGCAGGCTGGCGGTGATCCGGCCCATGCGGTCGATCAATTCGTTGATAGTCTTGAGGTTGGTGCTGGCCACGTCGAGCTGGCCGCGTTCGAGGAAGCGCACGGTATTGCCGGACAAGGTGCGCAGCGCCGCCAGCGGCTGGTTCAGTTCGTGGGCGATGCTGGTGGACATCTGGCCGATGGCCGCGAGTTTTCCGGCCTGTACCAGTTCATCCTGGGCGCGACGCAAAGTCTCTTCGGCGAGCCGGCGCTCGCGGATCTGGCCCTTGAGCCGTTCGTTGCTGGCGCGCAGGTCGGTGGTGCGTTCGGTAATCCGACGCTCCAGCTGATTGTTGGCTTCCTGCAAGGCTTCCCGGGCTGCGAGGCGGGTGGCAATCACCTTGCGCCGCTCGTTCCAGGCGATCAAAAGGAACGCCAGGAGGGCAAACGCCACGGCCACCAGGATCCCCTGGTTGATCGCTTCGCGGCGCAAGTCCTGGAGTGGCGTGAGCAGGGTGAAATTCCACGGCGTATCGCTCAAGGGCCGGGTTTGCGCCAGATAGCTGATGTTTTCATCGTCGGACACCAGCTCGCTGTTGGCCGGGAACGTGAGTTTTTCGACGCCTTCGGACAGGGTTTCCCGGGCCAGCGGCTGCAGTTCGTTGAGCGGGAACCAGTAGTACTGCAGGCTGCGGGCGAGTTTTTCCTTGGTTTCTTCGCTCAGCGGCACCACCGATTTCAAGCGCCGCGCCGGATCGCTGGAAAGAATGATGATGCCGTTTTCGTCGCTGACGAAGGCTTCCAGGCGAGCCCGTTGCCAGCGTTCTTCCATGGCTTCCAGGCGAACCTTGACCACGGCTACGCCGATGATCTTGCCGTGTTCTTCCAGGCCATGGGCCAGGTAGTAACCGGGTTCGCCGTTGGTGCTGCCGATACCGTAGAAACGCCCCGGCTGACCGCGCACGGCGTTCTGGAAATAGGCGCGAAAGGACAGGTCTTCACCCAGGTAACTGTCGACATCGCGCCAGTTGCTGGTGGCCATGACGCGACCGGTGGTGTCCATCACGTAGATGGCCCGACTGCGGCTGCGCCGGTTCAGGCCCTCGAGGTAATCGTTGACCATCTGCCGGTGTTCCGGGTTCGGGTCGGCCAGCAACTGCGAAACGCTGGTTTCGAGTTCCAGCAGGCTGGGCAGGTATGTGTATTTGCTGATTTCGCTTTCGACGGCGCGCGCGTGCAGTTCCAGCTGGCGCTGGCCGTTTTCGCTGAGGCTGCGGATGCCGTAGCGCTCACTGATCCAGAAGCCGATATAGCCCAGGCCGATCATCATGGCGATGATCAGCGGCGGCAGGAACAAATGACGAACCAGACGGGGTTTCACGGCGAGTGATGGCGACGTGGCGCGATAAAGAGTGGGGTCGCATTTCATCACAGATGCCTTGGGTCAACCAGCGCTTGCCCGCCTATCTGTAGGAGCGAGCTTGCTCGCGATGGTCGTCAACGATGACGCGTTCATCCTGGATGTACGCGGTGCCTTTGAGTACATCGCGAGCAAGCTCGCTCCTACAGGGGGAGGGGCGTACAGCTCTTAGTGCTGCAGAATCTTGTTGAGGAAGTGCTGCGTACGCTCCGCGCGGGCATTGATGTCACCGAAGAACTCTTCTTTCTTGCAGTCTTCGATGATCTTGCCCTGGTCCATGAAAATCACGCGGTCGGCCACTTTACGGGCGAAGCCCATTTCGTGGGTCACGCACATCATGGTCATGCCTTCGTGGGCCAGTTGCACCATCACGTCGAGCACTTCGTTGACCATTTCCGGGTCGAGCGCCGAGGTCGGTTCGTCGAACAGCATGACGATCGGGTCCATCGCCAGCGCGCGGGCAATCGCCACACGCTGCTGCTGACCACCGGACAGTTGGCCCGGGTGCTTGTGGGCGTGAGCCGAGAGACCGACGCGTTCGAGCAGTTGCAGGCCTTTCTTGGTGGCATCTTCCTTGCTGCGGCCCAACACCTTGATCTGCGCGATGGTCAGGTTTTCGGTGATGGTCAGGTGCGGGAACAACTCGAAGTGCTGGAACACCATGCCCACGCGCGAGCGCAGTTTCGGCAGGTTGGTCTTCGGGTCGGCGATGGAGGTGCCGTCGACCACGATGTCGCCTTTCTGGAACGGTTCCAGGGCGTTGACGCACTTGATCAGGGTCGACTTGCCGGAACCGGACGGCCCGCACACCACGATCACTTCGCCTTTCTTGACCTCGGTGCTGCAATCAGTCAGTACCTGGAAGTCCCCATACCACTTGTTGATGCTTTTGATAGAGATCATACGGCGAACCTTTTTTGCAGACGCTTGACCAGCTGCGAGGCGGCAAAGCTGATGATGAAGTACACGAGACCCGCGAAAATCAGGAACTCATTGGAGCGGCCAATGATGTCGCCACTGGCGCGCGAAGCATTGAGGAAGTCCACCAGACCGACGGCGTAGACCAGCGAGGTGTCCTGAAACAGGATGATGCTCTGTTGCAGCAACAGCGGCGTCATCTTGCGGAACGCTTGAGGCAGGATGATCAGGCGCATCATCTGCCCGTAACTCATGCCCAGCGCCTGGGCAGCGCCCATCTGGCCCTTGGGAATCGACTGCACACCGGCGCGGACGATTTCGCAGAAGTACGCCGCTTCGAACATCATGAAGGCCACGATGCACGAGGCGAACGCGCCGATCGGCGTGTCTTCGCCGGTGATCCAGCGCAGCACGAACGGTACCGCCAGGTAGAACCAGGTGATCACCAGCAGCAAGGGGATCGAGCGGAAATAGTTAACGTACGCGCCGGCGATGTTCGACAGCACTTTGTTGTGGGACAGACGCATCAACGCCAGGATGGTGCCCAGGATGATGCCGCCGATCACGCCCATGGCCATCAGCTTGAGGGTCATGATCATGCCGTTCCACAGGCCCGGCAGGGACGGGATGATGCCCGAGAAGTCGAATTCCATCATTTACCCCCTACGGAAATCAGGCCCGGTACGGCGACTTTCTTCTCGACCACGCGCATCAGCAACATCAGGCTCATGTTCAGGGTGAAGTAGATCAGCGTTGCCAGGGTGAAGGCTTCGAACAGGTTGGCGGAGAACTCGGCGGTCTGCTTGGTCTGCGCGAGCAGCTCCATCAAACCGATCAGCGAGGCCACGGAGGTGTTCTTGAAGACGTTCAGGAATTCCGAGGTAAGCGGTGGAATGATGATCCGGTAGGCCTGGGGCAGCAGCACGTTCCAGTAGATCTGCGGCAGCTTGAAACCCATGGCGCGGGCGGCGGATTCCTGGCCTTTTGGCAGGGCCTGGATACCGGTGCGCACCTGTTCGCAAACCCGGGCGGTAGTGAACAGGCCCAGGCACACGACGACGCTGAGGAAGGCCGAGGTGGTTGGGTTCAGATCCTGCTTGTACCACTCTTGCAGGTCGGCCGGCAGCAGGTCGGGTACCAGGAAGTACCAGATGAACAGCTGAACCAGCAGCGGCACGTTACGGAAGAGTTCGACGTAGCAGGTGGCGATGCCCGATACGATGCGGTTCGGCACGGTACGCATGACGCCCAGGATCGAGCCCAGTGTCAGGGCGATGATCCAGGCCGCGATGGCGATGGCGATGGTCCAGGCCAGACCGGTCACGTACCAGTCCAAATAGGTCTCGCTGCCCACGCCGGTGGACTTGAAGAACACGCCCCAGTCCCAGTTGTAATTCATTAGGGTCTCCCCTCAGTTCAATCGATGTACAAGTGCCCGCTTGGGGGAAGCTCCGTTCCCTCCTGTCCTTGAGGGACAGGCACACGCGCTCGGCTCGACAGCCACCGGTTCGAGTGTTTCCAAAAATGCCAGCAGGAATTGACCACCTCCTGAAAGGGTCAAGGCCCTCTCAGGAGATAAGGTTAGTCAGAAATCAGGACTTCTTGTCGTCAGCCGCTTTATCAGTCGGTTTGGCGATCAGGGCCTTGAGTTCGTCGCTCATTGGGAAGTTCAGGTTCAGGCCTTTTGGCGGGATCGGTTGCATGAACCATTTTTCGTAGATCTTGTTGATCTCGCCCGAAGCGTAGGTGGCCTTGATGGCGTCATCCACAGCCTTTTTGAACGGCTCGTCGCCTTTGCGCACCATGCAGCCGTAGATTTCGTAGGACTGTGGAGTGCCGGTAACGGCCCAGTCACTTGCCTTCTTGGCTTTGGCTGCTTCACCGGCCAGCAGGGCGTCGTCCATCATGAAGGCCACTGCGCGGCCGGTTTCCAGCATCTGGAAGGACTCGCCGTGGTCTTTGGCGGAGATGACGTTCATGCCCATCTGCTTGTCGGCGTTCATCGCTTTGAGGATGCGCTCGGACGTGGTGCCGGCGGTGGTCACGACGTTCTTGCCGGCCAGATCAGGGAAATCCTTGTACTTGGAGTCTGCCTTGGACAGCAGACGAGTACCGATTTCGAAGATGCCAACGGAGAAGTCAACTTGCTGCTGACGCTCGACGTTGTTGGTGGTGGAGCCGCACTCGAGGTCCACGGTGCCGTTCTGCACCAGCGGGATACGGGTTTGCGAAGTCACCAGGTTGTACTTGACCTGGAGGTTCGGCATGTCGAGGTCTTTTTTCAGCGCTTCGACGACTTTCAGCTGGATGTCGTGGGAGTAGCCGACCGGTTTGCCGGAAGCATCCGCGATATAGGAAAACGGAATGGAAGCGTCGCGATGGCCCAGGGTGATGGTGCCGGACTCTTTGATCTTCTTCAGGGTGCCGGTGAGTTCGGCGGCGAAAACTGGCGTGCTGATCAGAGCGGCAGCAATGGCTGCGCCCAGGATATGGGGAACGATGCGCATCAAATTTTCCTCGACTTTGTTTTTTTTATGGAGCCAGTTCATCGGCCCTTTTGTGCTGCAAAACACCTGAGCGCTACGATGAGTCGGCGCAAAGGACATTCGTCGAAGAAGTGTAGAGCATGACTCGTGCCAGACCAGTCATGATTAGTCAAAGTATTGATTTGTAAGGAAATTAAATATTTTTTGCGATGAAACTCCAGTGAAGTGATCCGGTTAACCGAACCGACCGTCAGGTCGCGTTCGGAAAACCGAATGGTGGCGGGGTGCTACCCGGTCATCAGGGGTATTTGCGCTTGTCCGGTGCTGGCGGGAAGTACTGGTACAACCAGGTTTCACTCAGCGTGCGGTCGTTGGTGCGGATGAACAGGCGCAGTTCGACAGGCTCGACGCTGTCATTGGTCGGGTACCAGTCAAACAGGATGCGGTAGCCCTTGATGTCATCGAGCTTGAGAACGCTGAAATCCTTGACCTCGCCGTTAGAGCAAGTGACTACAGGCTCGATGCCCGCGCCTTCAGGCAAGCGGTCCAGGCCACCGCCGGTGAAGTCCACGGCAAAACGACGGGCCCAGACTGGCGGATAGTGTTCGCCCGGCGCCCAGCCTTCGGTGAAGCCGCCCATCCCGGAGCGGGTCGCATTGACCCGTGCCAGCGGCGTTCCGACTGGCGGCAATGCGCTCCAGTACAGCTTGTAGCCATAGTTCAGCGAGTCGCCGGCCGCCACCGGTTTCTTCGGCGTCCAGAAGGCGACGATGTTGTCCATGGTCTCGCCGGTTGTCGGGATCTCCAGCAGATCGACCGAGCCTTCGCCCCACGCCGTGGTCGGTTCTACCCACAGGCTTGGGCGACGGCTGTACCAATCGACGGTGTCCTGATAGCTGGCGAACTCATGGTCGGTCTGCACCAGGCCGAAGCCCTTCGGGTCGGTATCGGCGAAGGCATTGAATTGCAGGGTGGCCGGGTTGTTCAGCGGGCGACAGATCCACTCGCCGTTACCGCGCCACATGGCCAGGCGGTCGGAGTCGTGGATTTGCGGGTGAATGGTGTCGCACATCCGGCGCTCGTGGGTGCCGCAACTGAACATGCTGGTCATCGGCGCGATGCCCAACTGGTCGATGGCGGTGCGTGCGTTGACGTGGGCATCGACCTCCATCACCACGCGCTCGGCCTGGCAGTCGATATCGAAGCGGTAGGCACCGGTGGCGCTCGGCGAGTCGAGGAGGGCGTAGACCACGAAGCGGGTGCTGTCCTTGTTCGGAGTCTCGAACCAGAACTTGGTGAAGTCGGGAAACTCTTCGCGTTTCTTGGCGTAGGTGTCGATCGCCAGACCGCGGGCCGACAAACCGTACTGGCCGGTGGCGTCCACCGCACGGAAGTAACTGGCGCCAAGGAAAGACACGACATCATGCTTGTCCAGTTCCGGGGCCTTGAACAGCTTGAAGCCGGAGAAACCCAGATCGCCCTTGAGCTGTGCGGTGTCGACCGTGGTGTTTTCATAGTTGAACAGCGACGGGCGGAAATGCACCTCGCGGGCCATCCGGGTTTTCGGATCGACGCTGTACATGCGCACCGGCTGCTTGAACCCCATGCCGACGTGGAAGAACTGCACGTCCAGCTGCCCGTTGTTTTCTTTCCACAACGAATGATTGCCGTCGTAGCGAATCGCATTGAAGTTCTGCGGCGTCATGGTCGCCAGGGTCGGCGGCAATTGTTGCTTGGTGTCCTGGTAGCGATTGCTGGCGAGCTGTTTGGCCTGGAGCTTCAGCGCCTCGAAATCGAACGCGGTGGCCTCGCCATCAGCGGTGCCACCGCTGGCGGCCCAGGCCTTGGCGGCCAACAGGCCCGTGGCGGACAAACCGGTGTAGGCCGCGATGGCCATGGAGGCTTTGAGCAAGTTCCTGCGGTGCATAAATACAACCTGTCGTGAGCAATCCCGCGCCGTTCCTGGCACGTGCTGGATCAGAAATATCGGTTCGGACATGCCTTCGGCCAAACGCAACGGACTTTTAAACAGATGCTCGACAGCTTAAACCGTTCGAATGCGGAGCAAAATTGATTGATGGCACTGCGCTGGCTCGGCAATGAAACAAGACATGTCGGGAAACAATTCCGACAGGGGTTTCTGATTTAGAGGGCATTTCTGCTTTTTTCGACTAATTACTCTAAAAACCGCTTTTCAGCGCCCGGATTATTTCTATTCTGTGCACATGACCGGTTTAAGCCCGAAAGACCGGTGCGGTTCAGTCGGCACGATGCGGCTGCCGAAAAGAGGTAGGGCGATGCGGTTTTTTGCAGTTTTCTTTGACGTTTAGAAGGACATCGTCCATGTCGAAAGTACAAGGCATCACCGAAATGTTGGGGATTTTTCCGTGTCTGGCCCTGGGGCGAAGAAGGCGCCGGCTCAATAGCGAGGAAATGAAACTGGTGGAACGCTATCGGGAGCTGTCGGAGAGCGACAGGATTGCGATGAGGTATCTGGTGGACGCGATGAGGAGTGTTTCGCGGTTTTGAGTGGACCTGGAGCAGTAATGTAGGAGCGAGCCTGCTCGCGATGGTCGTTAACGATGACGCGTCCATTCTGGATGTACGCGGTGTCTTTGAGTCCATCGCGAGCAGGCTCGCTCCTACAGTTTCCCTTTTTGATCGGCTCGATTTATCCCTTCAACGACAAGTGCCAGCGATTGGGAAGGGACGTTGCACCTGCATCAAATCAGGCATGTCTCGCCACTTGATCCAGGCGTGGTGCTGGTAATGCAGCAAGGGCACCGAAACTCCGGCCCAATTCAAGGAACTCAGGCTTGGCAGGTTCTCCACAGGCTCTGATTTCGCATCACGCAGCGAAGGTATGACTTCGTTGCTCAGCCATTGGCGCAGGTTGCGGTTTTCCGGGACGAAGTGGTGAACCAACAGGGCGTACATGCCTGATTCGCTGACCATCAGGGTTTCGACCGTTTTGCCGTCTTTGCGCAGCCAGACGGTGCGACGTTGGTCTGCGTCGAGTTTCAGGGTCAAGCGTTCATTGAGTGATTTGCCCATCAGGCGACCCAGATCCTGGGCACAGAACCAGGCTTGATTGTCTTGCATGAAAGTGTGGAGGAAGCGGTTGTGGCGGGTGAAGACAGTGGGATCGAAATAGGGAAGAGGCGAGCCTTGAGGATGCATTGGCATGACGTGATTTCCGTTTTGGCTTGGAAAGTCGCCACCAACCCTTCGACAGGTTGGGTGGCGGACCGAGTGGCGTTCGAAGTCGGGACACTTCCAAGTCAAAACGGAAGCCGAAAGGCCCGCGCCACACGGCCCGCCATAATGCAGAACTGAAGGCATAAAACAGCCACAGTTCTATGGGGGCACACGAGCACCGTTTTGACTTGTTCCGGCTTCGACTCCGGGCCGCTGATTTGGCAGCGACGGAACAAAGCCTATCGGTCAGGCGCTCGCGGCGCCAAGTCTACTCTGGCGACGCGTGTTGTAGGAATCGAGGGTTTTTCAGGCAGGCTGTGCCTATAGGAAGTTCCTGTTTTTGCACTGGACAGAACTCGCCCCGAGATCGCACTTGGTCCCGGGGCGATTTTCATTAGTGAGTAACCTTCCAGGCGTCCCCCGCAGGCGCCGTACCGTGGTCATACGGCTTGGCGATCCACATATAGAGCAGGCCCAGGCCAATTACGATGGCGGTACTTAGCACCATCGCGTAGTTGATGTACCACGCGGCATCCGGGGTGCGTGGCCAGGCCATGTTGATGATGGCACCGACACCATAGACCAGCGCGCCGATGTTCACCGCCCAGCCCCAGGCGCCGAGAGTGAATTTGCCGCTCGGTTTCCAGCCCTTCATGCGGGCGTACAGGGCCGCGAGTACGATCATCTGGAACGCCAGGTAGATGCCGATGGCCGCGAAACTGACGATGGTGGCGACCGCGTCTTGCAGGAAGAAGCCGAGGATGATGATGAGTGCCGGCAGGACACCGGACACGAACAGCGCGGCAACTGGAACCTGAGTCGTAGGGGAAATCTTCTTCAGCAGTCGGCTGCCGATGAGCATTTCGTCACGGGCGTAGGAATACAGCAGACGACTGGCCGCCGCTTGCAGGCTGATCACGCAGGAGATGAAGGAGATCATCACCACACCCATCACCACTTTCGAACCAACCGGGCCGAAGGCGTTGTTGAGGATGGTGGTGACCGGGTCCTTGTCGGTGCCGTTGATCACCGCTTGCATGTCCGGCACGGCGAGGATCAGCGCCAGGCAGGCGAACATCGCTGCGATGCCGCCGATGTAGATGGTCATGCGCATGGCCACCGGGATTTTCTTGCTCGGGTTCGGGGTTTCTTCGGCCACATCGCCGCAAGCCTCGAAGCCGTAATACAGGAACATCCCCGCCAACGACGCTGTGAGGAAGGCCGGCAGGTACGAGCCGTCGACGCTGATGTCGAAGGTGTTGAACAACACGCTGATGGGTTGATGACGCTCGAAAATAAGCAGGTAAACGCCGACGATCACCGCGCCCACCAGTTCGCAGAGGAAGCCGAACATGGCAATGCGCGCCAGCACTTTGGTGCCACTGAGGTTGACCAGGGTGGCGAACAGCGTCAGCACCAGGGCGATGACAATGTTGGTGTTGTTGTTCGGTTCAAAGCCCATCATGGCGGCTAGGTACGGACCGGCTCCCACGGCAACCGCCGCGATAGTGACGCACAGGGCGATGGAGTAGATCCAGCCGACCATCCACGCCCACCGTTTGCCAACCAAGCGACGAGCCCACGGGTACACGCCACCGGAAATCGGGAACTGCGAAACCACTTCACCGAAGATCAGGCACACCAGTAATTGGCCGCAACCGACCAGCAAATAGGCCCAGAACATTGGTGGCCCGCCTGCGGCCAGGCACAGGCCGAACAGGGTATACACCCCGACCACCGGGGACAGGTAGGTGAAGCCCAGGGCGAAGTTTTCCCACAGGCTCATGCTGCGATTGAAATTGGAGGTGTAACCCAGTTTGCGTAGTTGCTCGGCATCGCTGTCGGCAAGGGCTACAGAGAGATCAGGTGATGCACTCATGTGTGATAGCTCCGGAAAATCGGCAGATTTCGGATGTCCGAAACCGTGACGGGGCCTTGAAGGCACCGCCCGGATCGGTGGTTATTGTTTTGTCTTCTTTGGGGTGGAGCCTGGTGGTGCGTACTGCCGGTTTCTGCCTTGAAACCGAGGTGACCCATTCGCTGCAGGAGCAGCCGGTCGACGTTCGATTGCTCGCGAAAAACCTGAGGACACCGCGGGGCGTCAGGATCCCCGCGTCAACGTTGACGTCCATCGTCGGAACGCCGCCCGGAGCAAGCTCGCTCCTACAGGCGATGCTTTTCTTAGTGCTTGAACATCACATGCCGCACAACGGTGTAGTCCTCCAGCCCATACATGGACATGTCCTTGCCATAGCCCGACAGTTTCTGACCGCCGTGGGGCATTTCGCTAACCAGCATGAAGTGCGTATTCACCCAGGTGCAGCCGTACTGCAAACGTGCTGACAGGCGATGGGCGCGGCCGACGTCGGTGGTCCACACGGAGGAGGCCAGGCCGTAGTCCGAATCGTTGGCCCAGCCCAGCACTTGGGCTTCATCGGTGAATTTGGTTACCGACACCACTGGTCCGAACACTTCGCGGCGGACGATTTCGTCATCCTGCTGCGTATCGGCCAGCACGGTCGGCTCAAAGAAGAAACCACTGCCTTCAACCGCCTTGCCGCCAGTGATCAAGCGGATGTGCGGCTGGGCGATGGCGCGCTCGACGAAGCCGGCAACGCGGTCGCGGTGTTGTGCGGTAATCAGCGGGCCGAGTTCGGTCGACGGATCATCCTGCAAGCCGTACTTGATGCTGCTGACGGCGGCGCCGAGCTTCTCCACGAACTTCTCGTAGATGCCTTCCTGGGCATAGATGCGGCAGGCGGCGGTGCAGTCCTGGCCTGCGTTGTAGAAACCGAAGGTGCGAATGCCTTCGACGGCGGCATCGATGTCGGCGTCGTCGAAGATGATCACCGGGGCTTTGCCGCCCAGTTCCATGTGCATGCGTTTGACGGTGTCGGCGGTGCTGGAAATGATGTTCGAACCGGTGGCAATCGAACCGGTCAGCGACACCATGCGCACTTTCGGGTGAGTGACCAATGGGCTGCCGACAGTAGGGCCACGGCCGAACACCAGGTTGAGTACGCCGGCCGGGAAGATATCCGACGCCAGTTCAGCCAGGCGCAGGGCTGTCAGGGGAGTCTGTTCCGACGGTTTGAGCACCACGGTATTACCGGCGGCGAGGGCCGGGGCGATTTTCCAGGCGACCATCATCAATGGGTAGTTCCACGGCGCAATGGAGGCGATCACGCCCACCGGATCTCGACGGATCATCGAGGTGTGACCCGGCAAGTATTCGCCACCGGCCGAACCACTCATGCAGCGGCTGGCGCCGGCGAAGAAACGGAACACGTCGGCAATTGCCGGGATCTCGTCGTTCAGCGCAGCGCTGTAAGGCTTGCCGCAGTTGTTCGATTCCAGTTTGGCCAGTTCTTCGCCGTGGGCTTCGATGGCATCGGCGAGTTTGAGCAGCAGCAGCGAGCGCTCTTTCGGCGGGGTATGCGACCAGCTGTCGAACGCAGCGTCGGCGGCGCGCACGGCGGCATCGACCTGGGTTTCGCTGGCTTCGTTGATTTCTACCAGCACACTACCCAGCGCCGGGTTGTACACAGGTTGGGCGGGGCCTTCGCCGTCGAGCAGTTGGCCGTTGATCAGGAGTTTGGTTTGCATGTTCATGTCCTCTTTGGCGCTTTTATTGTTCTGTCGGAACCCGGACCTGTAGGAGCGAGCTTGCTCGCGAAGGATGCAAGGGCGCCGCGTGCATCCAGGCAACCCTTGTCATCGTTAACGTTTTTCGCGAGCAAGCTCGCTCCTACAGGAGATGTTGGTTATTGGTTACTTACCGCCACTCCCCGCCACGCTCTCACCACCACGGGTCAGGTAATAAGCGCCGAGGATCGGCAGCATGGTCACCAGCATCACCAGCATCGCCACGACGTTGGTCACCGGTACGTCCCGTGGGCGGCTTAGCTGGTTGAGCAGCCATAGCGGCAGGGTGCGTTCATGGCCGGCGGTGAAGGTGGTGACGATGATTTCGTCAAACGACAGGGCAAACGCCAGCATGCCGCCGGCCAGCAATGCCGAGCCGAGGTTCGGCAGGATGATGTAGCGAAAGGTCTGCCAGCCGTCGGCGCCAAGGTCCATCGATGCCTCGATCAAGCTGTGTGAGGTGCGGCGCAAGCGGGCGATGACGTTGTTGTAGACGATCACCACACAGAAGGTCGCGTGGCCGACGATGATGGTGAACATCCCCGGCTCGATTCCCAGGGTCTTGAAGGTCGCCAGCAACGCGATCCCGGTGATGATCCCCGGCAGGGCAATCGGCAGGATCAGCATCAGCGAGATGCCTTGTTTGCCGAAGAAGTCCCGGCGGTACAACGCGGCCGAAGCCAATGTGCCAAGGACCATGGCGATCAGGGTGGCAATCGAGGCGATCTGCAACGACAGCTTGATGGCCTCGAGTACGTCCGGCCGCGAGAACGCCACGCCGATCCACTTCCAGGTGAAACCCTTGGGTGGAAAGCTGAACGCCGCGTCTTCGGTGTTGAAGGCGTACAGGAAGATGATCAGGATCGGGAAGTGCAGGAATACCAACCCACCCCAGGCGGCGAGGCGCAGGCCGAGGGAAGCTTTGTCAGAGTGCATCGAAGGCCCCCAGTCGTTTGACGATGGACAGGTAAATGGCGATCAGCACGATCGGCACCAGGGTGAAGGCAGCGGCCATCGGCATGTTGCCGATCGCGCCTTGCTGGGCGTACACCATGCTGCCGACGAAGTAGCCGGGCGGGCCGACCAGTTGCGGCACGATGAAGTCGCCCAGGGTCAGCGAGAAAGTGAAGATGGAACCGGCCGCAATGCCCGGGATCGACAGCGGCAGAATCACCTGCATGAAGGTCTGGCGCGGCTTGGCGCCGAGGTCGGCGGAGGCTTGCAGCAGCGAAGGCGGCAGGCGTTCCAGCGAGGCCTGGATCGGCAGGA
Organism: Pseudomonas sp. EU05-FHT14B02; assembly: GCF_058791055.1. Classification (NCBI taxonomy): domain Bacteria; kingdom Pseudomonadati; phylum Pseudomonadota; class Gammaproteobacteria; order Pseudomonadales; family Pseudomonadaceae; genus Pseudomonas; species Pseudomonas sp. EU05-FHT14B02. Next base: position 6,686 of record NZ_JBYTDD010000001.1, on the reverse strand, counting down.
TCATGAACGGCAGCCAGATGTAGACGAACACCATGAAGCGCCCCAGGTGTGAGGTCGACAAGGTGCTACCGCCAACTCCCGGAATGCCCAGTACGAACTGCAGGAACGGCTCCAGCCCCAGGTGCTGCACGAACCACTGCGCCACGCCGCCCTTGGCCAGCAGCAGTGTCCAGGCGTAGGCCTTGACGATGTAACTGGCCCACATCGGCATCATCACTGCGATGTAGAAAAACGCCTTGGTCTTGCCGGTGGTATAGCGCGCCATGTAATAGGCAATCGGGAACGCAACGATGGCGCTGGCAATCGATACGGCAATCGCCATGCCCAGGGTGCGCAGGATGATGTCGAAGTTCGACGGCTGGAACAGCGCGGTAAAGTTCGCCAGGGTCAGGTCAGGGGTGACCGCCATGGTGAAGTCATCGAAGGTGTAGAAACCTTGCCACAGCAAGACCAGCAATGAACCCAGGTAGATCGCGCCGAACCACAGCAACGGCGGCACCAGCAGCATCGACAGGTACAGGTTCGGCCGGCGATACAGCAGGTTGGAAAACCTGCGCAACGGCGAGCCGCCTGACGAGGTTTGAGAAATAGCCAAGGTGCTCATCTCACACCCCGCCTGCAACGGTGTCGTGTAACGGAATCATTGCCTCGCGCGCCCAGCGTGCGCTGATGCGCTGTCCGGTCTGGTGCTGTGCACTGGTGTCCAGCCACTGGTTGTTGGCCTTGCTGATGTTCAGGGTCTGGCCGTTTTCCAGTTTCAGCTCATAGCGAGTCGCACTGCCCTGGTACTGGATATCGTGCAGCAGTCCGCTGACTTCGATTTCGTGGCTGGCCAGCGGGCCTTCGGCGAATCGCACGTGTTCCGGGCGAATCGAAAATGGCTGCGGATTGCCACTGAGTTGCTTGGCCAGATCGCCGCGAATCACGTTGGAGGTGCCAACGAATTCCGCCACGAAGGTGGTGGCCGGTTTCATGTACAGGTTGCGCGGACTATCGACTTGTTCGATGCGGCCCTTGTTGAATACGGCCACGCGGTCGGACATCGACAAGGCTTCGGTCTGGTCGTGGGTGACGAAAATGAAGGTGATGCCGAGCTGGCGTTGCAGCTTCTTCAGCTCGCCCTGCATTTGCTCGCGTAACTTCAGGTCGAGGGCGCCGAGGGGTTCGTCGAGCAGCAGCACTCGTGGACGATTGACCAGGGCGCGTGCCAGGGCCACACGCTGGCGCTGACCGCCGGAGAGTTGCACCGGCTTACGCTCGCCGTAGCCACCGAGGGCGACCATGTCGAGGGCCTCTTCGGCGCGCTTGAGACGTTCGGCCTTGCCGACGCCTTTGACTTTCAAGCCGTAGGCGACGTTGTCGCGAACGTTCATGTGTGGGAACAACGCGTAATCCTGGAACACGGTGTTCACGTCACGCTGGTACGGCGGCAGGCCGGCGGCCTCCTCGCCATGAATACGGATGGAGCCCGCGCTCGGTTGTTCAAAACCGGCAATCAGGCGCAAACAGGTGGTCTTGCCCGAGCCGGACGGCCCCAGCATGGAGAAAAACTCGCCGTCCTGGATGTCGATGGAAACCCGGTCTACGGCTTTCACTTCGCCGAATTGACGGGAAACGTTGGTGAACTGGACTGCAAGCGTCATGGTGCGGTGCTCCAAAAAGGCGAAGGCCGTCGCAGCGGCCCTGCCTGGACTTCTGAAAAACGAACATCGGGTTTCTGCACTTCTGTGGGAGCGAGCTTGCTCGCGATGGCGGAGTGTCAGTCAGCAACAATATTGACTGTAATGCCCCCATCGCGAGCAAGCTCGCTCCCACAGGGGAGGGCGGGTTATCTACCGCCCATGATCGCGATGTAGTCTTGGGTCCAGCGGCTGTACGGCACGAACTTGCCGCCTTCAGCCTGCGGGGTTTTCCAGAAGGCGATCTTGTCGAACTGGTCGAAACCGTTGGTCTTGCAGCCTTCGGCGCCGAGCAATTCACTGCCCTGGCACGCTGCCGGCACCGCTGGCAACGAACCGAACCAGGCCGCTACGTCACCCTGGACTTTCGGTTGCAGCGACCAGTCCATCCACTTGTAGGCGCAATTGGGGTGCTTGGCTTCGGCATGCAGCATGGTGGTGTCGGCCCATCCGGTGGCGCCTTCTTTCGGGATTGTCGAGGCGATTGGCTGCTTCTCGTTCATCAGGCCGTTGACCTGATACGGCCAGGCACCGGAGGCGACCACGCCTTCGTTCTTGAAGTCGCTCATTTGCACGGTGGTGTCGTGCCAGTAGCGGTGGATCAACGGCTGCTGGGCACGCAGCAGATCGAGCACGGCCTTGTACTGGGCTTCGGTCAGTTCGTACGGGTTCTGGATGCCCAGTTCCGGTTTGGCTGACTTCAGGTACAGCGCCGCGTCGGCGATGTAGATCGGGCCGTCATAGGCCTGCACGCGACCCTTGTTCGGCTTGCCGTCCGGCAGGTTTTCCGCGTTGAATAACACGCCCCAGCTGGTGGGCGCGGTCTTGAATACGTTGGTGTTGTACATCAGCACGTTCGGGCCCCATTGATAAGGGGTGCCATAGGTCTGTTTGTTGACCACGTACCAGGGGGCATCCTTGAGGCGCGGGTCGAGGTTCTTCCAGTTCGGGATCAACGCGGTGTTGATCGGCTGCACGCGCTTGCCGACGATCAGGCGCAGGGAGGCATCGCCGGACGCCGTGACCAGGTCGTAGCCGCCCTTGGCCATCAGGCTGACCATTTCATCGGAGGTGGCGGCGGTCTTGACGTTGACCTTGCAGCCGGTTTCCTTCTCGAAACCGGTCACCCAGTCGTAGGCCTTGTCGCTCTCGCCACGTTCGATGTAGCCGGGCCAGGCCACAATATCCAGTTGGCCTTCGCCCGCCCCGACAGCTTTGAGCGGCTCGGCGGCCTGAACACTGGCGCTGGCCAGCAGCGCGGTGGTGATTGCACTGAGCAGTGCGGTCTTGTGCACGAACATGGGAATTCCCTCTTCTTTAAATTATGGTCGGGGCAGTTGTGAACGTGGTGAAGCATGCCGTTGGAGGCTTGTTATAAGCGTAGTCAGAGATGCTCGCCATGGCGGGCCATGATGTGTCGCACCACGCTGTAGTCCTGAAGCGAATCGCTGGACAGGTCCTTGCCGTAGCCCGAGCGTTTCAAGCCGCCGTGGGGCATTTCGCTGACCAGCATGAAGTGGCTGTTGATCCAGGTGCAGCCGTACTGCAAGCGCGCCGCGACTTGCATGGCCTTGTCGAGGTTCTGGGTCCAGACCGACGAGGCCAGGCCGTATTCCGAGTCGTTAGCCCAGTCCACCGCTTGTTCCAGCTCATCGAAGCGGGTCACGGTGACCACCGGCCCGAACACTTCGCGCTGGACGATCTCGTCACTTTGCTTGCAACCGGCGAGCAGGGTCGGTTGGTAATAGAAGCCGGCGCCGGAGTGCGCCGCGGCACCGGTCACCCGCTCGATGTGCGGCTGGCCTAAGGCACGTTCGACGAAACTGGCTACGCGGTCGCGTTGGCGGGTACTGATCAGCGGGCCGATTTCGTTGTCGGCATCGCGCTTGCCGGCGAAGCGCAGGCTGCTGACGGCCGCACCGAGTTCGGCCACCAGGCGGTCATGAATCCCGGCCTGGGCGTAAATGCGGCAAGCGGCGGTGCAATCCTGGCCGGCGTTGTAGTAGCCGTAGGTGCGTACGCCTTCGACCACTGCTTGAATGTCGGCATCGTTGCAGACGATCACCGGGGCCTTGCCGCCGAGTTCGAGGTGGGTGCGCTTGAGTGTCTTCGACGCGGCCTGGAGAATTTTTTGGCCGGTGACGATATCGCCGGTCAGCGACACCATGCGCACTTTAGGATGGCTCACCAGGTGGCTGCCGACGCCTTCGCCGCCACCGCAAACGATGTTGATTACACCGCGCGGCAGGATCTCGGCCAGCGCTGGCGCCAGGGCCAGGATCGACAGCGGCGTGTGTTCCGACGGCTTGAACACCAGGGTGTTGCCAGCGGCGAGGGCCGGGGCGATTTTCCACGCGGCCATCATGATCGGGTAGTTCCACGGCGCAATCGACGCCACGACCCCGATAGGATCGCGCCGGACCATGCTGGTGTAGCCCGGCAGGTATTCGCCGCTGAGCTGGCCGGTCTGGCAGCGCACGGCACCGGCAAAGAAGCGGAACACATCGACTGTGGCATTGAGGTCATCTTGACGGGCCAGGTGCAGCGGCTTGCCGCAATTCAGGGCTTCGAGACGGGCGAGATGGTCGGCGTTTTTTTCGATGGCGTTGGCGATGTCCAGCAGCAGGTTTGAGCGCTGTTGTGGCGTGGTCCGCGACCAACCGGCAAAGGCGCGGTGGGCGGCGAGGATGGCTGCTTCGACTTGTTCGGTGCTGGCTTCGGCGATTTGCGTCAGGATTTCGCCGGTGGCCGGATTGATGATGGGTTCGGCACAGCCTTGCCCTGCGACTAATTCACCATCGATCAACAAGGCGGTGAACAACGGGGTCTGCGCGCCAGCCATTTTTCGGGTTCTCGTTTTTTGTGTGGCTTGTTGTGTAGACATGGCAGCGCTCCCTGTGACTGGGGCCCGGCCGTCTTTATTAGATGCAACAAGACTAGTTCGCGGACCCGAGGACAACAAATACTAAATACTGAAGGTAGCGTTCGATTAAATAGATGGCTTGCGCCCGCCATGGGGTTGTTCGCGTGCGACCGTGAGGAACGGGTCCACCAGTGCCGGCCGCGCGGTGCCGCGACGCCAGGCCAGGCCGACATCCAGGGTCTGGCTGAGGTCGGCGATCGGCCGCGCTTCGATGATGTCGCCCTCCAGTGACCAGGGGCGATAGGTCATGTCGGGCTGGATCGATACGCCCAGGCCAGCGGCCACAAGGCTTCGCACCGCTTCGGTCGAGGCCGTGCGCAGGGTGATGCGCGGTTGCAGGGAGGCGGCAGACCACATACGTTGGGCATTGCGGTCCATTTCATCGACGTTCAGTTGAATCAATGGCTCGCGGGCCACGTCGGCGAGGTTGATGCTGTCGTGTTCCAGCAGCGGGTGCTGGGCCGGCAGCCATAGCCGGTGCGGCGAGCGGGTCAACACTTCGGTCTGCAATGCGTGGCGGTCTTCGAGGTTGGACAGGATCAATACGCCGACATCGATCTCGCCGCTGACCAGCAAATGCTCGATGTACGGGCGCTCATCCTCCATCACGCGGATTTCCACGTTGGGGTAGGCACGCTGGAAACGGGTGAGCAAATCCGCCAGGTAATAACCGGCCACCAGGCTGGTCACGCCGACGATCAGTTGCCCGGCGACCTGGTCGGTGCTCTGTTGCAGGCTGCGCTTGGCGTTATCCACTGTGGCCAGGATCAAGTGCGCCTGACGCAGGAATTGATGCCCCTGGTGGGTCAGCGTCATGCCCTTGGCATGGCGGCTGAACAGACTGACGCCGATTTCCTCCTCCAGTTGCTGGATTGCCAGGGTCAGGGTCGACTGGGAAATGAACGCGGTTTGTGCGGCGGCCGAGATCGAGCCGGTCTCGGCCACGGCGATGAAATGACGGATCTGACGCAAGGTCATCATGGGGAAGCACCCGGTGGGCTGTTTTTATAGATTGGAGAGAGTGTATATCGTTTTTTCTGATGGGTCGGCGCAAGCGGCAATGGGCGCATTGAGGGAGTGCAACATCTGGAAGCACTCTCGCCCACGGGGCGTGGGCACTTTCGTTTTAGGCTGGTGGTCTTGGTTTCAGGTTAAACGTCTTGTGGAGGCGGTAAATGAATACCCGTGGATTGCTCGATCAACTACTCAAGTCCGGCCAGGACCTGTTGCAGAACAAGGCCGGCAGCCCGCAGCAAAAGGGCGCGAGCGGTGGCAACGGAGGCCTCGGCAGTTTGCTCTCCGGGGCGAGTGGCGGGGCATTGGCGGCAGGCGCCATGGGCTTGCTGCTCGGTAGCAAAAAGGCCCGTAAAGTCGGGGGCAAGGTCGCGGTCTACGGCGGTCTCGCCGCGTTGGGCGTGCTGGCCTATAAAGCCTACGGGAACTGGCAGGCGCAGCAGGGCGGTGCGGCCGGTGCACAACCGCAAACCCTGGACCGCGTACCGGACGCGCAAGTCGAGCTGCACAGTCAGGCGATTCTCAAGGCGCTGGTGGCCGCGGCCAAGGCTGACGGTCATGTCGATGAGCGTGAGCGTGCCTTGATCGAAGGCGAATTCATCCGTCTCGACAGCGATCAGGAGCTGCAACACTGGCTGCACGCCGAACTCAACAAGCCACTGGACCCGAGCGATGTCGCCCGCGCCGCCCGTTCCCCGGAAATCGCCGCCGAGATGTACATCGCCAGCGTGATGATGGTGGACGAGGAAAACTTCATGGAGAAGGCCTATCTCGATGAGCTGGCGCGGCAGCTCAAGCTGGAACCGGGGTTGAAAGCCGAGCTTGAGAAGCAGGTTCGCCAGGCTTCCCTGTAATTCTTCAGACTGTATTCGCGAGCAGGCTCGCTCCCACATCAGGTCTTCAGTGCTCACGGATTCTGCATACACCAGAGACTCAATGTGGGAGGTTCTATGGTTGAGGGAAAGCCCTCAACTGGCTTTTGGCTGATATTCGCTTTGCCCTTTCAGCAAGGCGAATACCACCCGAGCAAGCTTGCGAGCCAGCATCACCAACGCCTGAGTGGTGCTGAA